>JANOIQ010000657.1:0-11238 GCA_031407835.1 Chitinophagaceae bacterium
GGTGCCCCCTCCAAACCTCCCCCGGTGGGGGAGGCTTTATCAGCCTCACTATTTATTTCAACATTCTTTTTATCGGGAAGCCTTTTAAGTTGCTTATGAATTTTTTCAATTACTTCGTTAGTGCTATATAACACTTCATCATTAGTAAATCTAATAACATCAAATCCGGATTCTTGAAGAAGTTTTGTTCTTTCCTCATCTGTTATTTTTATTTCAGGAAGTTGATGATAATTGCCATCTACTTCTATAATTAATCCCTTTGATAAACAAATAAAGTCTGCAATAAACTGACCAATAATATGCTGACGTCTAAACTTATATCCTTCTTTTTTATTTCGGAGTTTGTCCCAAAGAACAGATTCTGCAACAGTTGGCTCTTTTCGATGAATCAATGCAAAATCTTTCAGCTTTGCATATAGTATCGGGTCGGCCTTGAAATGATTAACTGTGATGGAAGACCCATCATAAAATAATTCATTTTCATTCATTTCATTTTCTGCAAATGTTATTGCCCTTGCAATTTTTCTGATATCTTTTTTCTCACCTAACGGTAAAATACCGTTCCATTTTTTTGAGGCTTGCCAATAGTCAGACTGTTGCCAGTCTCCTCCCCCACTGGGGGAGGTTGGGAGGGGGCTGCATTGCTTTATTACATCTTCAATCATTCCTTCCAATCCCATATGCCGTCCATCATCAGGTGAATAGATTCTTGTGATGCCGTATTGATGCAGTTCATCTATTTCTGTCGGAAGAATTGTTCCTCCACCTCCGCCAAATATTTTGATATGACCGCAACCATTTTCATCCAGCAAATCTTTCATGTATTTAAAAAATTCCACATGCCCACCCTGGTAACTGGTGATGGCAATACCCTGTGCATCTTCTTCAATAGCACATTCTACAATTTCATGTACACTGCGATTGTGACCCAGATGAATAATTTCAGCACCCTTGCTCTGCATAATTCGCCGCATAATGTTAATGGCGGCATCATGACCATCGAACAAACTGGCAGCAGTAACAATGCGTATTTTATTAAATGGGGGATAAGTCATATTTGGTTGCATTTCCTAACAGATGTTAGGCAAAAATAAGAAAGGTTTTCCTCATTCTGGTTGATGTAAGATAACTCTAATGTAAAAAGAAAATTTGCTGCTGAATATTCTTGAAGGAATTATTAATAACTACGGCTATAAACCTGATACAGTAAATTGATTAAAATGCAGTAACTGGGTGATTACATAAAACGGCAAAAAAAAAGAGACCCGATGTGGGTCTCTTTTTTTTATCATTCCAAATTAATTTTTTGGATTCTTTACTGGAGCACTGCCTGTAGCAGGTGGATTATACACCAATTCATTATCCGGAACATCCCAATAGTCCAGGAATTTGTATTCAATAGTGGCATTTGTATTAACAGCACCAGCGCCGGTTATTACAACCGCACCAGTTCTTCCCCCACCTTGTGAAACAGGATTAATAACTCCCCAACGGCGGGCATCATAAAAAGATAAACCGATAAAAGGAAGTGCTACTCTTCTTTCTCTTCTTAATTCTTCTTTCGCCTGTGCAAGTGTAAGACCTGTTCCGCTTACAGCTGTTAAGCCGGCACCTTGTGAAGTGCGTACGGCATCTATTGAAGTTAAACCAAGATCAATACTGTTTGTATAAATCAATGCTTCAGCTTTCATCAGTTCATTTTCTTCATAACTGCTGGCCAGGTAAAGTTCCTCTGCTCCAGCATCAGTATTAGTATAAACCTTTACTCCTGCAAGACCTGCGCCTTTGTTGATTAATCTGTATCGGGTATTGAACACATGACCCCTGTCACCGTTTCCAATCCATGTAACTGTTTGTGCAATGTTATTCGCAAGGCGTTTATCTCCGGCTTTAAAATCCTGCACCAAGCGTTCACTTAATTTATAAGTATTACCGCCTGCCAATGCATTTTGTACTTTGGAAGCTACTGTACCAGTTGTAGGAGAAAGGAAATCACCTGCACTGTTTGATCTTCCGGTAAATACTTTATCTGTTGCAAGTACTCCATTATTCGTTAGAGTAAGAATAGATGTCCATTGAGCTGCTGTCATGATTGCTACCGGTGTGTTAACCAGTATGTTTCTTGCTTTTAAGGTATTAATATTTCTCTTCCACATATCGGTGGTTAAAATACCTCCTTTACCAACCTGACAGAAACTTGGGATAAGTTTACCTAATACTTCATTATAAGCAGTTACTACAGTGGCTCCATTTAAAGCTGCTGTTGCCAAATCCAACACCCTGTTTGATTCTGCTATGATGGCCTCCTTAGTTACATAATTTGCGTTTGTAGCACCGGCTGTATTATTTACAATAGCACCATCTGAATTATTAATTAAACCAGCGTAATAAATAGACCCTATACGAGCATAGGCAAACCCTTTCCACCAATAAGCCCATGCTTTGATGGTAGCTTTTTTGGTTGCCGCTTCTGATACAAAGTTGGTTTTTTCAACAGTATACAATATAGTATTGCATGTATTAATCATTGAATACATATATGCCCACTCATAAAACAGGGTGTTTTGACCTTGGTTACTATTGAAATTAATCACATTCCTTATTAACGCATACTGCGTATTAGGAGAGTTCGGGTTCAGTACGACTGTACCATTATCAAGAGTCAACTTATCAGGGCATCCAATTTGATTGATAAAAGCATTCGCTGCCTCTACTTGGATAGCGTCTCCCATCATTTCATGAAAACCAATTGCACCCGACCAAAAGAAACCGTAAACACCATCTGAATATTTAAGATCTCTGAATCCGTTTCGGTATACACCTCCTTGTGCAAGAGCAATAGTACCCGCTTCAGGAATAGCACTTTCAGGAACTGGTTGATTGGGATTTTTTACTTCTAATTGCTTTTTGCAGGAACTGATACTGCAAAAAAGTATTGTTGCAAAAAGTATGATTTGAATTTTTTTCATTGCTTAATTGTTTAGTTGTTAAAAGCCTACATTAATTCCAACCTGGTAAGTTTTAAGATTGGGTACAGTATTGTGATCAACACCTCTGTCAAAAGAAGAGTTACTTGTTCCCGAACTGATTTCAGGATCAAAGCCGGTATATTTTGTAAAGGTGATCATGTTGCGTGCCATCACAACAAGCTGTAAGCGCTGAATGGCTGGAACGTTAATGAGTTTTGCCAGATCGTATGCAAGAGAAATATTTCTCAACCTGAAGAAAGAAGCATCTTCATAGAAATAGTTTTTTGTACCATTCGCCTGTACCTGTGCATAAACGCCACGGTAAAAAGCTGTGTAGGCACCCGCCTGCCCGTCAATGTTGATTGTTTTAGCATAGTCGGCATGTATCCCATCTCTGTACATCCATTCTTTTGTTTGGTTATACAGGTGGCTGCCATATACCCAATCCCACTGCATAGAAAAACTCAGGTTTCCTTTAAAATTAATGTCATTGATAAAGGACATATTGAATTTAGGATTCGGATCCCCAAAGCTTACTTTGTTAGGAGTAACATAAGGCTGTTTGGTAGCTTTATCAACCACCCATCCATTACTGGCTAAGGTATAGTTTGCCTGTAAAGCTTTTGCAATATAAGGTGTACCAGTAGCAGGGTTTATTGCATCAATAGCATTTAGCAATAAGTTGCCATACAACTGGCCAATTTTTTCACCAGGTCTTAATACATAGTTGCTGCTGCCGGCGTTAGACAATACAACAATTTCAGTTCCACCCTTTACCGAAGTTATTTTCGAACTTTGTTTGCTGAAATTTGTGATAAAACTCCAGTTGAAATTTTTACTTTTTAAAACATTGACGTTTAACGACGCCTGTAGGCCATTCGATGCTAAACCAAACGCATTGTCCCTAATTGTGCCGGTTCCTGTGCTTGGGGGAATATCTACATTATAGATTGCATTAGCTGTACTTCTATCCCAATAAGTAGCTGAAATATTTATGGTGCTTAACCAATCTCCTTTTAAACCTTTAAAAGTCATATCTAAACCAACTTCAAGTTCCTTTGAAACCTCAACTTCAAGATCAGGGTTTGGATTATTTGTTGGAATTGTAAATGCTACATTGGAACCCATGTTAGCTGTATTCATAACTAAATAGCGATCAAAAGGCCTTGGCTGAATACCTGCTTTTCCGTAGGCTGCTCTTAATTTAAACTCAGTTAACGCATCACCAAGTTTGCTGTTTTTCCAAAAATCAAAAGAGGAAATTCGGAGATATGCATCACCACGGGGGAATGTAAAGGGCTTTGAACCACCACCAAATGCAGAAGAATAATCACTTCTTACTCCACCTGAAACACCGGCAATTTCACCATACTCAATACGCTGGTTAACTAAATATCCATAGGTAACAAAGGGCTCCGTATAGTCAGACTGGATACGGTAAGTAACCATCTGGCTTGCTGTATATGGCGTATAGAACGGAGCATCGGCACCCCAGGTAATATATTGTTTAAATACATTTTTACGGTAGTCGAACGATAAAAGTGTGGTTGTTTTTATTGGGATATTAATATTAAAATCTTCCTTGAAGTCCGTATTAATTGTTGCGGATGCAATGAAATTCTGGAAGGTTGTTCTGTATCTGAAATTATCAATTGAACCGGAAGTACCTACTGATGGTGTTGGCGCATAGTTCCCCGTCCACCAACGTGTTTGCCAGAATTTTGCACTTGCATTATCATCCTGTGGCTTTACATCATATACCACATCCTGTGTCTGATAGTTTAATCCATATTTTGCATCCAGTTCTAAGAATTTAATTGGCTTGTAATTAAGGTTGAAATTTTGAACTACGTCAATTTTATTATCCAGACTGCTGGAATATTGATTTCTGTAATTGGGATTATACCCGTTAACACCTGTAGCGTCACCAAAGTAATAACCATAATTTCCATCAGGCATTTTGTAATCATAATTGGCAAATGGCCTGGAATTATTTAAAGCAAAAATGATACCTCTGCCGGTAGCATCATTTAACGAGTTCTTGGTATATACTAATTGAGTAATACTTCGGAATTTTAAATTCTTAGCCAGCTCAACACCTAAATTAGACAGCAAATTTGAACGGGAATATTTCCCATTATCTTTGAACGTGCTGGTTTGCCTGTTATCAGATCCGGAAAAACTGAAATCCATTTTTTCTCTTGCACCTGAAATAGTAATAGAGTTATTAGTAGTATATGCTGTTTGAAAAAACATTTTATAATGATCGTAATACTTCAAATTTTTATCATAAGCCTTACTGGTAGTTGTTGCAGGATCAACTAAATTCACCTGTACATTTTCTCTGTAAACGCTGATTGCAGGATCCAGATTAATCAGGTTGCCTGAAGAACCAATTACTTCATTGTTTGAATTTGTTGTAAATGGATGCAGACCTGCCTTACGCACATCACCATTATTCAACATGGTGTTCATAGAAACATTCGATGAAACATCAATTCTTATTTTCCCGGGTTTCCCTTTTTTAGAAAACAACTGGATGACACCGTTAGCTCCCTGCGCACCGTAAATGGTTGCAGCAGCAGCACCCTGTACTACTTCAATTCGTTCAATACCGCTTAAATCAAGTGAATTCAAATCGGTTGCCCTTACTTCAATACCATCCATCAGAATCATAGGTGAAGTACCTCTGTTAATGGTGTTAATACCACGTAATAAAATGTTGGTTGGTCTTCCGGGTGAACCGTTGGTGCTGCTTATCTGCGCACCTGCAATTTTACCAACCAATGCCTGATCAACAGAAGCAGAAGGTGCTGGTGGCAATTTATCCGAAGTAATTGACTCAACAGAAATACCCAGTTTCTTTTTACTTGTTGCAACCCCCACACCTGTTACAACAACTTCGCTCAATGCTTTCTGGTCAATTTCCAATGAAATTGTTACAGATTCGCCTGCTTTTGCTTTTACAGATAATGTTGTGTAACCGATGTAAGAAAATTCAAGAGTTGCTTCCTGTGTTTTTACAACAATTGAAAATGACCCGTCAAATTCGGATGTTGTAGTTCCACCGCCTTTTACTTTTACTGTAACATTTGATAAGGGAGACCCATCTTTGGAGTCGGTAACTTTACCTGTTACCTTACTTGTTTGTGCCCACAATGTTTGGGTGCCAAACAGCAATAGAATTGCCATTAAGTGCAGTACTTTTTTTCTCATGCGTTAAGTTTTGGAGTTAAATATTCCCTAAAATAAGTGATTTTTGGGAGTTGCTAAAATTATAGACAAAAAAAAACGACTTATTGCTGCTGAAAGAAGATATTTTAAAAATTTAGATAGATTTTTACAAAAATCTGATGTATGCAAAACCAGAAAACCCAGCTTTTTAGACTGGGTTTTTAATAGTTAATATTAATTTTAGTTATAACCAGGGTTCTGTGCGATATTAGGATTTGCATTGCGGATTTGTTCGTGAATTGGTAATGCCCACTCTCTTGCAGTAGAAGATAATGTGCATGCGCCTGACGCCGAAACCGCCGTATTGCCACAAGGTGCCCCTCTTGAAATAGTACGGGTTGTACGTTTCAGATCGAAGAAACGATGACCTTCTCCAACAAGCTCTCTTCTTCTTTCATCTGCAATTGCATTTATCAATGCAGCGCCGGTAAGTACTACAGGCACATAGCCTGTAATTCGTGCTGCACGCAATGTATTCAAATCGGCTAATGCAATTGCTTCATTTGCCCCACCCAACCGGGCGTTTGCTTCAGCACGGATCAAATACATTTCACCGCTGCGTATTGCTGGGAAGTTAGCGTTACCATCATTTGCAGTTCCTTTACCCTTATACTTGGTAAGACCAAGCTGAGTACCAGTACCAAGCCCGGCAGTACTAACAACACTGAAGAAAGCGCTAAAACGAATATCATTGCTTTGGATTAAACCAGAATTACCTGCGGTTACGGCAATATCGTAAGAAGGCCGGAAGTAGCTACGATTACTTGTTACAAAAAAAGCAAGATAAGAAGGACCAAACTGTCCAGCTTCAAATTGCACATTCCAGATAATTTCTCCACGGTTTGTTTGATTATACATACCTGAGAAAGCAGCTTGTGTTGTTGCTAATGGGCGACCGCTTAACGCATTTGTTGCAGCAGTTGTAGCATCAGCCCAATTACCTGCATAAAGATTAATACGTGCCAAAACAGCATAAGCAACATTACGATCAATAAAAGGTCGGGTTAAACCACTTGCAGCATTAATTGGCTTATCAATATTAGCTAACAAAGTAAGTGCTTGGTTAATGTCAGCAAACATGCGGTCATAATAGTCCTTGTTTGATAACCTAGCTGGTTTTAACTCAGCAGAAACAATAAACTCTGTTGTGTATCCAAGCGCAAGGTCAGTTGTGCTGTTTCTGTCATACTTAGTTGCAAAATAACGGAACAAATCAAAGTGAGCTAATGCTCTTATTGCATAAGCTTGACCTTTTAACCTGTTAGCAAGAGTTTGGTTTTGAGGAGTTGTAAATTTATCTACGTCCCTTAAAACAATATTTGCAAGAGCAATAACATTGTAAGGAGCAGAGTAAAGTGTTAGAGTTTGACCGGTAGATGCATTATATATGAAATCGGCCATTGCTCTGGAGTTAGCTAAAGTTTCTGTGGCACTTTCGAACAGATTGTCACTCATTACATCCGGCATTAAAGCCCAACCAGAACCCGTACCGCTACCTGATCCATAATAATTGTCAGATCTAAATGCCGCATAAGCACCAGTTAATACTTCTTCTACTTGTTTCATACTTGATGGATTGGTTAGGGCATCAAGTGAAAATTCAGGTGTTAATTCAATAATTTCTTTTTTACTACATGCGTGCAAAGTAGCAACAGTGGCAAAAACGATCAATGCTTTTTTAATATTTTTAAATTTCATAATAGTTTTTTTTAGGTGATTAAAATCCAATGTTAACACCAATTGTTGTTTGAATTAAAGCCGGGTATTGCGCACCTACCAATGAAGCACCAGTTGTTTCAGGATCGAAACTTTGGAATTTGGTTGCAGTCCACAAATTTTGACCTTGTACAAAGATTCTAGCAGAACGCATCTTCGCTTTTGCCAAAAGTTTAGAATCGAAAGTATAGCCAAATGTTACATTACGCAACCGCCAGAAACTGGCATCCTCCAGAAATCTTGTTGTTGTTGACTGGTATGGATTTGCAGGAGCAGTTCCACCTGATGTGCCTGATGTTGGTCGAGGGACATTTGTAATATCACCAGGTTGGCGCCACTCTTTCAGTACTTCCACATGCATATTATCAAAGAAGTATGTAGGGTTGGTTAAATTATTTTTATCATTGTTATACTGAACCCTGTCAAGGAAAAAGTTCAATTGAGCACTCAAATCAAATCCTTTGTAATTCCAGGTACTTGTAATACCACCAAACCAGGGAGCGTCTGTAGTACCAAAATAGTTACGGTAACTTGGACTATATACCATTGTAACGCTTTTGTCAAATTTGTTCACATATTGAGCATTACCATTTGCAGGATTTACACCCGCAGACTCAACCAGATACAAAGTATTTAATGGTTTACCTTCTTTTAAGATTGTAACACCTGTAACCACTGAATCCTGGATAAGCTCAAGAATTCTGTTTTGGTTGTATGTAACATTCCCGGTAATTGTCCAATTAAAATCTTTGCTATTAATTACTTCACCACGAAGTGTTAATTCAATACCACGGTTCCGAAGACTTCCGAAGTTGCTTTGTATTTGATCAAAACCAGAATTTTGAGGATCAATGAAATTACTTGCAAACAAATCTGTTGTTTTACGATCATATAACTCCACAGTACCACTCAATCTTCTTTTCAGGATAGCAAAATCAAGTCCAATATTAACTGTTCGGTTTGTTTCCCAGCGATAGTCTAAGTTTCCTGCTCTTAACAGCCCCCAACCACCAACACCTGCGTAACTGGTAGCACCAAATTGAGGAATGGGGAAGTCGCCAATTGCACCAGGAGTATTGTTATTACCATTAGTACCAATACTTGCACGAAGACGTAAATCGTCAAAAAAGTTTACGTTCGCCATAAATCCTTCGTCTTTTACAGACCAAGTAATTCCAGCAGAACCAAAGTTTGCAAAACGGTTATTTACACCAAAACGTGAAGAACCATCTCTACGACCTACTAATGTGATATAATATTTTTGATCGTAACCGTAGTTAAATATTCCGAAGTAAGAAAGGATACCGTTTCTGCTTCCACCACCTGAAACAGCTGGAATATAATTGGTATTAGCAGCACTTCCCTGTGTTATTCCCGCTTCGTTTTTAAATCCGTTAGTAAAGCCATAAGCAGTAAATCCAAAATTGCGAGATTGGTTTTTCACAACCTCAGTGAATATACCACCCTCAACTTCATGCTTACCAAAAGTTTGCTTATAATTTAATGAAGTGGTTCCAGTATAGCGGAAATTGTAACCTGACCCTCTTGAAAGTGCACCATTTCTCGCTTGCGCTCCTGCTGTTCGGGGATCATTAAAATTTGCAGTTTCATTATTTGAGTAATCAACACCCCAGTTTGTTCTTAAGTTAAGGCCTTTCAGGAATGAGAAATGATACTCAAGATAAGAAGTAGCAACTGCTTTGATCTGGTTAGAGAAATTATAATCAAGAAGGAGTTCCATAGCAGGGTTTGGCTGACCAGAGATTAAATACCCAGGACCTCCGAATTGCTGAAAATCTCCAGTTGTTGGATCGTAATCTCTTTCATATGGATTTCCCCAACGAATTGCATTCAAAGGAGTTGATAATCCGGTATTACCTTCACTCGTTGCTGTAATTCTTGAAAAACCTGCCTGCATGTTCATACCAAATCGGAAATTCTTGATATTGTTGTCCACATTAATACGAGCAGTATAACGTTTTAATCCTGTTGTTTTCACAATACCTTCCTGATCCATGTAAGACAATGAAGCAAAGAAACGTGAAGCAGCAGAACCACCTGAAGCACTGATCTGATGTTGATGTGTTACCCCAGTTTGAAACAGGGCATCTCTCCAGCTAAAGTTTACATTACGAAGACTATCTGCTTCTGCAGTAGTCCATCCGTAAGGGTTTCCACGCTGCAATTCGTAATCAATTTTCTCCTTGCTATTCATTATTACCAACCTGTCTTTTGGCAACTCACTAAAACCAACTTGTGCATCGTAGTTTAATTGTATTTGACCTGCACGACCTCTGCGGGTAGTGATAACAATAACACCATTGGCTCCACGTGAACCATACTGTGCTGTTGCAACCGCATCTTTCAACACTTCTACCCTTTCAAAATCACCCTGATTTAGAGATGCAAAATCTGCAGCATTGATTTCAATTCCGTCCATAATATACAGAGGAACATTACCACCATTGATTGAACCATTACCACGGATACGAACAACAGCATTTGCGCCAGGTTGACCGCTATTGGCAGCAACTGAAATTCCGGCTGCTTGTCCTTGTAATGCCTGATCAAAGGAACCAAAAGGCTGTTTTCTTACTTCAGCTGGTGTAATATTAGAAGTAGCACCCGCAAATTTTTTACGCTGGGTGGTAGTATAACCAGTTACAACTACTTCAGAAATGGATTTAGATTCGCCCTCTGTCATTGAAACACTAACTGGTCCTTCGCCAATAGTAACTTCAATGTCATTAAATCCAACAAAGGAAAATCCGAGTTTTCTTGCCCCAGAAGGAACTATAACGGAAAAGTCGCCTGTAACATCGGTAGATCCAACTGATCTTCCATTGCTAGTAATAGTAGCTCCCGATATAGGACTACCATCTTTGCTGTTAATCGCTTTACCCGTTATTTTTTTCGTTTGTGCCCATACTTGACTGGAAATAGTCAACAGGCTAATCAATAAGAATAGCAGTTTTCTCATATTGCGTAGTTTTAGTTTAGTTATTCAAAAATAGGAGCATTTTCATAAAGTAAACAGTCTGCTTCCAAATAAATGACAATTTTTTGATACAAAATGTTGCATAATTGTCACATATAAATATGTGTAACATAAAATATCCCTTACAAACAAATAATTACAAGTACTGTTTCCCTGTATTGTTTAATCTCGTCTGCTTAAATAAATCAAAACATACTGTACCAGTGTTACAATTGAAGCCAACGCTGCAACTACGTAAGTTGCGGCGGCCCATTTGAGCGCATCTTGAGCTCCCGGATACTCCGATTGATTCGTAACATTTGTTCGATTGAGCCACGCAAG
>JANOIQ010000019.1:0-2661 GCA_031407835.1 Chitinophagaceae bacterium
GTTTTCATTTCCATGGAACAATACTATTCTATGTGACTTAAAGTACATTTGCCTTTAAGTCACGTTTTGATAGATTGTAAACTTTATTAAGGGTGTTGTTTTATTGCTGCCAATTGCATTGCCGTACAAGAGTCGAGACGCTTCGGTCTCGATGCCGATTGAAACGTCGGCATGCGACGCAAGGAACGATGCTTTGAAAAACAATGGCCGGTTACATTACTATTGCATTTCATTTTTTTTATTTGCAGCCAGTATTTATTTTTTTACAGCAAACGGTAGCTTGTACTTCTTCCTCCGCCAACTTCCTGTACAATTACTTTTTTCTGCAGCAGATCCTGCAGATCTCTCAATGCAGTGTCAGCAGAGCTTTTGGTGATGGCTGCCCATTTGGAGCTGGTGAGCTTTCCTTCGAAACCGCTGAGCAGTTTATTAATCATGAGCTGCTGCCTGTTATTAAACTGTGTGGAGGCATACTGCTCCCAAAACTTTGCTTTTTTAAAAACGGCGGTCAATGTTTCGGTGGTTGCGGCGAGGGCACGGTTGAAACAGTTGAGAAACCAGAGCAGCCATTCTGTAATATCAAGGGTTCCTTTTTGTGTTTGTTCGAGCAGATTGTAATACGCTGTGCGTTCTTTACGAATCTGTGTGCTCATGCTGTAAAAACGATGCGGGGTATTATCGGTACGGGCCAGCTGCAGATCGGTAATGGCACGGGCAATACGGCCATTGCCATCATCGAGGGGATGGATGGTTACAAACCAGAGATGTGCAATGGCTGCTTTTATCAGTGGGTCGGTGTTTTGTTCTGCGTTAAACCAATGAAGGAAGCGGTTCATTTCATTGGTTAATTTGTCGGCATCGGGTGCTGTAAAATGTACCTGCTCCCGGCCCATGGGCCCGGATACTACCTGCATGGGATCGTTTTTGCTGTTGGTTCGCCAGCTGGCTACTTCAATTTTGAGCATGCCGCTTCTGCCGGTGGGAAACAAAGCTGCATGCCAGCCGAATAAACGTTCTGCTGATAAGGGTTGGGTGTACTGTTGTGTGGCATCGAGCATCATTTCAACTACACCGTCTACCTGCCGGTCGGAGGGTACAAGACCGGCGATGTCCATACCCAACCGTCGTGCAACGGATGATCTTACCTGTTCTGCATCGAGCAGTTCGCCTTCAATTTCACTTGACTTAAGTACATCCATGGTGATTGTTTGCAGGGAGGCTTCTTTCTGTAAAGAGAAGCCGATGTTTTCCATTTGGCCCAGTATGCGCCCCTGTTGATGACGGACTTCGGCCAGCAGAGAGGCAATGCTTTCCAGGTTCCAGTGAAAGGAGGGCCAGTTGGGGAGTTGATGGATGTAAACGCTCATTGTCCGCAGTATTTGCGGTGAATATACAATTTATTCACCGCAAGGTTTTCTTTTTACCGCAGTATTTGCGGAGAATAGGTCGTTTATTCTCCGCAAATCATGCGGCTTTTCTTCAATGTATAGAATCAATTATTCAGTCCGCCGATGAATCCTGAAGCTACGAATACACGAAAGTTGCAGGGTCTTAAACTGTTGATGAAGGCTGAGCCTTTCCAGCCGGAACCACCACATAAGATTGCTGGTTTATTACTATGAAATAAGTCTCCCTTTTTTTATTTTACCTCATGATCGGGTATTCGCAAATCTATGAATCAACATCAGGAGGTTATGTGTGGCTGCACTCCAGGCATGGTGAAGATGAGCTGCAGCAAAACCTGTAAGCATGCCGCATACTGGCCGATCATGGACATAAGATTGAAATGCTGCCAACCTTCTCAGCCTTTGAGCAGGAATTACGAAAAGAGTTCTTACCTGATGTGTTTGAATGTAAGAACCCCGACAAACGGATTAACGGAATTCTTATTGGTGATATTAAAACACCCGATAAAACAACTGTTATAAAGCAACAGACTATTAACCGGATTATTTACAGTTGTGCAAAGCAAAAAGTAAAAGTGGCCGTACTCAATCTTGCAGAACAGGATTATACAATTCAGGATATTAAGAAAGGAATTATCGGTGCTTTGCAGCCCGACCGGAATAAGAGTATTGTGGAGGTTTGGATTATTACCAGGCAGCAACACCTGTTTATTGCGAAACGTTCCATGGTTTTTAATGAAACGATCTATGAAGGTTTGCATATGCTTTAAAACAGGCAGAGCGTTAACCCGTTAGAGTTAACGCTCTGCTGCGTAGGCTCTGGGCCGCAGCCCAAAGCAGTACAAAACTATAAAAATTTTATCGTTTTACAAAAGGGCCTCTGCTTTTTTCCGGTGTAGCAGGTGGAAAACCCCGGCAGATTGCAGGAAAGGTTGAGAGCTACAGATTATTACACGGCGAGTCCCTTGCAGGAGACTCGCCTGAGAAAAAGGTTGAAGTTCAAAAGCTTTTCCCTCCGTTGATGTAATGAACTACTGCCCATTTCTTTTATTCATGCATCTTCGCAAAAACCAGCATCATGCGTTACCTCCTATCTCTTCTTCTCTGTGTTGTTCTTACAACAGCAGCATCTGCACAAATCAGCATTAACGCCGAAGACATCGGCAAACATGTAGGCGACAGTGTAAAAATTTGCAGCAAAGTTTTCAGTGCCCGTTATTTTGAACAGGCCAAAAACAGTCCCACACTTTTAAAT
>JANOIQ010000400.1:0-1927 GCA_031407835.1 Chitinophagaceae bacterium
CAGCTTCACTCTTTCTTTGGCTTCTTCAAAGTCAACTGTTCTGCCTAATTCTTTTTGCAATGAAGTAACCTGTTTATTTTCAATACCGCAGGGGATGATATAATTGAAGTAATCGAGATCAGTATTAACGTTAAATGCAAACCCATGCATGGTAATCCATCTGCTGCATCGTACACCCATTGCACAGATCTTTCGTTCTTTTCCTTTTACATCAGGATCTAACCACACACCTGTTTCGCCCTTGCTGCGATCGCCTTTCAATCCATAATCAGCCAGTGTTAAAATAATAATCTCTTCCAGCTTGCGCAGGTATTTACCGATATCTGTTTCAAATTTTTCCAAATCAAAAATGGGATAACCAACAATCTGTTGCGGACCATGAAAAGTTATATCACCTCCACGATTCGTTGGAAAATATTCAATGCCTTTCGCATTTCGTTCTTCTTCACTTATGAGAATATTTTTTACATCGCCGCTTTTGCCTAATGTATAAACCGGTGGGTGTTCTACGAAAAGTAAATAGTGGTTAGTCGTTAGCCGATAGTCGTTAATAGGTGATTCAAAAAATATCTCATTTTTATTACTATCCAGTACCAACTTCTGGCTATCGGCTACCAACCTCAGCTCCGACTTCACTTTCAGATTCTGCTGCATCAAAACTTCCTGGTAATCCCAGGCCTGCTGATACGGCATTTGCCCTAAATCCTCAAATTGTACTTCCTGCTTCATGAGCGGCAAAACTACAATGAATTCATTTATAATTCCTGAGGGCTTATTTTTGCAGACAATGAGCAAAGAAGAACTGATAGAACTGGAAGGTGAACTCGATAACGGTGATGGCTCGGAAGAGTTATACGAACGTATGCGTTTTGTTGTAAGTAATGGACAGGAACCGTTAAGGATCGACAAATTTTTACTTACTAAGATCGAGGGTGCTACACGTAATAAAGTGCAGCGTGGCATTGCATCAGGTCTTGTACTGGTGAACAATGCTCTCATAAAAGCAAATTATAAAGTAAAACCAGGTGATGAGATCATTACCTTCTCTGATACTGCTCCTGCCGATACAGAAATCAAGCCTGAAGAACTTCCGCTCAATATTGTATATGAAGATGAGTCAGTAGTTGTAGTTAATAAAGTGGCAGGTATGGTGATGCATCCCGGCAGTGGTAATTACAGTGGTACATTGGTGAATGGAATTGTGTGGTATTTAAAACAGCAGCAGCCTGAATTAACAGAAGATCAGCTTCCACGTTTTGGCATGGTTCACCGCATAGATAAAAACACAAGTGGCCTTGTGGTGCTGGCAAAAAATGAACAGGCAAGTCTGCATTTAGCAAAACAGTTTTTTGAGCATACGGTTGAACGTAAATACATTGCCCTGGTGTGGGGTGACTTGAAAGAAGAAACCGGAACCATTACCGGTCATGTGGGCAGGCATCAGCGTTTCCGCAAGATTATGGATGTATATCCTGATGGCGAATATGGTAAAGAAGCCACGACACATTACAAAGTATTAGAGCGGTTCGGTTACACAACTTTGGTTGAATGCAGGTTGGAAACAGGACGTACGCACCAGATCCGGGTACATATGCAGCATATTGGTCATCCATTGTTTAATGATGATACATATGGCGGCGACCGGATTGTAAAAGGAACTGTTTACACTAAGTACAAACAGTTTGTTGATAATTGTTTTGCTTTATGCCGACGCCAGGCACTGCATGCAAAGGAACTGGGCTTTGTTCACCCATCAAGTTTACAACCGGTGCATTTTGAAAGCGAGTTGCCCGATGATATGAAAGCTGTTATTGAAAAATGGAAAAATTATATTGGGCACAAAGAAAGTTAGATGATATAATTCCAGCCATGTACATCCGCATCAATTCCCAAACGAATTTGTTCCAGTTTATTTTTTAGTTTATAC
>JANOIQ010000051.1:0-4464 GCA_031407835.1 Chitinophagaceae bacterium
ATCACATCAAATTCTGCAAAAACAAGTTCAAGTTCTTCAAGTGAGCTGCTGCTCATAAGTCCAATTGCCCGGTAAACCATTCTTTTTATGATTTTAAAAGTAAGCTGTCAGATTTTATTCCCGATGATAAAAGGGTTCAACTTTATCATTTAGATTTGTAAAATTAAGGCAGCAGTTTTTAGCAGACATGTAATTCAAAAAATTGTTGTTTTTCGGATGGGAAATGAAGCCGGATTACTTCTTAAAAACCGGTATATACACGATAAACGAATAAGAACTGCATTATGGTTATTAATTTAAGTGAGCAGCATTCATTGGTGAGTAACTGGGTTGCTGAATTAAGAGACACGGACATTCAAACAGACCGCCAGCGTTTTCGGCGTAACCTGGAACGCATCGGCGAAGTAGCTGCTTACGAAATCAGCAAACTGTTACCATGGGAAGAACGAGAAATTACCACACCTCTGGGTACTTCACCTGTAAAAATGCTGAAAGAACAACCTGTGCTGGCAACAATTTTAAGAGCAGGATTACCGTTACATCAGGGATTATTGAATTATTTCGACCGGGCTGATAACGCCTTTATTTCAGCCTATCGCAAGCATAAACGGGACGGAACCTTTGAAATAAGCCTGGATTATGTAAGCAGTCCCAACTTGGAAAACAGGGTGGTGATTGTGGCCGATCCAATGCTTGCTACCGGTAGTTCATTGGTTAAAACAGTTCAATATTTGCGTGAAGAAGGCCAGCCTTCGGAGATTCATATTGTGTGTGCCATTGCCTGTACAGTGGGGATTGAATTTGTAACAAGGAACGAGCCAAGGGTAAAAATCTGGTGTGGTGCCATTGATGATGAATTGACAGCGAAAGGGTATATTGTTCCCGGTTTGGGCGATGCCGGCGACCTGGCCTACGGAACCAAACAGCAAATGTAATGGTAACAATAAACACCAAGCAGCTATCAGCTTTTGAAAAACGTCTTTACTCATAACCAATCACTGATGAGAAAACTCATTTTAATTCCGTTGCTATTCATCTTCCTGCAGTCTTTTGCACAGGATCCTAATTTCTCACAATTTTTTGCATCGCCGCTTACATTAAATCCAGCGTTAACCGGTAAGTTTAATGGACAAATGCGTTTGGCCATGAATTACCGCAATCAATGGCCGGTGATTAACAATGCATTCCGTACAGGAACGGCTTCTGTAGATTTTGGAATACTGGGTAACCGTATTCCTGAGTATGATCAGTTTGGCGTGGGTGTAATGGGCATGTATGATGTAAACGGAAGCGGTGTAATGAAGAACAGTTATATATCCGGATCAGCAGCTTATCATAAAGGATTGGATGAAAATGGATATCACCAGATTGGCGTTGGCTTCAGCGGAACTTATGCGCAGCGCAAATTGGATGTAAATAAACTTGATTTTGCTGATGAATTAACCACACTAGGGTTTACCGGTAACACTGCCGAGTTATTTGCCAGTAATGGATTTTTGAATATCAATTATGCCGATATCAATGCAGGTGTTATTTATAATGGCGCCACCAATGATTATAATAATTTTTATATCGGTGCTTCCATGTATCATATCAACCGCCCCAAGGTAACATTCCAGGGTGCGAATTTTGTTTTGAATCCACGTTACACCATTCATGGTGGCGGTTATTTTCCCATTGCTGATGCAACAACTTTATTTGTAAGTGCCAATCAGCAATTTCAATCAGGTGCATCAGAAACTATTCTCGGTGCTGCTGTTGGTTTTACCGTGAATGATGATTTTGATAATGCAACAGACGTTTATGCCGGTGCTTTTTTCCGTGTGGGCGATGCCATTATTCCTTATGCCGGTCTTGAGTTTGGCAGTTACCGTTTAGGACTTTCTTATGATGTAAACATCTCCCGCCTTGCTGCTGCTTCAAAACGCAGGGGTGGGATTGAAATTTCTCTCATCTGGATTAAGAAACATACAGACCCCAACAAGAAGAAGCTCAATTGCCCTAGATTTTAATTACTGTTTTTTTACTTCATTCCATTTTTTCTTCAGTTCAATGAACTGCTGCTGTAATTCTTTTACTGCTTTGATCTGTTGCGTTGTTGGTGGCATATCACTATCCTGTAAAGCAGCATGAACAGAAGCAAATGAATTTAGTAACCTGCTGAAACCGGATTGAGAAGTCTCGATTTCTTTTGTCAGTTGATTCTGCGCTTTTAGTTTGTATTGACTGATCTCTTCCAAGATCTTCATACATTCTTTTCTTCCTGCATAACACTGAACAGATAAATCATGCTGTTGTTGTAAAGCGGCAGCTGGTGTTTTTACTCTTGGGTCCATCTTCACTGTAAATGAATGGGAATAAATTTTCCCATCAACTATTAACATTACAGAATACTCGCCCGGCATTGCCCATGGCGAAGTTTGATCGGGTTCTGTATTCATATAGGTTGCTGAAATGGGATATGCGGGTGGCACATTCACCGGAGTGTATTTCATATCCCAAATAAAACGATGATGACCCGGTTCAGCAGAAAGGATTTGTTGCGGACGAATCCAGTAATGCGGAATATTTACATCGCCGATTTTATAAAGAGTATCCTTGTTTGAATATTCTCTAATTACATTTATAGTTCCATATGCACTACGGGGACCATAGGATTTGATGGATTTTTCTGGTATAATAATACTCAAAGTAACATTAGAAGCTTTTTCTTTCAAATAATAATCAATCACTGCACCATCAGGTGGATTTTGCCCGGCAGCTTCTTCCTGCGGTACAGGTGTATCAGTGTACATATCCCAGCGTACACGAATGGCTGTTTGCGGTTTAAATAAAATGGATGATTGAGCAGCAAGTTGTTTACTGATTTGCCGCAAAGGTGTTATATCATCCAGTATCCAGAAACTTCTTCCATGTGTACCAATCACTAAGTCATCATCTTTAATCACTAAATCACGGATGGAAGTTGCAGGCATGTTCAACCGGAGGCTTTGCCAATGCTCACCATCATCAAAGGAAACATATACGGCACGTTCACTTCCTGCAAATAATAATCCTTTACGCAATGGATCTTCCTTCACCACATTGATGGGATCATTGGGTAATCCATTCACAATTTCTTTCCATGTTTTTCCAGCATCTGTTGTTTTATAAATATGCGGCTGCATATCATCGCAGCGAATTCTGTTGACTGCTGCATAAGCTGTGTTCACATCAAAATGACCGGCATCCATCAATGAAACTTTACTCCATGATGTAATGGACGGCGGTGTTACATTCTTCCATGTCTTTCCCCCATCTTTTGTAAGTTGAATATACCCATCATCTGTTCCGCACCAGATAGTATTGATGTCTTTGTAAGAAGGCGCAACGGTATAAATCACTCCACGTCTCGCCATCGTTTTCATATCAGCAGAAGTATAAATGCCAACACTTGATGGTACATCATACGTTTCTCTTGTTAAATCAGGACTAATGACCTGCCAGCTATTGCCGCCATCCATTGTTTTGAACAAAACATTACCAGCATAGTACAATGTTTTTTTGTCGATAGGATTGAACAGTACCGGAGCAGTTCTTATAAAACGATATTTCCCGCTACGCACTGCTTCAGGAGAGATGTTTTGTGTTTGCCCGGTGCGTTTATCAAAACGTGTAATTTTTCCACCGTAAATAATATTCGGATCAAGTGGATCAGGAGCAACATATCCATATTCTTCCACACCAACAGGATACCATTCACGGTAACTGATCTGTCCATGATTTCCTCTTGATGCAATACTTACACTGCCACTTTCCTGCTGGCCACCATACACATTATACGGAAATGCATTGTCTGTACTAACATGATAAAATTGAGCAGTGGGTTGATTGTACCAGCTTGAAAAAGTTTGTCCGCCATTTACTGTAATGATTGCACCCTGATCGCTGGCTAATAAAATAATATCTGTATTGGCAGGATTAATCCAGATGCGATGATAATCATCACCACCCGGTGCACCACGAAATGCAGTAAATGATTTACCACCATCAATTGATTTCCATGTTACCACGTTCGCTGAATATACAATGTCTGCATTCTTGGGGTCTGCCTGTATTTCTGCAAAATCACTTCCACGCCCCCAGTATCTTGTATCTGTTTGTATTCTTGTCCAGCTTTCACCTGCATCATCACTTCTGAAAATACCACCTTCTTTTCCTGCATCAACCGTTGCATACATTCTTTTTGAATCAGATGGCGCAATGCAAAAACCAATTCTTCCCAAACCCTGTTCAGTAGTTGGTAAACCTTTGATGATTTTTTTCCAGGAGGTTCCTCCATCGGTGCTTTTAAACAATCCACTTTCTGTTCCATTCCATGCACCGTTCTCCCATGGCCCCTGCCGGCCTGCCCACATATCTGCAAAAATGATGTTTGAATTATTCGGATCAATGGTTACCTGTATGGCTCCTGTATTTTCATCT
>JANOIQ010000087.1:0-5067 GCA_031407835.1 Chitinophagaceae bacterium
GCCAATGCTGCTGCCAATACAAGTTATAACCTTGCAGTGTCGGAACAGGATTTTAAATTTCCACAACTGTTCAGGGCAAACCTGGCTGTTGACAAAAAATTACCGCTTGATATCGTAGCTACCTTAGAAGGTATTTTCTCAAAAGATATCAATGCAGTTTATCATCAGAATGTTAATCTGCCATCAAGCGGAACAGCTCTTGTTGGTTCTGATAAACGAATCCGTTACAGCTCTACTAAAATTTATGCCGGAACAGGTGGTACCACTGCAACTAATCCGAATATCAGTGATGCTATCCTGATGAAGAATACTTCAAAAGGTTATTCTTACAACGTAACATTACAGTTACAGCGTAACGTAAATAATCTTTATACCATGATTGCTTACAGCTATGGCAAAAGTAAATCGGTAAATGATGGAGGTTCTATTGCCCAGTCAATCTGGAGAGATCGTTTTGTATCAGGAGATGTAAATAGTGATGCACTTTCATATTCAAGTTTTAATCAACCCCACCGTGTTGTTGCATCAGCTTTTTACCGTAAAGAATATGCAAAACATCTTGCCACATCAGTTGGCTTTACAATGGAAGCTGCCAATGGCGGAACAGCAAGTTATGCCTATGTGGGGGATGTAAATAATGACGGGCAAACGATTAATGACCTCATTTATATTCCAAAAGATGCAAATGATATTGTATTGGAAACAGTAAATGCTGCCGATACACGTACAACTGCTATAATCTGGAATCAATTGAATGCCTTCATCAATCAGGATCCGTATTTAAGTACACGGAGAGGACAATATGCTGAAAGAAACGGTTTGCTATTACCTTTCTACAAAAGGTTAGACCTCAACTTTACACAGGATGTGTTTGTAAATGTTGGAGGCAAGCGTAATACACTGCGTTTTACCATGGACATTTTCAACTTTGGTAACCTGTTGAATAAAAACTGGGGTATTTTCAGAACAACCTACAGAACCGGTTTGCTGAATTTTAAACGGGTTGAAACTGCCGGTGTTAATGCAGGCAAACCTGTTTACAGTTTCCCTTATTTAGATGCCGCCAATCAAATACCATTAACCTCTACATTTCAAAATGGTACAGGCCAGGGTTCAAGATGGCAGATACAAATGGGCTTCCGTTATATCTTTAATTAATTATACATTTCTCTTAATAAAAAAACGTTCAGCAGTTGCTGAACGTTTTTTTATTGCCATTTTTTCACATAACAATGTTTATAAAAACAGCTTCATCTGAAATATAACAATAACTTCATACAGTCTTAACATTACAAATAATCAACTTCGCAGAAATTTTCACTCTTGCAGAAACTATCAGCAGCATCGTTTGGAAATAACTTTTTATGGGGAGTGGCAATAGCTGCTGCACAAAATGAAGGAGCTTATAATACCGATGGACGTGGCCCCTCTATCTGGGATGTATTCGCTAAACGCCCGAGAAAAATAAAAGCTGCAGCAAAACCTTATGAAGCCTGCGATTTTTATTACCGGTATAAAGATGATCTCCTGTTGACAAAAGCACTTGGCTTTCGTGTATTCCGTTTTTCTTTTTCCTGGAGCCGGATTTTTCCGGAAGGTATCGGTAAAGTGAATAAAGAAGGAGTTGCTTTTTACCATAAAGTAATTGATGAATGTTTGCTGTTGGGACTTACCCCTTTTGTTACATTGTATCATTGGGATTTACCGCATGCGTTGCAAAAAGAAGGAGGCTGGACAAGTGTTCACATGCTGAAATGGTTTACCCGTTACGCTACTTTTTGCGCTGAAGAATTTGGCGATAAAATTAAAAACTGGATTATTTTAAATGAACCCATGGGTTTTACATCATTGGGTTATATGCTGGGCAAACATGCTCCCGGAAAAACAGGATTGGAGAATTTCTTCCCAGCCATTCATAATGCTGCGCTTGCACAGGCCGAAGGAGGAAGAATTATACGCAAGCTTGTGCCCAAAGCATATATCGGCACAACCTTTTCCTGTAGCGAAGTAGTACCTGCAACACAAAAGAAAGAAGACATTGAAGCAGCGAACAGAATGGATATATTACTCAACCGTTTATTCATTGAACCCACACTTGGAAGAAATTATCCGCATGATGATTTTCCGTTGATGGATAAATTACACATGCACAGCAAGGCATGGAAATACACAGACCGGATGCAGTTCAACTTTGATTTTATTGGTGTACAGAATTATTTTTCTCTTACAGTAAAACACAATCCGCTTATTCCATACGTACAGGCAAGTGAAGTAAAAGCATCAACCCGAAAAGTGCCGCATACTGCAATGGGTTGGGAAATCAATGCAGATAGTTTTTACAGAATGCTGAAACGCTACTGGCTGTATGGAGGTGTAAAAGAAATTATTGTGAGTGAAAACGGAGCCTGTTTCAAAGACACTTTGCAAAATGGAGTAATACATGACGCAGAGCGGATACAGTATTTTCAACAATACCTCGCTGCCATGCTCAAAGCAAAACAGGAAGGCACTAATATTAAAGGATATTTTGCGTGGACACTAATGGATAATTTTGAATGGAGCGAAGGTTACAATGCAAGATTCGGCTTAATCCATGTTGATTTTAAAACGCAACTGCGTACCATTAAAAACAGTGGTTACTGGTGGAGAGATTTTTTAACGGCACGATAATTCAATGTTGTAACAAACAGCACCATCCAAGGGTTTCCCGGTTAGTTTGCCCCTAAAACAAATCAGTTTATACTTTCAGCACATTTTTTACGTTTTCATTGAAATTTGGGGTTGATTAAACCGGCAAAATGCAATGAACCGTTTATGAAAAAAGTTTTCCTCTTTGCTTTTCTTTTACCAGCTGCATTATTCGGACAGAACTGGCATGCTTCTTTTCGTTTTGGATTAGCCAATTACCAAGGCGATCTGCAGCAAAAGTCATTCACTTTCAAACAGTCAAAAATCGTTGGTGGTTTCGGTATACGTTATGATCTGTCTGAACACCTCATTGCCCGTACGCATGTAAGCTTCAGTAAATTAAGAGCAGATGATCAGAAAAATAAAAACGCATTTTTTAAAAGCCGCAACTTCAATTTTGAAACAAAACTCTTTGAATGGGAACTCGGTGCTCAGTATAATATTTTCAGTTTGAATGATAAGTGGTGGACACCTTACGTATTTGCAGGTGGTGCATTGTTTCGCATTAAACCAACAGCAATTGATCCGGCAGGAAACAGAGTGAATCTTCAGCCGCTCAGTACAGAAGGACAGGGATTTGCTCCGGGCAGAAAAAAATACAAATCAACACAGTTTGCCATTCCTATCGGCATTGGTGCAGAATACGCATTAAATGAAGACATGAGAGTAGGACTTGAACTTGGCTACCGTAAAACCTTTACCGATTATATTGATGATGTAAGTACAACATATGCCGACCCGGCTTTATTGTTGGCGAACCGTGGCCCGCAATCAGTAGCGATGGCTTACAAAGGAAGTGGTCCTTATCCTGCTGTTGGATCACCAAGAGGCAATTCAAAAAATAAGGATGCCTACTATTTTGTTGAGCTTACATTTACCTGGAGGCCTTTTGTTGACTGGTATGAACGCACTTCGGGTATGGCTTCATTCAAGAAAAATAAAAAAGTGGGATGCCCCGGTACAAGAGTAAGAGGTTAATGCTGCTTCTTTACGAATCTGCTCCTTAGTTTTTCAAACAAAGCAATATTCATCAGTATCAGCAGCATGCCGTAAAAAGTATCTTCAAACGGAATATTATGCATGGGCCAGGGAAGAAAGGAGAACATACGGATACCCAGATTCTCAGCATCATTATACAGCACAACCGGCATCGCTGTTAAAAAACCATTCACCAAAAAAAAGGGTACCAGGCAAATAAGATAAGCAACCAGGAAAGAAATGGCATCAAATCCACTGAACCATTTCCTGAATAAAAAAATACAGGCTATAAAAACAGCAGTGAAAATAAAAGTATAAGCTGTATAATCTCTTTCAAGATTCATCAACCCAACAACAAGCAATAACAGTTCTGTGAGGAGTAAGAAATAAGTTCCGGTAATTTTATTTTTCAGCCTGGGGAAATAACAACGGATACATTCATATACAAATACACAGCAGTAAGGAACTGTAATAAAAAATAAGATTTCTTCTATGGGTAAAGATCCAAGCTTAATTCCCGTAACATACGCTTCATTGAAACTCCACACACCTGTTCTTGTAAACCATTCATCCCATACTAAAAAAAACAAAGCGGGGAGAACCATAGCAGGAAACAAATACTTCCACTTTTTGTAAAAGGCAACTTTCTTATCAAAGCTCAGTAACAAAGGCCCGGCAAGTGCAGCAGCATGAATAAAAAAATAAGTATAATGCTGATTCACTGAGCTGATTATTTGATATTGGGATTGAGTTGCTTTTCTTTCTTTACTTTTTCCCAATACTTTTTATGAACATACAGCATCCCAAAGCTTTCGCCTTCTTCTTTATTCAAATGTTTGTGATGCATTTTATGGGCCCAGCGGATGGTACGAACATAGGTACTGTTCCAGCGGCTGAATAATTTAAAACGCTGATGAATGATGATTTCATGTACAATAAAATACGCCAATCCATACATGGCAATACCGGCACCAATACTCACCACCCAATACACCTGGTTCATTAAACCAAGCATAATGCATAACCAACTGGGTATAGCGAAGATGAGAAAGAAAGCATCGTTTTTTTCAAAGAAATGCCCTTTGGGTTGATGATGATCTTCATGCAGGTACCACAAAAAACCATGCATCACAAATTTATGTGTGAGCCAGGTAATTCCTTCCATCAGGAAAAAAACAACAAAGGCCAGTAAAATATAAAGGATCAAACTCATAATACTGTACGTAGAATTAAAAAAAACATGAACTGAATCAATAACAAATTTACTGCAAATTGGTTCTGTTTGTTAAACGATAATACACGGAACAGCAGGAGCAGTAAGGCACTGATGCCAAACCAGCTTACATAATTGAGCATTGGAACAGATCCATCGCCCAGCCATTTCCACCAGCCAAGTTTTAC
>JANOIQ010000091.1:0-14453 GCA_031407835.1 Chitinophagaceae bacterium
ACAGCCAAATCCTGCCTGAGAGTTTCCAACCTTTCGAAGGTTGGAAACTCTTGCTGACGACGATCAGGGCTAACTTTCAACGTTTAACGTTTAACTTTCAACTTCTTCCTATACCCGCTTTGCAGTATTTTTTGAATTAATTGCAAGGTTTATATTTAGGCCGACCAATAACCAACTAACCTTATCATCTTTCACTATAAGCAACCAACACAGAGTATTTGTATTTACGGTGCATATTGGCGGCACAGCCACTTTGCTGGAAATATGTTAGTGTGAGGACGTCAACAAAAACAAACCTGCCCTCCTGAATATTTTGACAATTTGACATGCTAAATAATTTGGCAAATTAATTGCTAAATCCTTTGTCTATTTTGATTCAAAACATATGCTTATGGCAAAGACCTTAGATCAAGGTTTTGATACCTTTTTATCGTGGCTTGTTCCACTATCATCCGAACACGACAAAGCCAAATCTCATAAAGATTCAGTCAAATCATGTCTAGAAAATAACTTTGAGTGCTATAGTTTTTTTGAGACTGGTTCATTTGGAAACTCTACAGGAGTTAGACATTTTAGTGATACTGATTATTTTGCTGTCATACCTATAACTAAAGTATATAATGACTCAGCTTACACTTTAAGAAAAGTTAAAGAAGCCCTTCAGGAAACTTTTTGGAAGACCGAAGGAATAACTGTAAACACCCCCGCCGTTAAAATCCCCTTTGGAAACTATGCATCTGAAACTTTGGAAGTTACACCGTGCACCTTTAATGGGCTTGTGGATACTCCTGTTGGAAGTAAAGGCTCTTATGATATTCCAAATTATGATGGTGGTTGGATGAAGTCAAGTCCACAAGCACATAATGCTTATGTAAAAAAAGAAGATGAAAGATTAGGCTACAAATTGAAGCCCTTAATCAGATTAATTAAAGCCTGGAAATTTTATAATAATGTTCCCATTAGTTCATTCTATCTTGAACTAAGAACTACAAAATATGCTGAGGGAGAATCATCTATAGTTTATGACATTGATGTAAAAAGAGTTATGAAAATTCTTTACGACAACGACTTGGCAAGTATTCAAGATCCAATGGGAATTTCAGGATATGTTAAAGCATGTACAACTGAAACAAAAAAGGAAGATGCATTGTCGAAAGTGCAAACGGGTTATACAAGAGCTGATAAGGCAGTCGAAAAAAGAGAATCAAATGTTGATGATGCCTTTCATTGGTGGAATCTTTTTTATAACAATGAATTCCCAAGCCGATAAATCAGAAAATTAATTAACTATGGCAACAACAGTAAATAATGCTTTCGATGCCTTTATGAAAGACGTTGTTCGCTTGGACACTGATCGAAATGATATTGCAAAGAGGAGTAAAAATAATTTAGTGACTGAAATAGCGAAATTCCCCATTGACGGAAAATTCTTGGATTTCTATCCTGATTATATGAGCATTGATTATGGTTCCTTTTCACGTAAGACCAAGATTAGGCCTTTGGATGACATTGATTTAATGATTGTTTTGCATGCACAAGGTAGTTGGAGAGAAGTAATTGATGGTGGGTACAGAATTCGAGTTCAGCCTGAAGCAAACAAGCAAATGGCACTTTGTAATCAAGGAACTGATGTACTTAACTCAATAAGAGTCATCAATAAGTTTAAAGAATATCTAGCAAATGTTCCTTCGTATAAACAAGCAGAAATAAAACGAAATCAAGAAGCTGTAACATTAGAACTCAATTCTTATGAATGGGTATATGATATTGTTCCTTGCTTTCAAACATCCCCCGATAATTTAAGAAAGACATATTTCTTAATTCCTGATGGCAGCGGAAATTGGAAGCCCACTGACCCAAGAATTGATAAGGATAGGACAACAGAAACTAATGGTAAACAACAAATTTCAGTTCATGACATAATTCGAATTATGAAATATTGGACTAAACGTCGTACAGCAGCTACAATGGGTTCGTATTTTCTCGAATGCATGGTTTTAAACTATTACAACACTGCCAATGTTAACAGCAGTAAATACATTGACATGGAATTGCCAAATCTATTTGCATATGTTTATCATCAAATACACATTAGTTTGTACGACCCTAAAGGATTTCAAGGTGACTTAAACAGCCTGACCTTTACCGAAAGAAATTCAATTCAGGAGAGAGCAAGACTAGATTATCATCGTTCAAAAGAAGCCCGTGATTTGGAGACCAATGGCAAACAA
This sequence comes from Chitinophagaceae bacterium, assembly GCA_031407835.1. Classification (GTDB taxonomy): domain Bacteria; phylum Bacteroidota; class Bacteroidia; order Chitinophagales; family Chitinophagaceae; genus Lacibacter. The sequence continues at coordinate 2,232 of JANOIQ010000091.1, forward strand.
AAAGAAGCTATTGAAAAATGGGGAGAAATATTTGGCCCAGAATTTCCTACTTATACAGCATAAATATGAATACAATTAAAGTAAATCAGGAGTTGCCTCAAAATATGCAATTGTTGAAAGCGCAAAGAGTGATATATGCAAATGCTAAGAAAATATACAGGTGGCAACTCACAACCACAATTGCTATTGTAGTAATATTAAATTTTCTGAAACTTTTTCAACAAGACATTTCGAAGATTGATCTTACACCTTATATAACATTAGTCTCAGTTACTATTACGATAGTTGATCTGCTTTTTTTGACTGGTTATTTATCTAAGTACAAGACTAATGGAGCGAAAGCACAGGAACTTTTTGACTGCCATATATTCAATATGGAGTGGAATGAAACAAATACTGGGGATAAGCCTGAAAATTGGGTTATAGAAAAAGCTGAAAAAAAATATGTCTATAATCCTAAAGCTCCATTGACCAATTGGTATCACATCGATCTTGACGGCTTAAGCCATGAGGAAGCAATACTTCGTTGTCAGGAAACAAATTTGGAATATGACCGAAAATTGAGATATCATTTTAAGAATGATTGTACAATAGCGTGTCTATTTGTAGTCATAGGTTCTTTCATTGTTGCAACCTTTGTGAACGCTTCATTGCAGGGTTATTTAACTAATTTTATTGCACCTTCCTTACCGCTTGTTGTAATATTAATCAAATTAATTTTAGATAACCATAAGGCCGTAAAATCATTAGAAGAAGTAAGAAAGGCCGCTAGAAAACTACGCATTGGTGGTAGTAAACCCTCAATGCAACAGTTAAGACAAGTACAAGATAAGTTGTATTGCAGTAGAAAGGATAGCGTTTTGATACCAGAGAATTATTATCAGTATCGGCGCCTTAAATTGGAGGAATCAACAAAAAGTAATGTTGCAAATCAGTTATGATCTAAAATCTGATTAAGGCTCTTAGTTTACTTTATACAAAATACCTAAACCGCTAACAAAAGTATTTGCAAAGGCAGAGATATACAATGTAACATCTGCTATGTGTAAGCATCAGAAGTGGTTTGGGTTTGATGTTCAATATTCAGCGTTATTTCATAACTTAATCAATGTATTTTCTATTGGGTAATTGTAAGAATCTGGTCAATCAATGAATTTCCTGATTTCGCAACTACTCGGACTTTAGCGGCTATTTTTTATGAGAGAAGTATTTTTAAATTCACTGTATGAAATTCTCGCTGTTCTTGAAGGGCGAGTAATTAATAATGGTTTTCACTTCTTGGCTGATCCAATTCCAGGTAATTTTATTGAATCTGGAATATATTTCTTTTTTGACCCACATATTGCTAGGGATAATACAAGGGCTAAAATTGTTCGGATAGGTATTACAGGCGATAATGATAATAATCGACTTTTGTTACATCAAAACGGGCATATTAATGTTTCTGTTTTTCGTAGACATGTTAGACATGCATTGGAACAAAACAACCAACCATTTGACGCAATTTCAATCAGTCATTATATCCATCAACTGCAATATTTGTTTTTACCAGTTTTGAATCAGATAGATTTAGCGACTCTAGAAAAAAGACTTATTGAGATTGTATCAAATCGACATCAGCCTAATCAAATTGACATTCCCCCTATCGATTGGTTAGGGTATCATGCAACTAATCCAGCAATTAGTGAGTCACATTTATGGAATGTGCATTATGTAGGTAATTATAACCATTTTAATGAAGATATTTATCATGAAGCAGTAGAGCTTTTAAGTCATTATATCGACGAATTAGAATGAAAAATAGCCCTCAGTTGGAGCAAGCGTCTTACTTTATTTCCCTGCCGCCATGAAAACAGAACTGTGAACCGAGCGTGGCAACAGTTGATGCCATAAAATAACAAAGCCGGTAACACAATTCTTTTTGCCTTTAATGCTATTCTGCTGTTAACAGCATCAACATCATTTCAACAATCCATCTTTCTGCAAATACAAAAGGCTGCCCTCCGCAGCAGCCTTTCTTTAAGCAATAAACCTTCAATGTTTACAGCACTGTTACAGCACCTGTGTAAATACTGCTGGCAATACTCTTACCATCGGCCGAAATAAAACCGAGATAGGTTTCTACTTCCAGTCCGGCAAAAGCATTGACTGTTACATTTTCCTGGCCCTCATCACGTGCATCAGCATTGGTAGTTTGCTCATGTTGGCGTCCTCGCCAACGTGCAATAACAGACTAAATATGTTAGTTGAAGGGGACGCCAACAACAGCAAAATTTTCAGGCTCACCTATTTCTCTTTTGCAATTACTTTGATCTTCGTATTTTCAGATAAGTTTTAAGAAGAAGATTGTTTACCAATAAAAATCAACAACAATGATCGAACCTAAAAAAGAAACGCAAGCAAACAACAGTCGCAGAGAGTTTATAAAACAAACAGCTACGGCTCTTGCAGGGTTTATCATTGTACCCCGTTATGTGTTGGGTGGCAATCGTCCGGATGGTTCCAAATACATTGCTCCCAGCGATATGATAACGCTTGGCTTTATTGGTTGTGGAAAACAAGGGCGCATACTCAGCAATAGTTTTTTATCAACAAACGAAATTCGAATACTGGCATTGAGTGAAGTGTATAACGACAAAACGGAACTGATGCTGCGTACAATAAAAAACAACCAGGAAAAGTACAAGCAACCCATCAACGGGCAGGAAATTTCAGTGTATACTGATTTCAAAGAATTGCTTTCCCGGAAAGAGATTGATGCGGTTGTAATTGCAACGCCTGATCATTGGCATGCTGCCATGGCTGTGAGGGCCGCAGAAGCCGGGAAAGATATCTATTGCGAAAAACCATTGTCGCTTACTGTAAAAGAAGGAAGAGCAATGGTAAACGCCACCCGCAAACACAATCGTGTTTTTCAAACAGGAAGTATGCAACGTTCGTGGCCCGAATTCAGGCAGGCTGTTGAATTGATCCGCAATGGTTATATCGGTGACGTAAAAAGTATTAAAGTAAATATCGGCGCTCCACCGGTTGCCTACAATTTACCGGAAGAAGTTACACCTGCCGGTTTAGACTGGAAAAAATGGCTTGGCCCAAATGAATTTAAACCATTTAATGCCGAACTGGCCCCGCCCATTACAAAAGATGTTTATCCTAACTGGAGGAACTATAAAGAATTTGGTGGCGGCATGGTTACCGACTGGGGCGCACATATGTTTGATATTGCTCAATGGGCGTTGGATATGGACAAAAGCGGTCCTGTAGAAGTGATTGCTCCCGATGCTGATCACCCGTTCCTGACGTATAAGTATAAAAACAATGTAGCGATGACCCATGAAAAATGGGAATGGAATAATGCCGTATTATTCAATGGTACGGAAGGTGAACTACGCATTGGACGTGGTAAGCTTGAAACTACACCGGCATCAATCAAGAGTCAACCGATTGGCGACAAACAAAAGCACGTGTACAAAAGTGAAAATCATTACAAAGATTTTTTAAATGCCATTCGCACACGAGTAAAACCGATATGTGATGTTGAAACCGGACATCGTACCGCTACAGTTGGAAATATTGGCAATATTGCCTACCAGCTACAACGGCCATTAAAATGGAATCCTAAAAAAGAAAAATTTATAAATGATGCAGAAGCCAATGCCTTATTGGGGAGACCAATGTTAAATGAGTGGGGAATAAAACTATAAGCAAACAATAGTTGATAACACCGTTTTGCTCATGTTGGCGTCCTCGCCAACGTGCAATAACAGGCTAAATATGTTAGTTGGCGGGGACGCCAACAACAGCAAAGCAATCCATCTTTCTGCTCATACAAAAGGCTGCCCAACAAGGCAGCCTTTCTTCATTCAATCAACCTGCTGTTTTACAGCACTGTTACTGAACCGGTGTAAATACTGCTGGCAATACAAGACTGTAATCAATTTCGAAAGCAGGATAAGCACCAATGACTGCATTTTTGAGCGTGTAACGCATGGCATTGTTGAAGCCGCCCATTTTAACGGCATAGTCACGAAAGCTTACACTCAGCAGCGGAGTAAAGGGCTGCAGAAATTTAATGACGAGTGCAAACTTTGCCTGCTGTTATTTAAGATACATTGTTGAGAAGTAAACCATTTTCCTTAACCAAATACCGGAGTAAGTAAAGCTATGCCCGCTTTGTGGTATTGCACAATGAATATTCAGTATATATTTTAGAGTTGTTATTTAAAAACAGCTAACCTTATCATCTTTCACAAGCTTTCAAAAGGCTTCGCTAAGGATGCAGCCAGTTAGCAAAGTATACCCAGATTTCCCCTCATAAGGGACACATCCACAATCAAAGAATAGTTGTTGATACAGGAGTAACTGTACACAGGAAAGGTATGCTGCCTGTTTTTCATTATAGCCCGTACTTTAAAAAAACAAGAACAGAAGGAGTAAACTGAAACATGGTTGCCTGGAGGTAAAACTGAACGTGTGTGCATCTGTACTGAATGTTTGTACAGGAATTAATAACAGTTGTATTGCTGTTATGGTACTGCAAAATAGATAATGCGGCAGAACCCGTTTTAAAAGCAATTTTATTTGGGTGCTGTGCGTATGAGTGAATTTGCCTGCAATACGAAATGCTGAGTGGTTTACTGCAAAGCTCAATAAACGTTTTTTATTTTTTAACTTTAAACAACTTTCATCATGAACCTGAACAAAACATCGTACACAATTTTCCGCTGGACGTTTGTTACTATTAGTGCAATAGTAATGTTGTCTGCCTGCAAAAAGGAAGTTGAGCAGAAACCAGAAATAGAAAGTTTACTGCCAGGTAAACAGGTTGTAAGCCTGTCTAAGAAGGTAAATCCGTTTTCACATGAAAACATTAAGAAAGCAAGGAATAAACTAACAGCACAAAACCGAAACAGCGTATCGAACAGCAGAGTAGAGGAGGACAGGCTTTATACTTATATTCAATTTGACCCTGCTACAGTAACCGGTGACTTACTTAAACAATTAGAGGAAGACACTACAATTCAAATCTTAAACTTTCCATTTGCAAATGGAGAAATTTACAACGATGAATTTGCCATAGATGAAGCCAAAGCAAATGCATTGGCTGATGGTAAGCTTTATGCCGTTGCGAAGAAAAATACAGCCATTGAAAACATTCTTAAAACAACTTCCTCAATCAGCCCGGTAGTACTTGACGAGCTTTACCTGCCGGATGAAGAGGATACTACTTTACAAATTCAGGCATTTGTGGAGGCTGGTTATACTGAAGAACAAATAAATCAACTACGTATTTGTTTGTTTAAAAGACCAACAGGCTTTGTCAGGTATCTGGATACAGAAACCGGCGGGTTAAGAAATGTTCCGGGTATGCAGGTTTGGGGCTTAGTTTTTGGCATTCCTTTACATACAACCACAGATGATAATGGTTATTACCGTTTTCCATGGCGATTCGTTGCCGGAACTATTATGGGTACAAAAGCCAAAAATTCAAGAGTTAACATCAAACCATTTAATACGCAGGGAGCCTGGATTATCACTTTGCCAATACAATTTATTGTTGGTTCAATTCATATTCATGGGTGGGTTGGTGCCTGCCAAATGCGAAATGATGTGAATTTTGAATTCAGAGACCATCAGCAAAACAGGTACTGGGCACAGTTAATGCACTCCGTTTATCTGCATGATCAATATACAGCGGCTGACAATATTACAAGAGCCCCGGGTTCATTGACAATGTATGCTCATTGGGCAGATAGAGACGGGAATGCTTCTGCTCCCATGTTAGGGCATTTATCAGGGTTGAGTATTGGTTCTATAGCATTACAATATTTAGCAGACCTGCTTGGTGGAGCCACCCATAACGACTTTCCAAGTATTTTTAATTTGCTGACTGGTTTACTTCCAGATATTACTATCCGAACGAATGGTACAACTGAAAGAAGAAGTTATTCGGCAAGATTAATGCAAACAGCTTTTCATGAATTAGGACACGGCAGTCATTTTCAAAGAGCCGGCCAGGGTTATTGGTACGATCTCATAAGAGCAACCTTAAGAAGCCACCCCGATGATCAATGCGGCGGAGGTTATGGTTGTGGACAAAATGCTGACGACGGAAATGTTGCAATAGCAGAAAGCTGGGCTGAATTTATTGGAACAAATCATGCTTTAAGATTACATCCTAATGGCGAAAAAGCCAGCAGATGGGCTGGTTCAGTTCCACCAAACTCCTGGGGAAGTGCCTTTATTACTAACAGAGATGCACTTGAATGGGAAAGATGGTTTTTCAATGACTGGATTGCCAGTGGTATTTACAATGACTTAATGGATGTTGTGAATGCTGACCCAACAGAGTTTTGGGATAGAACTGGTGGATTAACAATCCAGCAACTTTATGATGCATTAGGGCCTGATATTGATTTCTTTTGTGATTATGAATGGGAAATAATAAACAGATACGGATTAAATGTAAACGAAGTGGATGAGATATTCTGGAATAATGGTGCGGGTGGGTGCTTATGATTTTTAACTAAAGGCAGTGCTGTAATGCACTGCCTTTTTATAACTTAATTTATGAAGCTTTTAAAATGTTTATTCCTTTTTACGGTCTCTGCTTTTTTATTTTCCTGCGACCCTGATAAAAAAGATATTTTTAATACAGAATTTGTAAAATTATTTGCAACTGTTGAGAGCAATAGTGAAAATATACAAATTGGGGACACACTTAGAATTGCACTTAAAATACCAGATACCATAACTACCGGTTCACATACTCAAATTGTGCAGAGTTTACAAAGAGGTCAATTTGGAATGACAATATACAGGATGGACACTGCTACCCAAAGAGGAACAGGTTTAAGGCCTCCTGCAATATGGGTCAGTAAGGGTAGTGCCGAAGGTGATTTGTCGTATGTCTGTAACACAAATCAAAAACCATATGAAGTTATAGTGAACTTTAAGCCCCAATCCAGAGGACTATATTACATTGAGATAATCAACCAGGCAGGTCAGTTAAAAATAAATAACAACTATGAAGCACGGCTGATAGTTGATTTTAATGTGCCTGATAAACATTTAAATATACTAAGCATTATTGCTCCTTACTTTGGCGGCCAGCCTTTTTATAACGGTATCATACAAAAGAATACTGAAGGCTTTGGCGTGTATTTTTTTAGAGTTAATTAAAAGACACTTTTTTTTCTTTGTTGGTATGTAATTAAAAGAAACAGCCGTCGATTTCTGCATCTGCGCTAATAAAGGTTTTTTACACGATCACAAATGCCTTTTTCATTTATGCATAGCCATTGCATTATTCCCGTTTAATTTTTACTTTGTTAAAAAACACAGCTATATGAAAAACAGGAAAGACAATGTTGTCCCCGATAAAATTGATATCCGTGACAGAATGTATCAACCCGCTGTTACAACAGCACCCCGCAAACAGTTCATTCAACAAATACAACTTCCCGTATTACATCAAAAAGAAACCAGTGCCTGTACCGGCTTTGCATTGGCCACGGTGGTGAATTATCTCGCAAGAAAGATTGATCCGGTGAATAATCTGTCATTTACAGCATCACCCTTTATGCTGTATTCCATGGCCCGCCGTTATGATGAATTTCCGGGCTATATAAAAGATGAAGGCTCCAGTTTAAGAGGTGCTATTAAAGGCTGGCATAAACATGGTGCCTGTGAAAATCGTTTCTGGAAAACGCTGGACATGCCCAAGCCTGATATTAAAGGTGAAGAAGGCGACTGGTGGCTCAATTCAGTAAACTATCCGTTGGGTGCTTATTACAGAGTGGAACCGAAAAGTATTGAAGACATGCATTGTGCCATTAACGACCTGGGTATTTTGTATGCAAGCGCTGTTTGTCATGCAGGTTGGGATGTTCCTGAAAAATCAGATCATCATCAGTTCCTGGAAATTCCCAATAGAAAAGTAAAAGAGAGTGATGGGGGACATGCCTTTGTGATCGTTGGTTATAATCAAACAGGTTTTATTATTCAGAATTCCTGGGGTAAGGGTTGGGGAACCGGCGGTTATGCCGTGTTAAGGTATGAAGACTGGCAAGTGAATGCAATGGATTGCTGGGTAGCGCAGATGGGTGTTACCACCGATCTTCATTTGGCCATAGCCAGATCGGCTACACTGCGGCTGGATAAAAATAAAAAAGTGGAGATTGCTGCTGATTCCATTCTCAAAAAAAGAGAACTGGATCCGTTTATCATTGATATGGAAAACAATGGCAGGCTGAGCAACTCCGGAGAGTACCGTACCACCGAAATGGATATTGAAGCGCTGGTAACGCAACATGCAGGCATTGCAAGAGAACGATGGGGATTAAAAAACAAACCTATGGATGTTGCCATATACGCACATGGTGGTTTGGTGGGTGAAAAGTCTGCTGCTGAAAGCTATGCGGTGTGGTGTAAAAAATTATATGATGCACAGATATTTCCCATTATGCTGATGTGGGAAACGGATATTTTGAACACCATCAAAAACATGATTGAAGACAGCTTGCTTGATCAGGAACCACGAACAACAGGTGGTATCATCGACAGGATCATCAATTGGAAAGATGAACGGCTTGAACGTTTGGCAGCACCCATTGGCAGTAAAGTATGGAAGGAGATGAAGGAAAATGCAAAAGCCATCAGCTATGAAAAAAACAGTGGCGGTCAGTTACTGTATAAATATGCAACATCAGCTAAAAGCGAGTTAAAGAGTCATATTAATATTCATCTCATCGGGCACTCAGCAGGAAGTATTGTGCACAGTTATTTGGTAGAAAAGTTGATAAGTCTTGGCTGGAAGTTCAACACGGTTCATTTTATGGCACCTGCAGTTACCAATGAACTGTTTGATGTTACTATTCTCAAAGCCATTCAGCATAAAAAAATAAGCAACTATTACCAGTATCATTTGAGTGATGAGATTGAACTGAAAGATAATTGCTCCATCTATTCCAAATCGCTTCTGTACCTGGTTTCTAACTCTTTTGAGCCGGGCAGGAAAACACCCGTTTTAGGAATGCAGAAGTTTTTTGAAAAACAAAGCAACTACCAACTGCCGAATATAAAATCCTATCATAGCCCGGGTGTATACACAAAAAGCACTTCACATGGAGGGTTTGATAATGACGTTGCTACAATAGACACGATCATTAAGAATATTAAAAAGTAGCAGAGTAAACAGGGGGTTGCAAACGCTGCATAATTAGTGAATTTTTCTTAGCGGTTGCTGTCCCCATCAAACGAAATGAAATTTAGACAGATGGTTGGTGAGACAGCAACCAGTAAAGAAAATACCGCCACATCGCCAAGCCGTAAACGCTAGTGGTCATTGTAACGCCGGCATAACTGCCCGACAAAAAGAAACGTAAATTAAAAACAGAACACAATGAGAATAGAATGCACCGACAATAAAACATTTCGGCTGAGCGAGAATGACCAATTTTTAGGAGAACTGGCTTATAAAAGTATATTTTCTTATAAGGCTGAAATTACCTTGACTAATTCCGACCACTACGATATTAAATCTGTTGGTTTCTTTGGAACGAGTATTGCCGTAACAAAAAATGAAACGGAAATAGCCAATTTAAAAATGAATTGGAAAGGTCAAATCGTAATGACCTTTCAGGATGAACAGGAATTTGTTTTTAAAGCTAAAGGTGTATTTCACAACAAATACGTAATTGAAAACAAAGAGGAGGAGGAACTAATTCGATTTGACCCTGCATTTAATTGGGGCAAATTCAATTACAACTATGCGATTTCGTATAACAAAAAGCCTCAAGACATTTTATTCGTTTTACTCGGTGTTTATGCTGCCAATTACTACATAGCAGCAGTTGCAGGGTCAGTATAAATTAACGGCTCCACTGGCGCAGGTGTTCTGGAGGATCACTTGATACGTTTTTATCTTTTCAACTGAAAACTGTCAGATGTATATATTTTGAGGCTTGTATCTTATAGCATAAATTAGCGTGTTAACAGTAATTATAAACGAAATTTATCTTTCTAAAGAGCTACGGGAAATGAACCTCAACCACAAAGCATTAATTGATTTACTTCAAAGAGCTTATTCAGCTGAAAAAGCAGCAGCCTTTGCTTATCAGGGTCATGCAGGCTCGGTTAAAAATAAAACGGAGAAAATAGCAATCAAACAAATTGAACTCGATGAGTGGAATCATCGTAAGGAAGTATTGGAAATTATGCAGAAGTATAAAATTCCGGTATCAAAATACTATGAGTTTCGTTTTTATGTGATTGGGAAAATAATATCTTTTTCGTGTTATATTATTGGATGGTTTATGCCCTTCTTCTTTGCAGGAAGATTAGAAAGCGGAAACGTATGCGAATATTTCCGCATGATGCAATATTTTCATGAACTTGGAATAGTTGAACATAATCAAATTTTATATGAAATGGGAATAAAGGAAAAGGAGCATGAAGTTTATTTTTTAGGAAAAATAAAAAATAAAAAAATGCTTCGGGTTTTTGAGAAATTATTCTCCTGGGGTTCAAATAAAAGTTTTAATGATATAGACCTTGATAAAAAATATCCGGTTGAATCCTCAGCTCTTTATTGCAAAAAAATAAATGGATAAGAATAACTCCGTCGGCCCGTTGGTGGGTGAGTATTAAAAATGGAATTTAGAGAGAAGGGATTGGTGAGGTGTGAGGATGGATGTGTAAAATGTAATTGAGGTAAAAAAATGCAAAAAGGGGAATAATGAAAGGGTGATTTTCAATTCTTGTTTTTTAAGGGAGTAGCGTATATTTAAATGTAAGCGGCAAGCTTTTTTCAACACTCTGTAAATTTTAAAGTGTGTTATGCGAAAATTAATATTAGAAGAATGGCTATCACTGGATGGCTATGCAGAAGATAAAAATGGGAAACTGGACTTTTTTCCATCTACCGAAGCTAATAAATACGCCGATGAAGATCAGTTGAAATTTTTAGAGACGATTGACACCATATTATTAGGAAGAGTAACATATGAACTCTTTGCAGATTTTTGGCCAACAGCAACGATTGATACTGAAATCATAGCCGACAAACTAAACAGCATTCCAAAGGTTGTATTTTCAAATACTTTAAAACAAGCTCCCTGGGGTAAATGGCCTGGTGCACAGGTTATATCAAGAGATGCGATACAGGAAGTTAAAAAACTAAAAGAACAAGAAGGCAAAAACATTGTATTATGGGGAAGTATATCCTTGGCTCAATCCTTAATTACTGCAAACTTAATTGACGAATATCATATTCAAATCTGCCCAACTATTACAGGAGGAGGGAAACTGCTTTTCCCAACAATAGATTCGTATACAAACCTTAAGCTTGTTGACTTCAAAAAGTTTGATACCGGTGTGGTGTTGCTGAAGTATGAACATTAATTCTTCCTCTGACCTGTTGCCAACAAGTCACTAATTCAACAACAAAAAACGGCAACTTTTAACCAAAACAAGCTGTTGATCAAACACAGTGTCAATTAATAAAACAGCTCTGCATAGTTTTTGGCAAAGGTCTGCCAGAGAGTACTATCCCGTAATTGCCAGAGCACAGAGCCGATCAGTAATACCAGGAAAACAGTGAGGAATGGTTTGTAGTTTTTCTTTCTGTACACATCAATACCCAATAATATACCTACGATCACCAGGTCCAGCACATCAGTAATAGTCAGGGCATCCCATACACTCAATCCAAAACTGTGCATCAATCCTCTTCCTATTCCGGGACCGATTGCCAGAATGCCTGTGGCAATCATATACCGCATATGTGAGTGAGCCGATTTGCGGGTGATCATTGCCAGTGACCAGAAAACAGCAAAGGATAAAAAGCCCCGCATATCAAGCACAATGAAAGCAAGCATATTATGTTCAGGTACATTTCCCTCAATACCTCTTACATAACCTCCTCTGCCAATGAGGAACAGCGAGATAATAATAAGCGGCCCCAGCACCCAGGAAACTTTCCCGATCGTTCTGTGCAGGTTCGCCCTGCCCGATTGTATCAGTAAAGGTTGCACTATGAGCAACAGCATCCATGTCATAAGCAAAGCACCGTGAATATGGATCAGCGTAGTTACATCTTTAAAATGGGGGAACTGGCTGGAGTACGATTGATAAAATCCCCACTGGACACTGATTAAAATCAGGAATATAAAAATAGAGGTGTTGAGATACACTTTTTGCATGGCTGGTTTTTTTATGTGT
>JANOIQ010000096.1:0-25690 GCA_031407835.1 Chitinophagaceae bacterium
GCACAGTTTGTATATGAAAATCCTTCTTTAATCAGCAAATTAATCTTGATAGGAACTACACACCCGAGGGATATATCACTTGCCGGCAGCAAAATACCTGTGCTGAAAATCTATGGATCAAAAGATGGTGTTGCCGATGAAAAATCAATCATGAATAACAAATCAAAGCTGCCTGTAACAACGAAGTTTATACGCATAGAAGGAGCCAATCACTCACAGTTTGGTTATTATGGATATCAATTAGGTGATAATAAAGCAACCATCAGCAGGGGAGAGCAACAGGCAGAAACAGTAAGAACGATCTTAGAATTTATAAAACAATAATCTGCTTATAAATTTTATCAAATGGACAATCTCAATCCCAACAACGATTTAGTGATTTCTTATCTCCAGACAAGGAAGGCCATCGGTTGGCTTGGAATGCTATTGCCTTTTCTGTTACTGATCGGGAATTTCATTTTCAACAAACTTGATATCCTGAATAATTCATTCTTTGTTTTAACGAAAGGTCAACCTGCTTACAGTAATGACGGCTCGTTTAAATTTTCAGTAAGTCATTATTATTACAGTACAGTTGGTGAAATTTTCACCAGTGTGTTATGTGCAGTTGCCTTATTTATGTTCAGCTATAAGGGTCATCCTTTACGTAAAGGAGAGAAAGGATTGTCTGATAAAACAACCACCACACTTGCAGGTTTATTTGCATTGGGGATTGTTATTTTTCCAACAGGTTCAAATATCCTTATTAAAGATAATCTCAGAACTTTTGTGAGCACTATGAATATTGGCATCATTCATTTTACCATGGCAACATTGTTTTTTCTTTCCCTATCCATTATGTCGATGGTTAATTTCAGAAGAACAGGCGACAGGGTTTCCTTTGGCAAAAAAGAAAACCACAAGCTGTTTCTTGTTTGCGGTATTGTTATGATTCTGTGTCTTGTACTGATTACCGTATATAGTTTATGGATGCAGGGAATATTCAAGTGGCTTGATGCAATCAATCCTGTGTTCTGTTTTGAAGCCATTGCCCTCATCGCTTTCGGTATTTCATGGTTGGTAAAAGGGCAGACTGATTTTAAATATATTCCACGGAAATTAAAATTGGTGAAATAGGATTACTGTCAATCACAAATAAAAAAACGCTCCCTGTATGCATGAAGCAGGGAGCGTTCTTTATTGGTGTTATAAATTATGCTTTTGGAAAATCAGCTCCTTCTGTAACAGCAGCCCATCCTTCAAAATCATGTTTCAGTTCATCCAGTTTTGCACGGCCACCTTTGAGTGCTGCTGCTCCCAGTAATAAACGCAGGGGAGGGTTTTCTGTTTCTGTTACCTGTATCATGGCAAGCGCTGCTTTTACAGGATCGCCGGCCTGGTTACCACTGTAGCCACGAATATCGCCAGCATTTTTTCCGGCAGTAGTTGCATAATCATCAATTTTAATGCTGGTATCTTTTGCTGAACGCCCTGCCCAATCGGTACGGAAACCACTCGGAGCAATGATAGTTACTTTAATACCTAATGGTGTAACTTCTTTCGATAAGGCTTCACTCAATCCATCTACTGCATATTTGCTGGCGTTGTAAAATCCTATACCGGGAAAAGAACGCAGACCTCCGATAGAAGTAATATTCAGTATATGGCCTGCTTTACGCCTGCGCATATGCGGCAGTACTTCCTGTGTCATCTTTGCCAGGCCAAAGAAATTAATTTCAAACATGCGGCGTATTTCTGCTTCCTCACTTTCTTCTATAGCAGCGAAATAACCAATGCCTGCATTGTTAACAAGCACGTCAATCTGTCCAAATGCATCAATGGTTGTGTGTACGGCTGATTTGATCTGTTCCGGTTCAGTTACATCCAACTTTACTGCAATGGCAGTTGATGGATAACCCTCAATGATATCCTGTACATCATTTGTGTTTCTTGCAGCCACTGCTGCTCTGTATCCTTTTGCCAGTACTTCTTTTGCCAGTGCTCTTCCAAAACCTGTAGAACATCCTGTAATTAACCAAACTTTGCTCATTCGTTTTATGTTTAGATTTTATGTTATCAACATATCAATTGTCTATTGATAACAATGAATCTGTAAAATTAGTTCAATAGGATAGAAACCAGTGATAGAAGAAAATAAAAACGCTGACCTGTACGTCCCGAAATAGTGAAACGGTTGAAACCGCCACCGGATTTGTTAAATGGCGGTACCGGTCAAAGTTGAAAAGCATGTAAATAATAGTTCAGGGGCTGACGAATATCACTATACAGCGGATAGTAATGCTGAATGAATATTTATACATTTGGTTTCGGTTAAAGATCGGCCCGGCTTAAATTTCCGGATATAATTGAAAGGGACACTGCAAAAAAAATCTGCTTCTGTTTATGAATAGGGTTTTATCATTTATGATTTTTTATTTTCTGTTATCTGGAGATGCAGATGCGCAGCATAAGCATTTGAGTTTAGGTGTAAACCACGTAGGTGTCTGTATTGGAAATTCTGCTGCAACAAATGGCTTTCGACTTAATTTATGGGACAGGCAGGTGAGGAAAGTAAATGGGATGAATCTTTCATTTAGGTCAAAGGCAAGAATTATAAATGGAATAAGTACCGGGATTTTAATTTCATCAGATACGATTTGCAACGGAATCAAGGTTGGCGGACTGGTTTCTTTTTCAGAACGTTCAAATGGTTTGTCTGTTGGTGGCCTTGCAGCAGGAGGTTCTGATGTTAACGGAATTTGCATTGGTGGGGGAGTAATATTCGCTGAAAGAATGAGTGGTGTTGGAATCAGTTGCGTCATTATTGCCGATACAATGAAAGGGTTATTTGTAGGTCTGCACGGTTTGTTTTCAGGAGAAGATATGGGTCACCTGACTGGTGTTTCATGCAGCCTGTTTGTATCAAGGCTGGAAGAATTAAAGGGGATAAGTGTAGCTGCTCTTACAAATATTCATAATCAGCATGGTGTAACCCTGGGATTATATAATTATACAGATCATTTGTACGGGATACAGGTTGGGTTATGGAATGTAGCAAAGAATAAAAAGCATTTCAAAAGATTACCGTTCATCAATTTCAACTTCAGGAAAAGCAGAAGTCAGGAGTAGACCAGGATAATTCTGCTGAATAACCAAACTTCATCAATTTATAATCCGCCTGAAAATTAAGTAAGTATAGTTAAGTTAACCGTTGTGGTTAATCTGTTTTTTATCATTCAACAGTTAACCGGTTCATGTATGTATTCGTATGCATCAGTTTAAAATCGGTTACTCTCAGTCCTGTTACTTTTTTAAACTGTGCCGACAGGTGGCTGGTACTGCTGTAATTCATTCTGTATGCAATTTCACTAAGGGTGATCCCTTCTGCTATAAGCATCCCTTTGACTTTTTTAATTTTTTCAATGATGATAAACTGTTCTATACTGATGCCGTTTATTTTTTTAAACGTATTCGCCAGGTAAGTATAGCTGTAGTTTAAACGGCTGCTTAAATAACAGGAAAACTTGATTAGTAAAGGCTCTTCACAAAAATGGATCATTTCAAAAATGACAGTTTTTATCTTTTGCACAAGGTTCCCTTCACGATCATTTACAAGTTCAAGCCCTGTTTCTTTCAGTGCTGTATTCAGGGTGTTCAGTTTATCCTGTTTAAGTTTTTCTTTGAGCAGAATTTCGCCTAGTTTAATATACTCTGCCTGTAATCCCAGGTCAGCTATTATTTTTGAAACAACAATTTTGCAACGCTTGCAAATCATATTTTTTACATGAAGGATCATAAAAAAACATTTTTCTTACAGAAATAAGAATCATGCCATTTTTATTTTCTGGATGCAGATTTTTTTCTATTTCACTGAAAAACAAGATGAAGCAAATTGAATATTATAAGCTTCTGACAATACCATTACAAAACTAAAGTGTAATGCAAATTGAACAGATTTTTTCCTGTGTAACAACATCAGGGGGCAACTGAAATGCCAGGCTTATACTCCCTTCATTAATTCCTGTAGCGAAATCGTTTCCAGATAAGGTTCTAAAAGCTCAGTGCTATCAAACATCCTGAACTCCTGTACTGCCTTGCTTTCATAATTGCAATAAGTCTCTACGTAATAGTTTTCAAGCTGAAACAGGAAAATGATACAATGCTGTAAACGTCTTTTCGCAACGAGGATACCCATGTGGAGAACTACTGATGTCTTTTCCTTTTCATCCAATACAATAAAATCAGAAAGCTTCATAGTACTAATTTTAAAAGTGTTAACGAATAAATACTTACTAAAATCGAGGCTTTGAATCAATAACTGATGATCTTATACAGATCCGGACAGATGCAATGAAATTAAACTGACAAGACAGAGACGTATCTGCAAACCGGCAACTGGGAGAGGCAATAGCAGGAAGACTGTTGTGTGCCGGTGTACATCATTGAGACGATGTAAATATATTAAATTTTCAAATTGATGTAAATATTTTTTTACTAAGCCTGGTTGCTTATAAAGAGTTCCTTAGTGTGAGTGAAAACGGTACTTCAATATGTTTCCGTTCATTATTCAACACCATTTGTGCTGCGAGTATTCCCATCTTTTTAAAATCGGTGGAAATGGTAGTGATGCCATCAATCAAAAACCGTTTCCAGGGGGTTTCATTATACGAAATGATGCCGATGTGTTTCCCTACTTTTAATTTGGTGGCCTGTATTTTATCAAGCAGCACCAGCAGGTCATCTTCCATCATGTTCACAAAAACATCGCCTTCCATAATTTCTTCCTCTGCTATTTTATGTACAATCTTGTGATGGAAAGCATACTCAATACAAAAATGTTCAAATCCCTTTAATATCTCGTTTGGGAAATAGGTATAGGTAGGGAATACCAGCTTCAGCGTAAGGTAATTACTGAGTTTGGGGAGCGCTTCTTTGAGGGCTTCAAAAATATCTTTTTCAAAATTTTCATACACTGCACCGTAATTGCCTTTGATACCGGCAATCTGTTTATCCAGTAAAATCAATTCGCCTTCTTTAATTTCGTTGATCACTTCAAATGCTTTTTCCCCGCCTTCGAGAAAATGGGGAATAATAACATGGTGTGTATAGCCCTCTCTTCTGTTTTGCACTAACTTTCTGAACAAACCGAAATCATTGTTGTAAATATAAAAGTCAATGGCTGCCTGGTCGCCCAGTGTTTCCACAAACGAATCGTACATGAACTTTTTATGCAGGCTCAGCTTATTGAACAGGAGAAAAACCCTGATTGATTGCTTTACATCTGTTTTGGAAATGAAGTATCCTTTGCCCGGAACAGAACCAACTACACCCAGCTGTTTCAGCTGCCGGTAAGCTTTTTCTGCTGTATCCCTTGAAATGTCGAGCTCATAACTGAGATCATTAATGGAAGGGAGCTGGTAGTCCTTGCCAATATTCCCCTGTTCAATTCCTTTTAAAATGGAGTTGATCAGCTGCACATATTTTGGAGTGATTGACTGTTCATCAATCATTATATGCCTGTATATATTGTCGGTGGACATGAAGCCGGAACGTTTTGTCAGTAATTACAGAATCCGGTTATATACCGGGTTCATTTAACGGGCAAAAGGTAAGTATAAAATTGAAAAGGCACTACCCCTCCAATAAATCAAAAAGAAACATGATGGTGCATGACAGTAATGGGAAAGGGAGACGGTAATTTTATCCCATTCATCTTTGCTATATAAAAAATTAACGAATGCAGGTTTTATTAGGCGTCCTTTTTCATTTTATAGGTGGTTTTGCATCTGGAAGTTTCTATATTCCCTACAAAAAAGTAAAAGGCTGGCATTGGGAAAGCTACTGGATTATTGGTGGATTGTTTTCCTGGTTGATTGTGCCTCCTTTGGCCGCCTATCTTACTATTCCCGGTTTTGCTGATATCATCAGTGGTGCTGCCAGTTCAGCGCTGGGTATTACTTACTTATTTGGTGTACTTTGGGGTATTGGCGGTTTAACCTATGGATTGGGAGTACGCTATCTCGGGGTATCACTTGGCAGCAGTATCATCTTAGGATTATGCATGGTATTTGGTGCGCTGATCCCTGCTATTTATTACGATTTCAACCCGGTTGAAGGAAAAGATACGTTCAGCGTAATGATTGGCTCCACCTGGGGCTTAACCATTTTAGCCGGCTTACTGGTTTGTGTTATCGGCATTATCATCAGCGGCAGGGCCGGTATGCTGAAGGAAAAACAAATCAGCACAGCAGTAACTGATCCGCATGGTTTAGAAGTAAAAACAGAATACAAGTTTGCACTTGGTATGTTTGTTTCCATTGTATCAGGCGTATTGAGTGCCTGTTTCAATTTTGGGTTAGAAGCTGGTCAGTCATTAGCAACTGTTGCTAATGAAGCATGGCAGGCTGCCAATCCTGGTGAAGGGGAATTTCTGTATCGCAATAATGTCATTTATGTTGTTCTGCTCTGGGGCGGATTAACAACCAATTTGATCTGGTGTGTGATCCTCAATTTCCGTAATAAATCCTTTGGTGATTATACTAAAAAGGAAACACCGTTATTTAAGAATTACCTGTTTTCAGCATTAGCCGGTACAACCTGGTTTTTACAGTTTTTCTTTTACGGTATGGGCGAAAGTAAATTGGGTAACGGACCGAGTTCATGGATTCTTCACATGGCCTTCATTATTTTGGTGGCGAATATGTGGGGGTTGGTGCTCAAAGAATGGAAGGGTGTAAGCAAAAAAACAATTACAACAGTAGCTACGGGTATTATCATTATTATTCTTTCAGTGTTGCTCGTAGGATATGGTAACAGCCTGCATTAAAATTTTTAAAAGAGTTCATTATGTCAGTAGAAACAAAAAATTATAAACACGTAAGCCATTTGTGGGATGATGCAAAAGCAGCAAGCTTAGCAGGTGATGAAGTTGCCTTACTTGTTTACCGTTCCAATTTATTGGGCGCTGATCTTCGCTTAACCAATTATGGTGGTGGTAACACTTCCTGTAAAGCAATGGCCAAAGACCCGTTGACGGGAAAAGAAGTGGAAGTAATGTGGGTAAAGGGCAGTGGTGGCGATCTCGGAACCATGAAGAGGAATGGATTGGCTGCATTGTATGTAGATCGGTTACGCAGCTTGAAAAATATTTACCGTGGTCTGGAACATGAAGATGAAATGGTGGAACTCTTCAATCATTGCATTTATGATCTTTCCTCAAAGGCTCCATCTATTGATACACCATTGCATGGTTTTCTTCCGTTCAAACATATTGATCATTTGCATCCCGATGCAGCCATTGCTATTGCGGCAGCAAAAGATGGGGAAAAAATTACCAAAGAATTATTCAACGGAACAATTGGCTGGGTAAAATGGCAGAAGCCCGGTTTTGAATTGGGGCTGATGTTAAAACAATGCCTTGATGAAAATCCCGGTATCCATGGTATCATGCTCGGCTCACATGGTTTATTTACCTGGGGCGATACGGCTTACGAATCTTATATCAACACACTCGAAGTAATTGAACGTTGTGCAGAATACCTGCAGGATAATATTAAAAAACAGGCATCGGTGTTTGGCGGTGAGAAATTAACTTCTTTACCGGAAGCAGATCGTAAGAAACAGGCTGCTTCATTAGCTCCTGTGTTGAGAGGTTTCTGCTCATCAGAGAATAGGATGATTGGACATTTTACTGATGATGCAAGAGTATTGGAATACATCAATTCCAATGATCTTGATCGCCTTGCTCCTTTAGGAACCAGTTGTCCTGATCACTTTTTACGTACAAAAATTTCTCCGTTAGTATTGAATCTTACAGCAGCTGAAGATATAAGCGATGTAAAAAAGATCAAAGAAAAGATTGCTCCTTTATTTGAAGCATACCGTAAAATGTATGCAGATTATTATAACGGATGTAAACATGCGAACAGTCCCGCCATGCGTGATCCCAACCCTGTTGTGATTTTGTATCCGGGTGTTGGTATGTTCACGTTTGCAAAAGATAAACAAACAGCAAGAGTAGCGGCAGAGTTTTATATCAATGCCATCAATGTAATGAAAGGTGCGGAAGCGATTTCTGAATACACATCATTACCACGCCAGGAAGCATTCAATATTGAATACTGGTTGCTGGAAGAAGCAAAATTGCAACGTATGCCCAAACCAAAATCATTGAGTGGCTAGGTTGCACTGATCACCGGCAGCGGTGGTGGTATTGGAAAAGCAATTGCAAGGAAGTTTGCCGAAGAAGGTGCCTGCGTTATATTGAATGATATGAATGCAGATCGTTTGGCAGAAGCAAAAGATGAATTTGTAAAACAGTTTGGAAAAGATATTGTAGCGGCGGATATACTGGATGTAACAAATGGAGATACCATTCAGCAAACACTGGCAACAGCTGCACTGGCTTTTGGTGGCGTTGATATTATAGTGAACAATGCAGGACTTTCTATTTCTAAATCAATTGAAGATCATACTGAAAAAGATTGGAATCTTTTATATGATGTATTGGTAAAAGGTCAGTTCCTTGTTACGCAAAAAGCGGTTGAAATAATGCGCAAGCAGGGAACAGGTGGTGATATTCTTAACATCGTCAGCAAAAATGCATTGGTAAGCGGCCCGAACAATGCCGGTTATGGTTCCGCAAAAGCTGCACAATTACATTTGAGCCGATTGAACGCTGCTGAACTGGGAAAAGATAAGATCCGTGTAAATGTAGTAAACCCTGATGCAGTGATTTCGGGTAGTAATATCTGGAGTGGCGGCTGGGCCGAAGGAAGAGCAAAAGCCTATGGCATCAGTATTGAAGAATTACCAGCCTACTATGCAGGCAGAACTTTACTGAATGAAATTATTTTACCGGAAGATATTGCCAATGCATGTTTTGCCTTTGCAGGAGGTTTGTTAGGAAAATCAACCGGGAATGTATTGAATGTGGATGGCGGTGTAGCAACTGCATTTGTAAGATAATAAACAGTTTTCTCATAGTCCTTTAGTTTACAAAACGGGTTGTTAGTTCCCTTTCGGCCCTCTTTTTTAAATTGACTAACTTAGATACTATAAAATCGAGTGTATGTTCATAGAAAAAAACAAGATCGCTGAATTCAATGGATTGCATGCAGCAGATCACAAGCGCAAATTTGATTTCATTGCTTCAGAAATAAAAGATGTTGAAGAGGTTTTACAGAAACTGATTGACTTCCAGGTAGCGATTCCAAGCTGGGCATTGGGCACAGGGGGTACAAGATTCGGACGTTTTGGTGGTGCTGGTGAGCCTGGAAATTTAGAACAGAAATTAGAAGATGTTGGATTACTCCATGCATTGAATCAATCAAGTGGCGCAATTTCGTTGCATATTCCATGGGACATTCCTGATAATTATGCATCCATCAAAGCAACAGCTGCACAATTGGGTTTAAAGTTTGATGCGGTGAACTCCAATACATTTCAGGATCAGAAAGACCAGGAACTGAGTTATAAGTTTGGTTCCCTGCAACATGTAAATAAAGCAGTACGCAAACAGGCCATTGAACATAATATTCAAGTTATTAAACATGGTGTTGAACTTGGTTCACAAGCCCTCACCGTTTGGTTAAGCGATGGAAGTTGTTTTCCGGGCCAATTGAATTTCAGAAAAGCATTTCAAAATACATTGGAGAGCCTGCAGGAAATTTATGCAGCTTTACCAGCCGACTGGAAAGTGTTTGTTGAATACAAAGCTTTTGAACCGAACTTTTATTCAATGACAGTAGGAGATTGGGGACAATCTTTATTGTACGCAAATAAATTAGGGCCAAAGGCTTATACATTGGTAGATCTGGGTCATCATTTGCCCAATGCAAATATTGAACAGATTGTTTCACTTCTGTTAATGGAAGGGAAATTGGCAGGGTTCCATTTTAACGACAGTAAATATGGTGATGATGATTTGACATGCGGAAGCATTAAACCTTACCAGTTGTTTTTAATTTTTAATGAACTGGTTGAAGGTATGGATGCACGGGGTATGGATCATGCAACTGATCTTGGCTGGATGATTGATGCCAGCCATAACGTAAAAGATCCGCTTGAAGATTTATTACAATCAGTAGAAGCAATTATGATTTCTTATGCACAGGCTTTAACTGTTGACAGAAAAAAACTGAATGCAGCGCAAGATGCAAATGATGTAGTAGCAGCACAGGAAATTTTACAGCATACTTTCCGCACCGATTTAAGAGCATTGGTTGCAGAAGCAAGATTAAGAAGCGGTGCTGCATTATATCCGTTGCAATATTTCCGTGAACAAAAATTAAGAGATCAGCTGATTAAAGAAAGAGGAAGTAAAACAGTTGCAACAGGTTTATAATGGGCAGAGAGGCCGTCATAGCAATTTTTGATATTGGTAAAACCAATAAAAAACTGTTGTTGTTCAATGAACATTATAAAATTGTATATGAAGTAAGTCAGCAGTTCAGCGAAACAACAGATGAAGATGGTTTTCCCTGCGAAGATGTTTCAGCACTTACACAATGGATCAAAGATTCTTTTGAGGCAATAACAAAAGATGAACGCTTTAGCATTAAAGCCGTTAACTTCTCAGGATACGGAGCAAGCTTTGTGTATATCGATAAAGACCTGAAGGTCATTCCGCCATTATCTAATTATCTCAAGCCTTATTCTCCCGAATTACAAAAAAAATTTTACGATACATATGGTGGTGAAAGTAAAGTGTCGAAGGATACAGCATCGCCTGTTTTAGGTAATCTTAATTCAGGAATGCAATTGTACCGGTTAAAATATGAAAAGCCGGAGGTTTTTGCAGCAATTAAATATGCACTTCATCTTCCGCAGTACCTGAGTTTTATTCTTTCAGGAAAAATGCATACTGATATTACCAGTGTTGGTTGTCATACCAATCTCTGGAATTTCCAGGGTAAAAAATACCATCAATGGGTAAAGAAGGAAGGCGTAGCTGAAAAGTTGCCGCCCATTGCTTCATGCGATTCCATTGCAGGTTATGTGCATGAAACAATTCCTGTTGGGATAGGTTTGCACGACAGTTCTTCCGCATTGATTCCTTATCTCACTTCCTTTCATGAACCATTTATCCTGCTTTCAACGGGTACATGGTGTATTACATTAAATCCGTTTAATCATTCACAGCTCAGCGATTATGAATTACATCACGATTGTTTGAGTTATCTTTCTTTTCAGGCCAAGTCCATTAAGGCTTCCCGTTTGTTTGCAGGCTATGAACATGAACAGCAAACGAAACGACTGGCAGCTCATTTCAAAGTTGCGGTTGATTATTACAAACAAGTGGAATGCGATATGAAGCTGATGAAACGTCCGGATGAGTTAAAAGATTTTTTAAAAACAGATAATGGTGATGTGATGATTCAGCAATCGCTTTTTGAGGAAAGAAAACTCAGTTCATTCACCAATTATGAACAAGCTTATCACCAGTTAATAGCAGATATTATTGTTCAGCAGTATTACAGTACCAGCCTTGTACTGAAAGGAACAACTGTGAAAAGGATATTCGTTGATGGCGGCTTCAGTAAGAACCCGATTTTTATGTATATGCTTGCAGATTTTTTTCCTGAAGTTGAAACTTTTGCAGCATCCGTTGCACAGGCTTCTTCATTGGGAGCTGCATTGGTAATGCATGAACACTGGAACAGCAGACCATTGCCTTCTGATATTATTGAATTGAAATATTATTCAGGATTACAGTACATCTGACTTTGCATTGATGCCGGCAGTTAAAAAAGAATAAAATGAATTATCCATAAAAATTATCGGGCTAATTATACAAGCAGCGAAGATAATTTTTGTTGATACCGATAGGTATCGGTACTATATGGCCAAAAAGCCAATAAAAATGAACACATGAAAGTTGGATTATTTATACCCTGCTACATTGACCAGTTTTATCCGCAGATAGGAATTGCTACACTTGAATTGCTGGAAAAATTTGATTGCGATGTTTCATTTCCGCTGAATCAAACCTGTTGCGGACAGCCCATGGCTAACAGTGGCTTTGCTGCATTAAGTAAAGATTGCGATAAAAACTTTGTTGCCAATTTCCGTGGCTTCGATTATGTAGTTGGTCCATCAGGAAGTTGTGTACTTCATCTAAAAGAACATTTGAAAGATGATCAGTATCCCGGTGAAGCGGAGCATATTCGCAAACATATATATGAACTCACAGAATTTTTAGTGGATATTTTAAAAGTTGATCATCTCGATGTTTCATTTCCCCATAAAGTAGGATTGCATACAAGCTGTCATGGTCAGCGTATGTTACATCTTTCGTCCATGAGTGAACTGGTTGCTCCTGAATTTTCAAAGCCTGAAAAATTATTAGGCATGGTGAAAGGGTTGCAACTCAGTCATCCTGCACGACCTGATGAATGCTGTGGTTTTGGCGGAACCTTCTGTGTATTTGAAGAAGCAGTGAGTGTAAAAATGGGCAAAGACAGGATTACAGAACATGAAGTAAATGATGTAGAATATATCACCGGTTACGATGAAAGCTGTTTAATGCACCTGGAAGGAATATTGAAAAGGAATGGAAGTAAAATCAAAGCCATTCATATTGCAGAAATTTTAAACGGCAACGCATGAAAGTATTAACACATGCGCAGGCTGCAGAACAATTTATCGGCGATGAACCAAGAACCGACTGGCACAATGATACGTTATGGTTTGTACGCCAGAAAAGAGATAAAGCTGCTCATGGTTTACCTGAATGGGAGCAGTTAAGAGAATGGGCTTCGCAAATAAAAAACCACACACTTTCCAATCTCGATCAATACTTAATTGAATTTGAAAAGAATGCAATCGCCAATGGTATTGCTGTTCATTGGGCAGCCAATGGTGAAGAACATAATAGGATCATTTACGATATCATACAGAAAAATAAGATTCAGAAAATAGTGAAGAGCAAGAGCATGCTCACCGAAGAATGTGGCATGAATGAATTTCTGCATGCAAAAGGAATTGATATTGTTGATACAGATTTAGGTGAACGTATTGTGCAGTTTCGGAAAGAAGCTCCGAGTCATATTGTATTGCCGGCCATTCATTTGAAGAAGCAGGATGTAAGCGATACTTTTCATAAACACCTGCATACAGAAAAAGGGAACAACGATCCGCAATATTTAACAGAAGCGGCAAGACAGCATCTCCGTGAAAAATTTGTTGAATCAGAATTAGCCATTACAGGTGTAAACTTTGCTGTTGCTGAAACTGGTGGCTTTGTTGTTTGTACTAACGAAGGCAATGCCGATATGGGAACCCATGCAGCAAAGATTCATATTGCATGCATGGGTTTTGAAAAAATCATTCCCAAAGCAGAACACCTCGCCGTCTTTCTTCGTTTGCTGGCAAGAAGCGCAACAGGTCAGCCAATTACAACTTATTCCAGTCATTTTCAAAAGCCAAGAGAAGGACAGCAGATGCATCTGGTGATTGTTGATAATGGAAGAACAAAGCAATTAGGCAGAGCTGATTTCAGAAATTCATTGAAGTGTATCCGTTGTGCTGCGTGTTTCAATACCTGTCCAGTATACAGAAGAAGCGGCGGGCACAGTTATCATACTGCAGTAGCAGGACCGATCGGTTCCATCCTCAATCCAAATATTGATATGCGTGCCAATGCAGATCTGCCATTTGCATCTACGCTCTGCGGATCATGCAGTAATGTTTGTCCTGTGAAGATTGATATTCATGAACAGTTATGGAAATGGCGGCAGGTGTTGGTGGCAGAAGGATATGTTGATACTTCAAAAAAAATAGGATTGAAAGGAATGGCTTTTGTACTGGCACATCCTGCCATTTATCGTTTTGCAGGAAGAGCAGGAAGAACTGTTATGCGCTTGTTTCCATGGGTGCTGAATAACAAACTAAATCCCTGGTACAAGCAAAGGGAAATGCCGGCGCCACCAAAACAAAGTTTCAGAGATTGGTACATCAAGAATAAAAAATCATGAGTGCAAGAGAGGAAATATTAAAAGCCATTACAGTAAATAAACCATCATTTGTTGAATTGCCGGTGATAGATATTGAACAGGTAATTCAGTACAACGATCTTGTTCAGCAATTCAAAACAGTACTGCAAAGTATTGGTGGCACTGCAATTGAAGTGAATGATCTTGATTCATTAAAAAAAGAACTCGAAGCCAAAAAAACAGCAGGTGAATTTGCAGTAAACAGAATTGCAGAACTGGGAGCAGTGGATGATTCTATTGCTGCATTAAACGCAACCCAACTGGCAGCCGTTGAAATTGCTTATCTCAAAGCAACTTTAGGTGTTGCAGAAAACGGTTCTGTGTGGTTATACGAAAGCCAGATGGGGAACAGGTTGCTGCCTTTCATCTGTCAGCATTTAGTGATACTGATCGGGCGGAAGGATATTGTTACAACCATGCATCATGCATACAAACAGGTTGATACAGCAAGAGAAGGATTTGGTGTTTTTCTTGCAGGTCCATCCAAGACAGCTGATATAGAACAATCATTGGTGATTGGTGCACATGGTGCAAGAAGTTTGATAGTGTATATCATTTGATTTATGGAAACGCTGATGACGCTAATTTTGACAGATTAAAACGGATCAAAAAATAGTAATCATCTGTATTTCTCTGTACAGCTATTTATTTTTTCCTGCTGGTTGAATCACGGATAAACATTTCAGTTGGCAAAATTCTTTTTTCAAAACTTGTTTCCGGTCGTTTACTTTCAATTAACCCGATCAGTAATTCAGTTGCCAGTTTCCCCATTTCAAAAGCAGGTTGTCTTACAGTTGTAAGCGGTGGATTAAAAATTTCAGGTGAAGTGAAATTGGTAAAACCAATCACTGCCAGTTTTTTTGGAATACTGATTTTTCTTTTCTGCAGTAAAGCTAATACTGCAATGGTAATACGGTCAGATGCAGCAATGACTGCATCGGGGGCTTTTTTTAAATTCAGCAATTCATCCAAAACAGTTTCCACTTCATTTATTTCCATTCCACCATGATAGCAATATTTTATATAGTCGGGATTCACTTCCAGATTATATTCTTTTAATGCTCTGTAGTATCCTTCCAACCTTTCTTTTGTAATGGAAATATTTGGCGGACTGGTAATATGTGCAATTCTTTTATAACCGTTTTCCAGTAAATGTTTGGTTGCTTTGTAAGTTCCATCTGCATTATCCGTTTTTACCTGGTGCGTTTCAATGGCATCGGTTACTCTGTCAAAAAAAACTATCGGGATATTTTTTTCGTGTACTTTTTTAAAGTGTTCAATATTTTCTGTTTCTGTAGATAGTGAAATCAGTAATCCATCAACTGAGCGCCACATCAGGTGTTCAAGATTTTCCAGCTCCCGTTGATATGATTCCAGGCTTTGTGTAATAAGAAAATGATAATTCTTATCATGTGCAACCGATTCAATTCCATTAATCACTTCACCCCAAAATATATTGGGGATGGAAGGAATTAAAATACCGATACTTCTTGTTTTGTTACTCCGCAGGCTTTGTGCTACAAGGTTTGGCCTGTAATTTTTTTCACGTGCATAGTCCTGCACTTTCTTCTTAATGGTCTCACTGATTTTATAACTGTCCTGCAAAGCCCGGGAAACAGTTGAATTGGAGAGACCCAGCGCCTGGGCAATATCTTTGATGGTTATGTTATCAGATTTCATTCGAAGCAATTGTATTTGCTGTAATCAGCGATAAAGTAAACACATTTTCACAATGTTTCTGAAATAAACTGAATTGATTCAATTGTAACTCCTTTCTTTTCCGTTAAATTTAATTCATTAATCACTTTGTAAAAGTCAATATGCAAACGATCGCTTCGCCCGGTAACCAATCCGCAAAAGGAGGTGCCAATCTGTTCGGCATTTCTTTAACAGCAGCCTTAGCCGGATTTATTTTCGGTTTTGATACAGTTGTTATTTCAGGAGCCAATCTTCCTATTAAAGAGCTCTGGCATACAACACCCTTGTTTCATGGTTTTTTTATTATGTCGATGGCATTGTGGGGAACTGTTGCAGGTTCCGTTTTTGGCGGAATTCCAACTCAAAAATATGGCAGGAAAAAAGTGTTGCTTTGGATTGGATTATTATTCAGCATCTCGGCAATAGGATCTGCCATAGCACAGGATCCATATACCTTTTCTTTCTTTCGTTTTATTGGCGGGTTGGGCATTGGTATTTCTTCGGTTGCTGCACCAACTTATATTTCTGAAATATCAACTCCCAAAACAAGAGGAAGGCTGGGCGCTATGTACCAGTTTAATATTGTATTCGGGATCCTGGTTGCTTTCTTATCGAATTATTTCTTTAAAGGGTTCGGTGGTGATAATGACTGGCGCTGGATGCTGGGTATCATGGCTGTTCCATCGTTAATTTATACATTGATGGTATTCAGAATTCCGGAAAGCCCACGCTGGTTACTTTCCATAAAAAAAGATGCAGCAGCAGCAAAGAAGGTAATGATGCAGCTTGGTGTTTCAAATCCTGATGAAGAAATTGCTGCCATCAACACCGGCAATGCACATGAAACAAAGGCAGGGCAGAGCTCAAAGTTTTTCAGTTCAAAATATAAAAATGTTATCTGGCTGGCATTCATGGTTGCGTTCTTCAACCAATGGTCGGGAATAAATTTCATTTTATATTATGCACCAGAAATACTGGAAAGAGCTGGATTGGCGGCTAAAGAATCATTATTCAACTCCATTGCAATCGGTGGAACAAATTTGCTTTTCACTTTTGTTGGTTTATACTTAATTGACCGTATTGGCAGAAGAACATTACTGATCATTGGATCATTTGGTTATATCATCAGCCTGGCTATGGTGGCCTGGGCTTTTTATACTGCAGCCGGTGCTGGTTTTTTACTGTTATCGCTGCTGCTGTTTATTGCATCGCATGCAGTAGGGCAGGGTGCAGTAATTTGGGTATTTATTTCTGAAATATTCCCTAACAAAGTAAGGGCAACCGGACAATCTTTCGGTGCAAGCGTTCATTGGGTATTTGCAGCGTTAATTACTTTCATTACACCTTTATTTCTAGACAGGGAGAAAGGGGTTTTTGGTGAAAAACCCTGGCCCATCTTTGCCTTCTTTGCATTTATGATGGTACTGCAATTGATTTGGGTTTTCACAAAAGTTCCTGAAACAAAAGGAGTGTCGTTGGAAGAACTGGAGCGGAAATTAATAACAGACTAAAAAGCTGTTGCCTGAAATCTCAGCAAAAAGTATTTGCAGAAAAAAACTGATCACATCGGCAAACTGTAATAACTGCAGTTGTATTATTTGTATAATACATGGTTTCACTGCAGAGTTTCCCAATATAAATGGGGATTATTTCCTTCTGTAACCTGAAGTTTAGTGACTATTTTTGATGGGTAGCGGATGATTGTTTCATAAAGATTTTTATTCCTTTTATTTATATGTGGAGAAGGTGTTTTTTAAAATATTTTATACGTTCTGTTTTTATTCATTTTTCCTTCGTTTCATGGTTGCATGCTTCTGATTCTATACCCGTGCAATACCTCGGAATTGAACAGGGGCTTTCCAATAATGTAGTTACAAGTATTTATCAGGATCATGATGGCTTCATGTGGTTTGGTACGTATGATGGGTTAAACCGTTACGATGGTTATGGTTTCAAAGTTTACCGGAATATTATTGGAGATACTTCTTCACTTTGTCACAGTCATATCAATTCCATTACCGAAGATGCTGCTGATTATTTGTGGATCGGTACATCAAAAGGAATCAGTGTGTTTAATCCATTTAGCCGTCGTTTTTATACGCCTTATTTCAGTTCATTTGATAAAAATGACAGGAATACTTTAGTCGAGAATTCCAACATAATCAAATCTGCATACGATGGTGATGTTGTGTTTGCCGGTACTGATACACGTGGATTGCTCTATTTTAAACGAAACAGTAACATGGGATTGCAGATTCCATTAGCTGTTGGAAAAGCAAAAATTTCCAATTACAGGATAGCAGCAATTGAATATGATAGTGTAAGTAAAAAAGTATGGGTGTATGTTCCGGGACACGGTTTATGTGTATTTGATCCTGGGGGTAAAGCTTTACGTATAGTTACATCGGCGTTAAGAACAGTTATTTTTCTCAAAGCCGATAAGAAGGGAAAAATCTGGCTTGGAAATGAGGAAGGCCTTTTTCGTTATGATCCTGTGACGGGTGAACTTTCTGCGAATAAAATTTCACCTGTAAGAAGAGTAACAGGATTAACTGAAGATAAGAATGGTACGCTTTGGATAACTACCGATGGCGGCGGTTTATGGATTTTGAAATCAGGTGATGTAATGGCGCATGCTTATCAATCAAATGAACAGCAGCCCGGTATCAACAGTACTGCTTTATATGCCATCTTTATAGATGAAAAAGACAGAAAATGGGTCGGCACATTAAGGGGAGGAGTTAATATTCTTTATCCGAATACTAGTTCATTCAGAACTGTGTTTTACAATACCCCGTTAAAAAATAACAGCAGTAATAATTTTATCAATTCTTTTTGTGAAGATGAAAAAGGTAACGTTTGGGTCGGCACAAGTGGTGCAGGGTTGAGATACTGGAAAAGGTCGATTAATACATATGATTTGTATGTAAATACCGGCAGTGCCGTATCTCTCAGCAGTAACTATGTAACCGGCGTAATGAAAGATGAGTATAACGATCTTTGGGCCTCCACCTGGTTTCATGGTATTAACAGACTAAAAAAAGGTTCAGGAAAATTCGAGCACTTCTCCTGTTATAACCCAAAGACAAAAGAAACAGAATATAATGTATGGTTGGTTTACCAGGACAGGCTTAAACATATCTGGGCAAGCACAGTAAACAGTGGAACACTCTATACGTTCAACAGGCAGACGAATCAATTCGAAATTTTCGATGACAGGATTGTAGACGTACAATGTTTAACGGAGGATCGCAATGGCGAACTTTGGGCAGGTAACTACGGCAGCTTAATTCATATTGATCAAAATAAAAAGTCGCATCAGGTTTACCCGATCGGATATACTGTAAGATCTATTCACGAGGATATCCATAAAAATTTCTGGATTGCAACTGAAGGAGGTGGTTTGCTTCTTTTCAACAGGGCAAATGGTACTTTTCAACGTTTCACAACAGGTGAAGGGCTGCCCAATAATAATGTACTCCGGATTCTTGAAGATCAGCATGGCATTCTCTGGATAAGCACCTACAATGGGTTGTGCAGGTTTGATCCGGTTAACAGAAGCTTCCGGAATTTCACCTATGCGGATGGTTTGCAAAGCAATCAATTCAGTTTTAATGCTGCAATTTCACTTCGTACAGGTGAATTTTTATTCGGGGGCATTAAAGGGTTTAATATTTTTCATCCGGATAGCATTAAAGAATCAAAAGAAGTACCCCGTGTATTTTTAACAGCGTTAAAGATTGACAATACACCTATTGAGGAAGAAGATCATTATGTAACAGGGAGGCAGGAAGAATATGTTAAGCAAATAAAAGTGCCTTATGATAAAGCCATATTATCTCTTGATTTTCTGGCATTGGATTATTCCTTAGCAGATAAGTTACAATATGCCTATCAATTGAAAGGTTGGGATAAAAACTGGAATAATACAGGAAGTAACCGGACAGCAAACTATACACGAATCCATGAAGGGACTTACGTATTCAGTGTTAAGGTAATGAACGCATACGGTGTATGGGGTGAAGAAACCCCTTTGCTGCAAATTATTATACTGCCTCCCTGGTACCGTTCCTGGTGGGCTTATATTTTATATGCATTTTTTATTATTGGTGCAGTTTACTTCTATCTGTTATATAATAAACGGCAGGAACGCTTACGGTATGAAATTAAACTGGCACACCTTGAAAGCGAACAGGAAAAAGAATTAACAGAAAAGAAGATTTCATTTTTTACGCATATTTCGCATGAGTTCAGAACTCCTCTTACGCTGATCATAAATCCACTGAAGGAACTGGTGAAAGAAAATACAAATGAAGATGTTCATAAGAAGACAACCATGATTCACCGCAATGCAAAAAGGTTGCTGAGTCTGGTAGATCAGTTGCTTCTGTTCAGAAAAGTGGAATCGGTAGATCAGCAGATGCGGATTGAACATTTTGATATTACAGAAGTTTGTAATGAAGTGTACCTGAGTTTCAGTCAGCATGCAGTGATGAAGAATATTCGGTTTACGTATGAAAAAAAGGAGCAGGATATTTTTATCTATGCAGATAAAGAAAAAATAGAAATCATCCTGTTCAATCTTATTTCAAATGCATTTAAATATACCGAAGCTGGTGGTGAAATTATGGTGGAGATTATTCAATACGAAAATGAAATTGAAATATCTGTCAGCGATACCGGCAGTGGCATCCCGCTGGAAACCGGTACTAAACTTTTTGAATCATTTTACCAGGCAGGTAATACAGGTAAGTCATCTCAAACGGGTTTTGGGATTGGTCTTTATGTTTCTCAAAAGTTAGCCCAGGCACATCAGGGTCAGTTGTCGTACAAAAGTGAACCGGGTAAGGGAACAACATTCTGCCTGATGCTGCTGAAAGGGAAAGCGCATTTTGCATCCCGGCATATCAGTGAAGAGTATAAAGTGGGGCAAACAATTCTGCATGAACTGGTTGAAGATCCAGAATCAGAAAACCTGCTTGCTGAAGAAACAGATACAAAACAAAATAAGTCAACTGTTATAGATAAAATTACATCCGGGTTACCAACGATGGTGATTGTGGATGACAATGCTGAACTGCGTTCTTACATCAGGCAGGTATTTGAAGGTTCCTTTAATATATACGAAGCAGATGATGGAAGCAGCGGTTATGAATTGGTGCTTAAGGAAATTCCGGATATTGTGATCAGCGATGTAATGATGAAAAAGACTGGTGGCATTGAAATGGTGAAGAAAATAAAGGAAACGGCTTCCATTGCACATATACCGGTGATTCTTCTTACAGCAAGTTCTTCAGATGAAGTAAAACTGAAGGGGATTGAAGGTGGGGCAGAGGATTATATTACCAAGCCATTTGATAAAGAAATCATTATTGCCCGTGTACAAAACATCCTCAAAGGGAGAAACCGGCTGCAGCAGTATTTCTTTAATACTGTTACATTAAAACCGGCTTCAGGAGTTGCCGGTGAGCACAAGGAATTTCTTGAACGGTGTATTGCTATTGTGGAGAAGCACCTCGATAATCCTGAGTTTACTATTCAAACTTTCTGCAAAGAAATTGGGATGAGCCACCCCAGCCTGTACAAAAAAATTAAAGCTGTTTCCGGCCTCACGGTGAATGTTTTTGTACGTTACCTGCGGCTTAGAAAAGCAGCCGAGTTGCTCATCAATACCAATAAAACAATTGTGGAGGTAACTTATATAACCGGCTTTAACGATGTTCGGTATTTCCGGGAGCAGTTCTTCAAGCTGTTTGAAATGAAGCCATCGGATTATGTAAAAAAATACCGGAAAGCCTTGGGTGCAGGCTCCATTTAACCACACAGATCATATTCAAAACATGGTATTGTTGTGTGCGATTTTTGTGTGATGATGTATGCTCATAGTTGTTTATTTTTTTGCCTGCAACGTTTGAAATTTTTAAAATAGTGAATTTATCCCCCTATTTTTATCATTTGTCCCCCCTTAAAAAGTGATAGACTTGTTCAAATTTGGTCTGTCATCCAGGAAAAGGAGCTTTCTTTTTCATTTCTTTCAAAACAAAATTGCTGTCATATGACCAAAAACTACTGCCGTCTGTTATGGAGTAATGTCCGCAGGCAGGTATCTCATGTTCAACTCAGGCAGGCCAGCCTTTCTCTTTTATCAGGCCTTTTTCTATTATTAATGTTACCCCTGGCTTCTGTTGCACAGGATAAAACTTTAACCGGTGTAATAACGGATGCAGAGAATGGCGATGCATTAGCAGGTGCTACCGTTACCATTAAGAATAAAAAGACATCAGTTATTACAGATGTGCAGGGAGTATTTAAAATTAAAGCAGCCGATGGAGATGTACTGCAAATCACAAATGTTGGATATGCAATAATTGAAGTTGCTGTTGATTTCAGTTCATCCATGCAAATTAAACTCACTGCAACCAACAGGCAGCTGAATGAAGTGGTGGTGGTTGGTTATGGTACAAAGAAACGTGCTGATGTAACCGGTTCGGTTGTTACTGTACCCAAAAGCCGTTTAGAAAAACTTCCGGTAACTAATATACTTCATGCAATTGAAGGCGCCGTAGCCGGTGTAAACATTACACAGTTTTCATCAGTACCGGGCAGCACTGCCGGTATTTTGGTAAGGGGACAAAATTCAATCAATGCCAGCAGTACTCCATTTATTGTTGTAGATGGAATACCTCTGAGTAAAACCGGTGGAGGTACAAATGATATTAACCCCAACGACATTGCCTCTATTGAAATTTTAAAAGATGCTTCTGCCACTGCTATTTATGGTATGAACGGTTCGAACGGTGTTATCCTCATTACTACCAAGAGAGGTTCAACCGGTAAGCCGGTTATCCGCTACAGTGGTTATATGGGTTTTGACAATATTGTAAAAACATTAACCCCATCTACTCCGGCACAGTATGTTCAAAAATATACTGATTATAAAACACAGGTTCCTTCAGCACCACAGACTGTTTTATGGAATGCATATGAAATTGCCAATTACAATGCAGGCAAATCCGTTGACTGGCTGAAAGAAGTTACACAGCAGGGTATCATGCAGGATCATAACCTAAGTGTATCGGGCGGTACAAAAGATATGAAGTATTATGTATCCGGCGATTACCTGAAACAGCAAGGCGCAGTAAAAGGCTACCAGTATCACAGGGCCACAGTAAGGGCAAACCTTGATATAAACATTACAGATTATCTGTCGGTAGGTACTTCTTTCTTTTATACCAACAATAATTTCGACGGGGCCCGGGCCAATTTCTACCTTGCAGCAGCTATGAGTCCATATGGCTCATTGTATGATGTAAACGGTAAGTATGAAAAATATCCTATGAGGCCTGAACTGTTGTACAAAAATCCATTGCTTGGTTTATATACCGACAGGATTGACCGCAACAACAACCTCAATGGTAATGCCTTTGCTGAGATAAAATTCAGTGGTGTATTGAAAGGATTAAAATACAGGCTTAATGCGGGTACAAATTATATTACCAGCCGTTATGGTTATTATGAAGGGCGTGATTTCGACAACTCACTTGGCTATGCCAATGTGTCCAGTTCAGAAACTAATAGCTGGGTATTAGAAAACATTCTCACTTATACCAAAGATTTCGGTGTGCACCATCTTGATTTTACAGGTGTGTACAGCGGTCAGCAGCGGGCTTATTTCACTTCATCGGCTTCTGCAACAGGTTTCATTAATGATGAACTGTCTTTCTATAACCTGGGTGCAGGTGCTACTCAAACATCTTCTTCTTACAGGGATAAATATAATATCGCTTCTCAAATGGGAAGGATTAACTATAGTTACAATAGTAAATACCTGTTAACAGTAACTGCACGCCGTGATGGTTCTTCAGTAATGGGTGCTAATACAACTAAATATGGATTGTTTCCTTCAGTAGCATTGGGCTGGAACGTCAGCCGTGAAAACTTTATGAGCAAGATTGATTTTGTGAACAACTTAAAAATCCGCACTTCTTATGGTATAACAGGTAACGAAGCAATTATTGTTTACCAGACTATTACCACCGATGCATCGGTACGTTATCCGTTTACAGGAGTGGGTTCTATTGGTGTTTTGGCCAGTAACCTCGGTAATGCCAACCTGCATTGGGAAAGCTCAAAAACATTCAACATTGGTGTTGATTTTACCATACTCAAAAACAGGATTAATGGCACAGTTGATTGGTATCAAACCAACACAGTCGATATATTGCTGAGAAGAAGCTTGCCGATTATAACAGGGTACAGTTTTGTGTGGGATAACCTGGGTAAAACTCAAAACCGTGGTATTGAAGTAATGATCAATTCTGATAACGTAGTTACCAATCATTTCAAATGGAGTTCCTCTGCAAACTTCTCTGCCAACAAAAACAAACTGGTTGAATTATATGGAGATGGAAAAGATGATTTAGGAAACAGATGGTATCTTGGTCATCCCATCAGCATCATTTACGATTATAAAATGGTGGGCGTTTGGCAGGCTGGTGAAGATGCATCTAACTGGGATCCGGGTGTAGCACCAGGAAGCCTGAAATTTGCTGATGTTAACGGAGATAAAAAAATTGATGCCAATGACAGAACAATACTTGGGCAAACTGCACCAAAATGGATTGGCGGTTTAACCAACACTTTCCAGTATAAAGATTTCAGTTTGAATATTTTTATTCAAACTTTCCAGGGCGCACTTAAAAATAATGTTACACTTACGTATGCCGATGAAGCCGGACGTATGAATATTCCGCAGGAAACCGGTTACTGGACAGCAGCAAACAAGAGTAATACACGCCCTGCTTTGTCTTATACCAATACAAGGGGATATGGATATGCTTCTGATAACAGCTATACAAGAATTAAGGATATATCATTAAGCTA
This sequence comes from Chitinophagaceae bacterium, assembly GCA_031407835.1. GTDB lineage: Bacteria > Bacteroidota > Bacteroidia > Chitinophagales > Chitinophagaceae > Lacibacter. The sequence goes on from JANOIQ010000096.1 coordinate 24,555, forward strand.
TAATTTTCCAAAAGCAATACTTGAAAAAATGAAGCTTACAAACCTTACAGTGTATGCAAGCGGAAGAAACCTGTACACATTCACCAAATGGATAGGATGGGATCCGGAACATAACTATTCCTTCAGGGGGTCTGGTGACTGGTCGAATAACTATCCTATTACAAGACAGGTTGTGTTGGGTGTAAACGTTACACTCCGTTAATTGATCATTTTTAAACTTTATTACAATGAAGAAAAATAAATTCATCCTGATCGCTTTAATCATTTCGATGCAGGTATTTTATACCTCCTGCAAGAAAGATTTTCTTAAAGAAGAATTGTATTCGAGTTACTCACCGGTAACGCTCACCGATTCGCTGGGTTTTGAAGCATCAGCAGTTGGTTTGTACAATCACCTCAGCACATTTTTTTCCTACAGTGACCCGCAGGGATGGCCAAGCGTATGGCATGCCGGTACCGATATTGCTTTTGTTCCCCCAACACAAAAGCAGGGAATTGAAGTTCCTTATTATGATTACACACAGTTGATTTCAACAGATGGCGCAGCTTCTTATACTTGGGGCTGGGCTTACCGCATGATTAATAATGCCAACATTATTATCAAAAATGCAGAGGATCCATCTGTAACCGGTATGAGCGAAGCAAACAAAAAAAGCATGGGTGCAGAAGCAAAATTCTTCAGAGCTTATGCATACAATATCCTTGCAACATGCTTTGGCAAAGTGCCATTGATAACCGAGCCTTTAACCGCTCCCAAAACCGATTTTACAAGAGCTTCATTAACTGATGTAAACAACCTTACAATTGCTGATTTGGTTTATGCAGCGGCCAACCTTCCCGAACCAGGTGCTTTTAATTCAAATAAAAATGCCAACGGCAAACCCACTGCAAGAGCAAACAGGTACCAGGCCATGCAGTTATTGGCTGAAGTATATATCAGGGCTGGCAAACCTGATCTTGCAGAAGCACAATGCGATGTGATCATCAACAGCGGTAAGTATGCGCTTACTACTGCACGTTATGGCGTTAAAGCATCAGTTAACGGCGATTATTTCAGTGATATGTTCTGGTATGGAAACCAGCGCCGCTACCAGGGAAATAAAGAAGCTATCTGGGTAATGGAACAGGAAAACCCC
>JANOIQ010000108.1:0-12697 GCA_031407835.1 Chitinophagaceae bacterium
TCTGCAATATGATCTTCATGGCCGTGGCTGATGAGGATATAATCGGCTTCTATTTTGTTTACATCTACATGTGCAGCCAGTTCATTTGGAGAAATAAAAGGATCAAAGAGTAATTTCTTTCCTTTTACGTCTACATTAAAACAGGAGTGACCGTAGTAGGTAAACTTCATATCCGGGTAAAATTTATGGGGCTGTTTGAACCTGATTTGTATTGATTGTCAATGGCTGAATGCCATAGTGACAAAAATAAGGGTTCGGCATAATATTCGGGAACAATAGTTATCCCCCGTATGTTACACGGATAATGTACTGCCGCTTATAAAAAATTAACAGGCGGTTGTTTTTTTTATTCTTCAATTTTGACCATTATGAGAAGATTAGCCGGATCATGGATTTTTTTACTGATTTTTTTGCTGCTTGATATTTATGTGTTCCAGGCATTAAAGATTGTAGCAGTTAGCTGGGCACCTAAAACAAGAATGATTGTGTATGGTGTTTACTGGGGTATCAGTGTTCTTTCTTTTGCATTAATGCTCAGTGTTCTGTTTACCAATTATGAAAGCTGGCATAAACTGTTACGAACCTATGCTTTTGCCATTGTGATCGGTCTGTTTCTCGCCAAACTTCTTGCCAGTGTATTTTTTGTGGTGGATGATGTAAGAAGAATAGTTCAATGGGCCGGCAGCTTTTTGTTCCCTTCATGGAATCCGAAGAATACAGGAAGCTCAACAGGTATAACCCGTTCTGTATTTTTAAGCTGGACCGGTCTTGCCATTGGCGGAGGGCTGTTTTCATCTTTGCTGTATGGTTTTGGTAACAAATACAAATACAACCTGCAGAAACTGAGTTTAAGCTTCAGTAATCTTCCAACTGCATTCAAAGGATTTAAGATTATTCATATCAGCGATATTCACAGCGGCAGTTTTACAGATAAGGAAGCCGTAAAAAAAGGGATTGATAAAATCAATCAGCAAAATGCAGATGTTATTTTGTTTACTGGTGACCTGGTAAATAATTCTGCTGAAGAAATGAATGAATACATTGATATTTTCAGTGGGCTGAAAGCAAAACATGGTGTTTTTGCAACGCTCGGTAATCATGATTATGGATTCCCATCAGGTGCAACAAAAGATGAAGTAAGACAAAAACAATTAGCCAATGCCGAAGAAGTGAGAGGCGTTCATAAACAGCTTGGATGGAAATTGCTGAGTAATGAACATGCGTTGATTGAAAGAGACGGAGAGCATATTGCATTGCTTGGTATTGATAACACCAGTGCAAAAGCCAATTTTCCATCTTTCGGAAAATTACCTGATGCACATGCACCGGCAAAGGATTCTCCATTTAAGATATTAATGAGTCATGATCCATCGCACTGGAATGCAGAAGTGACTGCAAATTTTAAAGACATTGATCTTACATTGGCAGGGCATACACATGGAATGCAGTTTGGTGTGGAGGTTCCCGGTTTTCGCTGGAGCCCCGTGAAATATGTTTACAAGCAATGGGCTGGTTTGTATGAGCAGGCTAATCAAAAATTATATGTGAACCGTGGATTTGGTTTTATTGGCTACCCAGGTCGTGTGGGGATCTTACCCGAAATCACATTGATTGAGCTGACATAATTTATTCGTTTAAACTATCTTGCAGTCAGGTGGTCTATGTTCTGGCCACCTGACTTTTTTATGCCTAAACCACTTATTCAATTTTGTATTGCCGTATTGCTGTCTGTAAACCTGTATGCACAGGAAATAGCAGCTGATACAATACCTATTAATAAAGATTCCATTGAAAAAGAACTGGATGAGTTTTTGAAAATGTTTGATCCATCAAAACCGGCCAGTTATTTTCTTGTTGGTATTGGAGTTGGTAACACACAGTTCAGTGTAAAAAATATTGCACTCAATTCACAGCAATCATCCGGTAACCTGAGTATTATACCAACAATTGGATATTATTTTAAAAGCGGGTTGAGTTTATCTTATAATAACTACCTGTTGAAGGAAGGTCAATCCATTCAATTGCTGCAGCATTCAGTAACAGTTGGCTACGATTACCCGAAAAGTAAAGAGGTTGCTTTTGGTTTTTCTTACACCAGATTTATCGGGAAGAAGGAATTTGTAAATACATCATCTCCTTATGATAATGATTTGTTTGCTTATGTGAATAAGCAGAACGGAATTTTTCAGCCCGGTGTAATGGTTGGTTTTTCATCCGGTAAGTACAGGGAAACATCACGGTATCTTGATTCACAGCGGATATTTTTACCCACACCGGGATATCTTTACTTCTATGTGAATGACACATCAACTGTAAGGGTAAGGGATTTCTCATTGATACCGTTTGTTCAGCATGAATTTGAATGGAAAGGTTTTGGGAAAAAAGATGCCATTACGTTTAAGCCATCACTGATGTTCGTTGGAGGAGTGAGTAATTTTTCTGTAGATTCAAAAGGAAGAAGAAGTACGTTGAACAGACCAAGATTAGGAAGAGCATATAATCAATCAGCATCTGAATCATCCGGGTTTAATTTTTATTCGGTTGGTCTTAACCTCGATGCTGCATGGTATGTTGGAAAATTTTATCTTAACCCCCAGGTATATTTTGATGATTATCTGTTGAGCAGCGAAAATAAATTCAATATACTCTATACAGTGCAGCTTGGATTTATGTTTTAACAGCAACTAAAATTTGTTCTTAACATATTTTTACAAGCGAACATAAATGATTGGCACTTTATTAGACGTTAGTGGTAAACAACTAAAATCAAACAGAATGAAAAAGTATCTTGTAATTTTACTCGTAACCCTCACGGCATCGGCTACCTCATTTGGGCAGTTCCGTATTGGCCCCAAACTCGGCGCCAATATTGGAAAGATTGATGGAAAAGGATTTGATGAACAATACAAACTCGGTTATCACCTGGGTGTATTTGCCGAAATAACATTGGGTAAAAAATTTGGTATTCAACCCGAAGTATTGTGGAACCAGATTAATGCAGATACCGTTTCCGGGTTCAGCAGCCTGTATACCGGCCTTAATCAGCAAAATCTTTCCAACCCTCAACTGAATTATCTGAGTATTCCTTTATTGTTGACTTATAAGCCTGTAAAGGTTTTATCACTGCAGGCAGGGCCACAGTTTGGCATATTGATTAATAAGGATAAGAATATATTTCAAAACGGGAAGGAAGCATTTAAAAATGGAGATTTGTCCATGCTCTTTGGTGCACAACTGAATATACTCCGTGTTCGTGTATATGGCAGGTATGCCATTGGACTGAATGATATCAGTGATGTAACAAGCCAGGAAAAATGGACAACCCGTGGCTTTCAGCTGGGTGTTGGGTTCGCATTATAAAAACTTGCATACAATATAAGTAAAGGCCTCTCTTAACCGGGAGGTCTTTTTATTTCTATTAACATATACAAGTAAGGGTAATCTGTTACTTTTACCAACCAAAAAATTACTACATGAAACAACACAGGTTACATTTCAGAATTACCCATTTTTTTCTTTTCATTTCATTTGCTCTTACTTCGTTTGCGCAGGTAAACCTGAAAGAACAGATTCCCTTTGATACGAAAGTGAAAACAGGGAAGTTGCCGAACGGGCTTACTTATTACATACGCCCCAATAATAAACCAGAACAGCGGGTAGAGTTGAGGTTGGTTATAAATGCCGGTTCTATCCTCGAGGATGATGATCAGCTTGGTCTTGCACACATGACCGAGCACATGGCTTTTAATGGTACAAAGAATTTCAAAAAGAATGATATTGTCTCCTACCTGCAGGAAATAGGTGTTGGTTTCGGAAATGATCTGAATGCTTATACCAGCTTTGATGAAACGGTTTATATTTTACCTATCCCAACAGATAAACCCGGTAATCTTGAAAAAGGATTCCAGATACTGGAAGATTGGGCGCATAATATTTCTAATCTCAATGATGATATTGATGGCGAACGTGGAGTGATACTTGAAGAAAGCCGTTTAGGCAAAGGAGCGCAGGAACGGATGTTCAGGAAATACCTGCCGGGCTTATTTGCCGGTTCATTGTATGCCGATCGTTTACCAATTGGTAAAGACAGCATTATTAAAAATTTCAAGTATGATATTATCCGCAGGTTTTACCGTGACTGGTACAGGCCCGATTTGATGGCGGTGATTGTTGTAGGTGATATAACTACTGAGAAGGCAGAGGAGATGATCCGTAAACATTTTGCCGGATTAACAAATCCAGCCAATCCACGGGAAAGAAAATACGCTCCACTTGCACCGTACAGTAAAAACGATTTAATGCTGATAAGTGATAAGGAAGCGACATCGTATAGTGTAGCGATTAATTACCCTGCTTATATTGATCCTCCCGTTTCAATTGTTGAAGAATACAGGAACGATCTCATCCGCAATTTATTTACACGCATGTTCAATCAGCGTTTGCAGGAATTAACGCAAAAGGAAAATCCTCCATTCAATGGTGCAGGCAGCAGCTTTGGATCTTACGCAAGAGGATATGATGCATTTTCTGTTTATGCAGGTGCTGGAACAGGTGATGTAAAAAGAGCAATGCAGGTTTTGCTGGAAGAACTGGAACGTGTAAAACGTTTTGGATTTACTGCAACAGAATTGGAGCGTTCAAAGAAAAATATGATTTCCTCCTATGAAAGAGCATACAATAACCGGGATAAAAATGAAAGTGCAAATTATGTAGAAGAGTACATCAGCAACTTTCTGCAAAAGGATCCAAGCCCCGGTATTGACTATGAATTTGAAAAAGTAAAAGAATTGCTGCCTGGCGTAAGCATTGAAGAAGTAAATAACCTGGTGAATAATTACATTAAAGGAGTAGATAACAGGTTTACCTACGTAACCGGACCGGAACCAAAAGCAACTGATAAAATTCCAACAACAGAAGAGATGCTCGCCATTTTCCCGGCAGCAGAAAAGGCAGATATTAAAGCCTATGAAGATAAAGTGGTTGCTTCTTCTCTCGTAGAAGTGAAACCAAAAGCAGGAAAAGTAGTATCAAAGAAAACGGATGCAAAGCTCGGTACAACCGAATTAACACTGAGCAATGGTGTGAAAGTAACATTGAAATCAACAGATTTTAAAGCCGATCAGATTTTAATGTCGAGTGTGCGACCCGGTGGTAAAAACCTGTATGGGTTAGCAGATAAATACAATGTGGAGTATGCTGTTCCAATTGTTCAGGCGATGGGTGTGGGTGATTTTTCACCTGTTGATCTGCGTAAAGTGCTGGCAGGAAAAACAGTGCAGGTTACTCCGTTTATAAGTTCAATAAGTGAGGGTGTACGGGGCAATTCAACTGTAAAAGATCTGGAAACAATGTTTCAGTTAACCTGGTTGTATTTTACAAATCCACGCAGTGATACTTCCTTATTTAAATCGTACCAGCAACGGAATAAATCGCAGTATGCAATGGCAGGTGCAAATCCGCAGTTTGCATTTATTGATACATTGTACAATACCCTGTATAATAATAACCCACTTGCACCAATTGCTTTGCCAAAGGCTGATTACTTTGAAAAAATTAATCTGAAACGAAGCCTTGAAATTTATAAGGAACGTTTTGCTGATGCAGGAAGTATGAATTTTGTTTTTGTAGGAAGCTTTAAGGAAGAGGAAATCATTACGTTAATTGAACAATACATTGGCAGTTTACCAGCAACTGCTAAAAAGTTTGTTGCAGTTGATAATAAAGTGCGGCCAATAAAAGGGAAAAAGGAAATGATTGTGAAGAAAGGCAAGGATGAAAAGAGTCTCATCATTCAGTTCCATTCAGGCGAAGTTCCTTACAGCCAGTCATTAGAATTAAAAGCACAGGCTGCAACAGAAGTGCTGAACATCCGTATTATTGAAGAGCTGCGTGAAAAAATTGGTGGCATTTACGGTGGAGGTATTTATGGCGGATTAGAGCAGGAACCCTATGGCAACTATTCATTTGCTGTTCAGTTGCCCTGTGGTCCTGAAAAGGCGGATACCTTAATGAAAGCTGTGAATAAAGAGATCAAAGAAATTGCAACAAAAGGACCCTCACAAAAGAATCTTGATAAAGTAAAACAGCAGTGGCGTGAGCAGCATAAAATTAATCTGAAAGAAAATGGAAACTGGCTGACTGCTTTAACTGAAAGCAAGTTTCCCGGTAATGATATCAATTATTTTGTGGACTATGAAAAGTACGTTAACCAGATTACGGTGAAAGATGTGCAGCAGACAGCTGCTAAATTGCTGAATGGCCCGAATGTATTTACCGCAGTGCAAATGCCTGAGAATTACGTGCCGGGGGAGGAAAAGAAAACTGCTGAGAGGGAAAATAAGGTAATCGAGACAATTGAAATTAGCCAGCCGGATATTAAAATTGAGCTTTTTGACAATGGTGAAGTTGATGGTGATACTGTAACTGTTTATTTCAATAGTTACCCGGTACTGACCAAAAAGCAGTTGACGGCAAATGTGATTACGCTCAATGTAAAAGCAGTAAAGAACAGGAAAAACAACCTGGTTCTGTTTGCAGAAAACCTGGGTAAAATACCGCCTAACACAGCATTGATGCGGGTTACAGCAGGTGCAAAGGTGTACAACATCACTGTTGAAAGTGATAAGAAAAAGAACGGAATGATTGTTTTTAAGTGGAAGGAATAACGGAAAAATGAATCGAACAAAGGCTGCCCATGGGCAGCCTTTGTTGTTATATCTGTCTATGAAATTGTTGTTTTAATTGCTTTAAAACGTTGTTTTCACCCTTTAGAAGCGAATACATAAATCTAAAGAACAGGTGCAATATTTACCAATGAAAAACCACATTGTTAATATCTTAATATTTAGTGCATAGTTAACTGGTAAAAGAAGGTGTTGGGAATGAAAAATAATCCTATATTCATTATTGAAAATTATTCTTTGCCCATTTAAATTCTAAAAATTAAAAAACATGGCAACAAAAAAAGCAAAAAAAGCAGCTAAGAAACCCGTAGCTAAAAAAGCAGTAAAGAAGGCTGTTAAAAAAGCAGCACCTAAAAAGGCAGCTAAGAAAGCAGTGAAAAAAGCAGCTCCTAAAAAAGCAGCTCCAAAGAAAAAAGCAGCTAAAAAGAAATCTGCACGGAAGCCAAATGCAGCCTTCATGAAAGCGCTTACTCCAAGTGCTGATTTAGCAGCCGTTATTGGAAGTAAACCATTGCCCCGTACAGAAGCGGTGAAAAAAATATGGGTTTACATCAAAGCAAATAAATTGCAGGATGCTAAAAACAGACGTAACATTAATGCTGATGCAAAGCTGAAACTTGTGTTCGGTGGGAAAGCGCAGGTATCAATGTTTGATATGGCGAAGCATCTTTCAAACCATTTGAAATAAAATGGTGTATGAATAAGTTGAGGGCATCAGTTGATGCCCTTTTTTTTGCCTGTTACTTTTTATTCAAATATCCAAAGCAGGATTGGTTGTTTGCTTTTATCAATGAATCCTGAAAGCGTTTGGAGAAAATTTGGTGAAACGGTTGGGCAGCCATTACTCAGGCAAATAGGGAAGGGCGATAGTTCATTCTCCGGTACGCAACTGTGTGCATGCAAAACAACAAACCGCTCAAATGCTTTGCTGTTGCTGCTTTCAAGGCCATGCAGTTTATAAGCCAATCCAAAACGACCGTAATATTTTTTCCCGATTTTGTATTTCCCCAGGGATGTGCAGTTGCAGCCAACTGTATTGCCATATTCTCTTTTACTGAAAATAGAATTACCACAGCTACCATGTGTTACCAAAGCTTTGTGGATGATCTTGCCTGCTTTTAAATCATAAACATAGAATCTGTTTTCTCCGCTTTCTTTCTTCATGTCAACTAAATAACAGAAGGATTGATTGTATCCGTTGTTGGCGGCATATTTTTTTAACCGGCTTGCAAAATCTGCAACACGTTTTGTTTTAGTTGTTTCTTTATTATGTGTAGTTATAGTTGTTGAAGAAGCTCTTTCAGGTGTTAAATTTTTACTGCCTGTTTTGGTTGAACAGGTAATAAATAGTAATCCAGTGACGGCAAAAAATGTTTGATGCAGCATGGTTTGATGGATTACAGGATGGAGATGAAAGAACGCTCCGAATCCACAAAAGATGTTGCAGGATAGTCTTAAAAATGCGTTAATGCTTTTCAGCAGTTAATCATCAACAAAAAAAATATTGAATAGTTTTTGAATTAAACATTCACAATTAAAACAGGAATGTTTACTTCATGCCGTACTGCTTCAATGGTTTCACCAAATACATAGTCTTTTAATCCTTTGTGACGATGGGCACCCATGATCAGCAGATCGGAGTTGCTTTCTTTTACAATCCGTACAATTTCTTTTATACGGTTGTTATACCCCAGGGCAATGGACGTTTTGTATCCCTGCAGTTCAAGGGTAGAGGCATAATGTTCCAGCCTTTGCCTGTCTTTACGGGTTTCATCATCATCGCTCGCTTCTCTAAGAAGCCTTGCCGGTGCTGATTCAACAATGTGCAGGAAGATATAACTGGCTTCTTTCCGGCCCTGATTCAATGCATAGGCAATCAGCTTTTCATCGTTTTCAGAAAAGTCAAGTGCTACGGCAATATTGTTCACTGCAGGAACAGAGAGATTTGCTAAGGATGGAATTGCGCTGTGCATTTTAATATTGTCTCTATTTAATTGTTTCCGAACCATCGGCAGCAAGGTCATTGTTAAGAACAGCCAGATAAACCCAAGTGCTATGATAGGAATGAAGAATTTCCAGAACCACATACCATCTTCTGTAAACACCACCATGATTTCCTGCACAACCAACCGCACATTCAAAAACACGAGAATAGCAGCAACAGCCCAAGCGGCAATCTTTACCCAGAGTTTTATGGCAAACTCACCCATGGTGTTTTTATCACTCACAAAATGAATTAATGGAATTACTGCAAAGCCTAGCTGTAAACTGAGCACCACCTGACTGAAGACAAGCAGGTCATCTACTTTTTCTTCGCCATAAACAAGGATAACAATCACAGCGGGTATAATGGCAATTAATCTTGTAAGTAAGCGCCGCAATAAAGGATTAATACGGATACGCAGGTATCCTTCCATTACAATTTGTCCTGCCAGTGTTCCGGTGATGGTGCTGCTTTGCCCGGCAGCAATTAACGCAACAGCAAAAAGAATCGGAGCCAGTTTTGTACCAAGTAAAGGAGCTAATAACTGATGTGCATCTTCAATTCTGGCTACCTGTGTATTACCTGTTTTAAAGAAAACAGTGGCAGCTAAAACAAGGATAGCAGCATTTACAAAGAAAGCTGCATTCAGTGCAATGGTACTATCGATGAAATTAAATTTTAAGGCCCTCTTTATACTTTGTTTGTCTTCGCCAATCTTTCTTGTTTGAACCAATGCTGAGTGCAGATAAAGATTATGAGGCATCACAGTTGCACCAATAATTCCCACGGCAATGTATAAGGCCTGGTTATTTAAAGCTGTTGGAATAAAACCCACAGCTACTTCTGAAAGAGATGGTTTTGATAAAAAGATTTCAATTAAAAACGATCCGCCAATAATGGCAACCAATGCAATGATGAATGCTTCCAGTTTACGGATGCCATAATTCTGCAGCCATAATAAAAGCAGGGTATCAAAAACGCTGATGCCCACTCCCCAAATCAATGGCAACCCGGTGAGCAGGTATATTCCCAATGCCATTCCCAATACTTCAGCCAAATCACAGGCAGCAATGGCAATCTCTGCCAGTATATATAAACAAAAATTAACCACTGGCGGATAGGCTTCTCTGTTAGCCTGTGCAAGATCACGCCTGCGCACAATACCCAATCTTGCACTCAAACTTTGCAACAGCAACGCCATAAGGTTACTCATGAGCAAAACCCAGATGAGTTGATAGCCAAACTTGGCGCCTCCCTGCAAATCAGTTGCCCAGTTACCCGGATCCATATAGCCGACACTTACAAGGTAGGCCGGCCCTGCATAAGCAAGTATACGCCTCCAGCCTTTTTGCGGCTGAGTGGTATCAACTGATCCGTGTACTTCGCTCAATGAATTTTCAGGGTGCTGCCTTTTTTCTTTCATCTTAAACAGGTTTTACAAATATGTTTTTTGCCAGGTGGTCGCTGAGTGTAGTGAGTGGTTGATTACGGATTTTTATTTCAATGGAACCATCAAAGAGAAAGCGTTGTTTGATTTCAAGTTTTGTACCGATGCCAATCTTTTTTTGACGCAGCATTTCCAGCAGGTTGCTGCTCTGATCACCAACTGCAGTTACAATAACTGCCTGCTGTTCTTTTAGTTGGTGAAGACTGATAGTGCTGGATGCTTCCATCCGTCCGTTCCGGTCGGGAATAGGGTCACCATGCGGATCTGTTTTGGGATAGCCGAGATAAGCATCTAAGCGTTCCGTTAATTCATGGCTGCTTACATGTTCCAGTTGTTCCGCAATTTCATGCACAGCATCCCACTCAAATTTCAATTTGTCAACTAAAAAATATTCCCACAGCCTGTGCCGGCGGATAATACCCAAAGCAAGTTTCTTTCCGTCTGCATTCAGCTTTACACCATAGTAGGGCTCATAGTGCAGGAGTTTCTTTTCCTTTAATCGCTTGAGCATATCTGTTACGGATGCAGGTTTGGTTTGCAACTCTGCCGATAGTTCGTTGGTGGTAACGTTACTGTCTGATTGCTGCAGGCGCCAGATGGCCTTGATATAATTTTCTTCAGCGGTCGAAAAATTCATGTATGGTGAAATTATAATTTAGACAAATCTAAAAATTTATTTTTAAAACAAGCGTTTTTTGGTGAGAATTTTGATTCACATACAAATCCTTTACTTTTAGTATTCTGTATAATACTGACATATGAACAAAAAATGGATGTGGCTTTTGCTGATTGTTGTTTTTGCAGCCTGCAAAACCAAAAAACCAAAGACCATAACGGATGAAGATCTCACTGCAGGCGATTTTATTGCATTGGCTCCGGCATTGACCCTGCCGGTTTCAATTAACGATTCGCTGCTTAATAAAAAGGAAAAAGATTCAGCGCTCATCAATCAAACAGCGTTTAAAACCTTCCTGCCCGATACCGTGTTTAAAAAATTTTATCCGCAAACAAAACAGCTTAAACTTTATCTTATTGGGAAAGCAACTGATAATGAGAAAGGCAATTATATTATTGTGAAATCAGTTGCAGGCAAGAGTCGTGCTGCACAACTCTTTTATTTTACGAAAAAAGATACTTACCTGGGCGGAATGAAACTGATTGATAACCTCGGCAAAAGCACCGGCCGTTATTTTCGAATTGATAACCGGTTCAACATTTCCATGATCCAGGAAAGAAGAGTGGCAACAGGTGAAATATGGACGAATGAAACCATTTATTTCATGAACGATAGTGGCCGCTTCATCATTGCCATGACCAACAGTAATGAAGATCTCAGTGGTGAAATTATGGGTAATCCGATTGATACCTTTGCCCGGAAAAATAAATTTTCCGCCGATTATACTTCTGATAAAAAGAATCTTGTTTCCATCCGTGATGGATCATCAGAAAAAACATTTCAGTTTTTTATCCATTTCAGTAAACAAAATGGTGAATGCATCGGGGAAATAAAAGGTGAAGGAGAGTGGATTGATAAAACAAAAGGAATTTTCAGAGATGGCAACAGTGACTGTGCCATTGAATTCAGTTTTGGTTCTTCATCTGTAACCATCAGGGAACAAAACGGATGCGGTTCGTACAGGAATATTACCTGTTTTTTTGAAGGCTCTTATCCCAGGAAAAAAGTACCGGTTGTACCAAAGTCAAAATCAAAAAAGAAAAAATGAGCCAGCGTCAGTTGATCAGTTCAGGTTCACCATGGGAAGATGTGGTGGGATACTCCAGAGCAGTGCGTGTGGGAAACCTGGTGGAAGTTGCCGGTACAACATCTGTTGACGGCGACCGGGTTATTGGAGAAGGAAATGTGTATGAACAAACTTATTTTATCTTTCAAAAAATCAGCAAGGCATTACAGGAGGCCGGCTCTTCATTAGAGCATGTTATACGAACAAGAATCTACATTACCGATATTTCGAAATGGGAAGAAGCAGGAAAAGCCCATGGAGAGGTATTCAGCCAAATAAAACCAGCTTCAACCATGGTGGAAGTATCGGCATTGATTGATGCCCGTTTATTGATTGAAATTGAGGCAACTGCCATTATCCCAAACCTTTGATGTGCATAAACCCAGCGCCTGAAAACAGTTAATTTTCAATTTTTCAGGCTATATTGCGACCCTTTTAGCAAACTAATTCCATTATGTCGTTTAATAATTTTAAAGTTCCGTATCAGTCTGATAATGAATATTCAAAACGGGTAGCTTACTTCTCCATGGAGTTTGCCGTACATCAGCCGTTAAAAATTTACAGTGGTGGTCTTGGCTTCTTAGCCGGTTCCCATATGCGCAGTGCTTATGAGCTTAAGCAGAATTTAATCGGTATCGGTATTTTGTGGAAGTACGGTTATTACGACCAGGCCCGTAATCAGGATCAAACCCTACAGGTGCAGTGGAACGAAAAAATCTATAATTTTTTAGAAGATACAGGCATCAAGTTCCAGATCAATATTCATGAGCATCCGGTTTGGGTGAAAGCATGGTATTTAAATCCGGAAACCTTCAAAAGTGCCCCAATGTTTTTGTTGAGC
>JANOIQ010000134.1:0-2812 GCA_031407835.1 Chitinophagaceae bacterium
GGCATATCATTATAACGGTTGCTGATATTTACACCCCCAACCAAACTGTGCAATCCATCTGTCACCACTAATTTGTGATGAAGCCTTCGCCCAAAATAAAAATAAGGGCTGCGGAAAACAGGTTCAAACCAGCGGAAAAAAACACCACTGTTCTTTAACTGGTAAATAAATTCCTTGCTTAAATCCTGGGAAGCATACCCATCGAGTAACAGGTACACCTTCACTCCTTTTTGTGCAGCTTTCATAAGCGCTTCAGCAACTTGTTTACCGGTTTCATCCTCTTCAAAAATATAAGTTTGCAAATGGATGTTGTACTGAGCTTTATCAATCAACTCAAGCAATAAGGAAAAATATTCACTTCCACCACGTATAAGCTGAACCTTGTTGTGAGAGCTGTAAGCTGAAGAAACAAAAAGTTGTTTAACGGATGACATTCATCTCAAGTTAGCATTTATCTTTTTTCGAACGGCCCTGATTTTTGCTTCACCTTTATTCTGCAGCTTACCGCTTGTACTGGAAGAAGGAGGTTTATTATGTTTTTATAAATGAGTCGGCAAAATTTTAATTATTATCACTTAACAAATCTGCAGGAAAAAAAACAATGTTTATCAGTACCAAACAGTTGATTTCCTGCTTAGCACTAACAAAGGCCACTAATTAATTTATGGCATAATTTTTTAAAGGGAAAATAGTATAGAACGGGTATAATAAAATAACAGGAAGCATTACCGATAAAATATTGTTTCAGTAAAACAGGTGATGTACATCCCCTGCCAGCTTAAGGCAGATCATTGGAATGATGATGTTTTTTTTCTTAACTTAGTTTACTTTTTTCACCCTCTAAATACTTTTTTATGAACAACGCAGGAAAAATGGTTATTGCCCTTGCTGCAGGTGCAGTAATTGGCGGAGTATTGGGTGTGCTGTTTGCTCCCGATAAGGGAACCGACACCCGCAAAAAAATAGCTGACGCCGGTAAAAAACTTGCCGACAAAGTAAAAGACAATGTAAACGGGTTACGTGTAAACATGAAAGAGAAGGCTGATTCGTTAAAAGAAAGAGCCGAAGAATTTATATAACCCAACTTAAAACAAGTATGGAAAAAACATTTGCCAGGGTAGAAGAGCTTGCTGATCATATTAAGGAATATGTCAACATCCGGGTTGAATCAGTTAAGTTAGCAGCAGCCGAAAAAACATCCAAGCTGGCGGCAACTATTTTTGCTGCGGCAATTGCGGCTTTTGTTTTTCTGTTGTTTATTATTTTCGCAGGTCTTGCGCTGGCTTTTGTTTTTTCCAAACTTACAGGTGAATTCTACCTGGGTTTTCTGATTGTAGCTGGAATTTACCTGCTTCTTGGCTTGCTGATATGGAGTATGAGAGAACGGATTCTTCGCATCCCGATTATGAATGCAATGTTACAGCAACTTTTTAAAGACCAAGAGGATGACGAAGAAAACTAAATCGATAAAGCAGCTGAATGCTGAAAAAAAAAGATTGCTGCAACGGCAGGCAGAGCTGGAGAAGGCCATCCGTTATGATTGGCGTGATGTAAAAGAAAGTTTAAAGCCAAAATATGTGGCTGGTAAAGTGATTGCTAAACTGTTTGATAAAACTGAACAGAATGGGCTGGATCCTTTAGCAGCAGGCTTATCACATCTTGCGGCAGCACTCACAAAAATAGCCGTTGAAAAAGCCGAAGAAAAAGTAAATGAATGGCTGACTAAAAAATAATGATGTTGCTGTTGCAACCTTGCCCCGCCGCAAATGATTTGTGGCAGGGCTTTTTTTTGACGATGGTCAGTTTTTGCCATGACTGCAATCAGAAATTTTCAGCAAACCCGAAATTAATTTGCAGTCAATATGAGCACATTAACCAAACAGGCCATTCAATGCTATCACTGTGGCGATGATTGCATTACTGAACAAATAAAAATTAATGACAAAAATTTTTGTTGTCAGGGTTGTAAAACAGTGTACCAGGTTCTCAACCAAAGTGATTTATGCGAATATTATAATCTCAACGAAAAGCCCGGTTTAAGTCAGCGAATTGAAATTCGTAAAGACAAATTTTCTTTCCTGGAAGATGAAAAAATTCAACAGCAGTTGATTTCTTTCCGCAACGATGAGCAGATACATGTAACATTTTACCTACCGCAAATTCACTGCAGTTCCTGTTTATGGTTACTTGAAAATTTACACCGCCTTAATAAAGATATCATTTCATCGAGGGTAAATTTCACCCGCAAAGAAGTTGACATTGTTTTCAATCACCAATCAACAAAACTGCGTACAGTAGCAGAACTGTTAACAAGCATTGGCTACGAGCCCTATATCAGTCTGCAGAATTTACAGGAAGCAAAACCACGTATTCAACGCAGTCTTATTTACCAGTTAGGTATTGCAGGTTTCTGCTTTGCCAATATCATGCTCACCAGTTTTCCCGAATATCTCGGATTGGAAGATGCAGATAAAGGCCTGCAAAATATGTTCAGGTATTTCAATCTTGTTTTATCGATCCCGGTTTTGTTATACAGTTCTATCCCGTTTTATCAAAGTGCCTGGGGAAGTTTAAAGCATAAGTATTTAAATATTGATGCACCCATTGCTTTAGCCATCATTATGACCTTTGGCCGGAGTGTGTATGAAATAGTCAGCAATACCGGCAGTGGTTATTTCGATTCAATGACCGGTATTGTTTTCTTTATGCTTGTTGGACGTATACTACAGGAGAAAACCTATCAGCAACTATCATTTGACCGGGATTACACTTCTTATTTTCCCATTGCCGTTACAATCCTGAAAGAAGGAAA
>JANOIQ010000152.1:0-10227 GCA_031407835.1 Chitinophagaceae bacterium
CAGATTTCTGCAATTCGCCAAACTGCAGAAAGAATTACAGTTGCTGAAGGAAGAACAGCTGCAGGCAAAAAAAGAACAGGACTACAAACAGTTCTTACTTGATGAACTGGAACAGGCATCATTCAAAGAAAATGAACTGGAACAGATTGACCAGGAATTGAATCTGTTGAATAATGCAGGTGCAATTTCTACAGTACTCAACGATGCAGTTCAACTGTTGAAAGAAAGTGATACACCTCTTGTACAGCAACTGAAATCATTATTACTGAAATTGCAGCAGTATAAAGATGTACAAATTGATTTAACCACTGTTACAGAACGTTTGCAATCTGCACAAATAGAATTGAATGATATTGCCGACGAACTTGATCATCTGCAAAATGCAATCAATGTTGATGAAGCAAGAATACAGGTGATTACAGAACGTTTAGAGATTGGCTATAAATTACAAAAAAAGCATGGGGTTAACAGCACCAATAATCTTTTAAAGATTCAGCAACAACTGGCAGAACAGGTGCTGCTTGTTTTAAACATGGATCAAACAATTTCTGCAAAAGAAAAAGAAACAGCAGGATTGCAAAATCAATTACAGGGAGAAGCAAATGCTATTCATAAAAAAAGAAAAGAACAGGTTGAACCTTTCGTTAAGAATGTAAATACTTTGCTGAATCGTGTTGGCATGCCAAATGCTAAATTAAAAGTTGAGCTGAACGAAACAGCATTAAATCCTTTTGGGAAAGATGAGATCAGCTTTTTGTTTGATGCGAATAAAAGCAATCGTTTTGAACCCATCAGTAAAGTTGCCAGTGGAGGTGAACTGAGCAGGCTGATGTTATGCATTAAATCGCTTGTTGCAGATAGTATTGAATTACCTACCATGCTGTTTGATGAAATTGATACAGGCATCAGTGGTGAGGCTGCCAGACAGGTGGGCATTTTATTAAAAGATTTATCAACCAATCACCAGGTGATCACTATTACTCACCTGCCACAGATTGCTGCGAAAGCTTCAGCACATTACTTTGTATATAAGGAAGAAGAAAAAAATATTGTACGTACAAAGATCCGGCTGCTGAATAAAGAAGAGCAGATTGAAACGATTGCAAGAATGCTTAGTGGTGAAAAGCTCACAGCCTCCTCATTGGTTACTGCCAGGGAAATGGTAGCAGGATAATATTACGTCTCTACGGCAACTACAAATGCCCCGATCAAAAGCTAATCCTCTGTTTTGTAATAAGCCCACCTGCCAAATGACAGATGGGCTTACAAAAAAAATTCCGTTGTTTTAAACAGATACTACAGATCAGTAATTGCTTTGTATTTAGGTACCAGCAGTTTCATTACAGACCATGCAATGAGGTAAGCCAATGCACAAAAGGCAAACATGATTGTATATGCTGTCGTCATTTCGGCTTGCACCAAAGGCTTTTGCAATTGAACCAGTTTATCAAATAATGAAGGATCAACTGCCTGCAGTTGAACAGTTATTTCTTTTGAAAGACTGCCAAGTTCAGCTTTATTAATATCTACTTTATCTCCATATTTATTTATCAGGTTAAGTCCTTCAATTTTTGAAAGATACTCTCCCATCCCCGCTGCTTTTGCCTGTACCCATGAATTGGCAATACCAGTTGCCCGATACGCATCAAAAATCCAGCCTCCGCATTTTGAAACCAATACACCACCTAATCCTCCTGCCATTCCACCAATACCTACAACAGAACCAACTGCTTTTTTGGGAAACATATCTGATACAGTAGTAAAGATATTCGCACTCCATGCCTGGTGTGCTGCTGTACCAATACCAATCAATAATACAGGAACCCAAAAACTATAATCACCAAATGGTTGTGCCAGTAATACAACCAGTGGAATCAAAGCAATCATCAGCATTGCTTTCATTCGAGCATCGTATGGTTCTAATCCCTTCTTAATAAAATATGTCGGGAACCATCCACCACCAATACTTCCAACCATGGTTATACTGTACAGCACTGCAAGCGGAACATTAATCGCTGTTCCTGTCATAGCATATTTCGCTTTCAAAAAGGCCGGTAACCAGAAAAGAAAAAACCACCATACGCCATCTGTCATAAACTTACCAAATACAAAAGCCCATGTTTGTTTATATCCCAACAGTTTTGCCCATGATATATGTACATGTTTAATAGTTGGATCAGCTGCGAGTTCATCATCTTTATCACTTTTGATATATGCCAGTTCGGCCGCCGATAATCTTTTCTGCTGCTCCGGTTTATCATACATCCATATCCAGAAAAAGAGCCATAAAAAACCGATCGCTCCTATAATGATAAATGCATATTCCCATCCCCAATGATCACCGATCCATGGAACAGTTAACGGGGCAAGCACTGCACCTACATTGGCCCCTGAATTAAAGATTCCTGTTGCGAAGGATCGCTCTTTCTTTGGAAAATATTCAGCTGTTGCTTTAATGGCAGCAGGAAAATTACCCGCTTCACCAATTGCAAGTACTGCTCTTGATAGCATAAAACCAGCAATAGAAACCGGAACTGCAATGATACCAACCCAGCCCAATACTACTGCTATTCCCTGACCCATTGGAATAGCTAATGCATGAATCAATGCGCCAATCGACCAGATGATGATGGCCCATACATAGCCCTTTTTAGTGCCCATCTTATCAATGATGCGGCCGGCAAAAAGCATGGAGATAGCATATACAAACTGGAATACTGAAGTGATATTGGCATAATCACTGTTCGACCAGTTAAACAACTCGGCAAGCCTGGGTTGCAACAGGCTTAGTACCTGCCTGTCTAAATAGTTAATGGTTGTAGCAAAAAAAAGTAAAGCGCAAATCGTCCACCTGTATTTTCCTATGGCTTGCATCGTCATAATTTTTATTTTTATACAAAACAAAAAAAGGAACAGTGATTCCTTTTTTTATTGAGTTGTTTACTTTTTAACCGAAGCGATAACTTCCAGTACTTCTTTTGTTGCATTTTCAATGGCTGCATAATCTTTTGCCTCCATCAATTTCTTACTTACCAGTTTGCTTCCCATGCCTACTGCACAAACACCTGCTTTATACCAGCTTTCAATACTTTCCTTTGTTGTATCAACACCACCTGTTGGCATGAATAACAGTTTCGGAAAAATATCCTTTATCGTGGTTAAAAATTCAGTGCCCAGTATATTTCCGGGGAAAAGCTTAATGAATTTTACACCTGCATTTTCTGCAGCAATGATTTCTGATGGAGTCATACAACCTGGTGCATAAAAAATATCATTCGCTGCACAATAGGCTGCTACTTCTGAAACAAAACCAGGGCTAACTAAAAAATCTGCACCTGCACTCATATAGTCTGTTGCCTGTGCCATATTTTTAATTGTACCAACACCAAGTAATAAACCGGGCATACCTGCATTTCTTACTTCCACCATTTTTTTGAAGTTGCTCAATGCAGCTTCCCCACGGTTTGTATATTCAACTGCTTTTACTCCTGCATTGTATAATGCTTTCAATACTTCAACACTTACTGTTTCATCTGGATTGAAATACAGGGGAAGAATTCCCTGTTGTACAATGGCATCTGTTATTTGCTGTGTTTTGCTCATAATTTAATAGAAACGCTGATAACGCTGATTACAGCGGATAAGCGCAGATTTTTAATTACAAAATTAGATAACAGGATTGATCGGAATTTGCTAATTATCATTTCAGCGAAAATCAGTTTCAATCTGTGTCATCCGTGTTTCTATATTTTTACTTTGATCACTAATTTTTTAATCTCAGCTTCTCCAATCATTGGCGCATGCACATCTTCCGGAAAGAAAATGGCAAACTGTCCATCTGTTAACTGAAAGAACATATCAGGCGCATCGTTAAAAAACAGTACATCCTTTTCATCATTATACTCACCATTTGGTGATGCACATTTTTCTCTTGGCTTCCAGCCAATAGTTTCTGTTCCGCTGATGCAAAGCTGAATATCGATATTTTTATTATGACATTCAAACTTCGAAAGACTTACTTCTTTTGTTTTGCCGGGGCCATTACTGATGATTGCCTTTAATCCTTCAGCAATATCTGACTTACCAGCTTCTGCATTCTTCATATCAGTTTGCTGAATATACTCAAATGCTTTTGCAAATAATGGATGTGCAGAAAAGTATTTTGGTGCATTCTGTATTGTATCGATGATCATGTTTGTATGGTTTAAAGTTTGAGGTTGAAAGTTTAAGGTTAATAAGTTATTACACCGAGATGAAGTACTTACACTCCTCTACTATGAAACCTTAAATTTTCAACGTTCAACATCATTATCTCTGTACACGGCCGCTGCCATCACCTTTCATCAGTTCTTTTACTTCTGATAAGGTAGCATGATTTAAGTCGCCCGGAATGGTATGCTTTAATGCACTTGCTGCTACACCAAATTCTGCAGCTTCGCCCATCGGCATTCCTGTTACCAATCCGTAAATTAATCCGCTTGCAAAACTATCACCACTGCCTACTCTGTCAACAATGCGTACACTGTATTGCTTGCTGTGATAAAAATCATTTCCATCATATACCAACGCACTCCAGCCATTATCACTTGCACTATGACTTTCTCTTAAAGAAGATGCAATGAATTTAAATCCAAACTTCGCCTGCATCTGTTTGAACACATCTTTGAAGCCATCCAGGTTGAGTTCACCTTTGGTTACATCAGTATGTGCAGCTTTAAACCCGAGTGTTGTATCTGCATCTTCTTCATTACCTATACAAACATCAACATATTGGCAAAGTCTTGTCATTACTTCTCTTGCTTTTTCTTTACTCCACAATTTTTTGCGGTAGTTGAGATCAATACTTGTTGTGATGCCTTTTGCTTTTGCAGCTTTCAAAGCAGCTTCAGTTAAAGCAGCCGCTTTATCGCTCAATGCAGGAGTAATACCTGTTGTGTGAAACCAATCAGCACCTTCAAATATTTTATCAAAGTCAAATTCACTTGCATCAACATCTGCAATAGATGCACCTGCACGATCATACACCACCTGTGATGCACGCATAGAAGCACCGGTTTCCAGGAAATAAATTCCTAACCTGTCGCCACCTCTTGCAACGTATTGTGTATCTACACCATAACGGCGCAGATGATTGATTGCTGCTTGCCCAATAGGATTGTTTGGCACTTTAGATACAAAGGTTCCGTTTAAACCATAATTACATAATGCTGCTGCAACATTGGCTTCACCGCCACCGTATGTTACATCGAATGTATCGGCCTGTACAAAACGCTTGAAATCGGGAGTTGACAAACGCAACATGATTTCTCCCATTGTTACTACTTTCTTTGACATTTTTGTTTGTTTTATTATTGTTGATTATTTCAATTGTGCCACTGGTGCAGGATCCATATCACTATACACCAAATTTTCACCTGCCATTCCCCAGATAAATCCATAGTTACTTGTACCACTTCCAAAATGCGTACTCCATGGAGGTGAAATGACTGCCTCATTATTTGCCATCACAATATGTCTTGTTTCGGCAGGGTTACCCATGAAATGAAACAGACGATGCTCCGGAGCTAAATCAAAATAGAAGTAGGCTTCCATTCTGCGTGTATGTGTATGAGGTGGAATTGAATTCCATACACTGCCCGAAGCTAATGTTGTTAAGCCCATTACCAACTGACAGCTTTTAATCCCATCAAGATGAATGTATTTGTATACGGTTCTTTTGTTTGCTGTTTCAACTGCACCCAATTCAACCGGCGAAGCCTGTTCTTTGGTAAATACCGTTGCAGGATAAACAGCATGTGCCGATGATGATAACAGATAGAAAATTGCCGGTGCTTTTTTGGAAGAGGAAGTAAAGCTTACTTTTTTTGTTCCTTTACCAAGATAAAGACAGGACAGCTTTTCCAGATCGAATTTCTTACCGTCGGCTGTTACAGTTCCTTTACCGCCAACATTAATAATTCCTATTTCCCTTCTTTCTAAAAAATATTCCGCTCTTAATTCAGGATGATTGGGAAGAGTGAGTGTTTTGTTAACCGGTACTGCACCACCAATGATCACACGATCATAATGTGTATAAACCAGTTTCAACTCATCATTCACCATCAGGTCTTTAACCAGGAAATTATCAATGAGCTTTTGTGTATCGAATTGTTTTGTTTCTTCCGGACCAACTGCAAATCTTATTTCCATTCCATCATCCATAAATGTGTTAGACTTATAATCTTTTAATTTGATTGCCGAAACTTTACTATTTAATTTTTTCATTCTTATAACTTATTACTTACAACTTATTATTATCGTGCCATCCATCCACCGTCAACAAACAACACCGTACCATTTACATAATCAGATGCTGCTGATGCAAGGAATACAACCGGCCCTTTAAAATCATCCGGCACGCCCCAACGGCCAGCAGGAATACGACCTAATATCGATTGGCTTCTTTCAGGATCTTCACGTAAAGCCTGTGTATTATTCGTTGCAATATATCCCGGAGCAATACCATTTACACAAACACCTTTGTTTCCCCACTCATTACCAAACGCTCTTACCAAACCTGCAACAGCTGATTTACTTGCAGTGTATCCCGGTACATTAATGCCACCCTGGAAACTTAGCAATGAACATGTGAAAATAATTTTACCACCGCCCTGTTCAATCATATCTTTCCCAAACTCACGGCCAATGATGAACTGTGCATTGAGGTTAATGTCAATTACTTTATCCCAGTATTCATCAGGATGTTCAGCCGCAGGCTTACGCATGATGATACCTGCATTGTTCACAAGAATATCAATCCGTTTATTTTCTTCTTTTACTTTATTGATGAATGCATACAGAGCTGTTCTGTCAGAAATATCCACTCTGTGATAAGTAAATTTTCTTCCAGTTGCTTCTACGGCATTTTTAACTGCTGAATAATCTTCAACGATAGATGCGCCTACAATATCTGCACCTGCTTCTGCTAATGCTGTTGCCATGCCCATACCTAAACCTGTATCACAACCTGTTACCAATGCTGTTTTGCCCGAGAGTTCAAATGATTTTAATGTATTCATATCGCTTGTTATAAAGTTTTAGCTGTAAGTTTCTGTGGTTCGTCTAACTGTTGCAGATTAAAATAATTTTTTGCATTATTGTAACAGATATCCTGAATTACTTTTCCTACCCAGGCAATATCATTTGGCAGTTCCCCATTCTCTATTTCTTCTCCAAACAAATTGCAGAGTATTCTCCTGAAGTATTCGTGACGGGGGAACGAAAGGAAGCTTCTGCTGTCGGTTAACATGCCAACAAATTTGCTGAGTAAGCCCATATTGCTGAGTGCATTGATCTGTTTGATCATTCCATCTTTCTGATCTAAAAACCACCAGGCACTGCCCCACTGAACTTTTCCGGCAACAGAACCATCATTGAAATTACCAATCATGGTTGCCATTAATTCATTATCAGCCGGATTAAGATTGTAGATAATTGTTTTTGCTAACTGATTATTTGTGTCGAGGCGATTTAAAAACTTCGACAATGCTTTTGCCTGTGAAAAATCACCAATACTGTCCCAGCCTGTATCAGGGCCGAGCTGCTGCAACATTCTTGAATTGTTATTTCTGAGAGCGCCTAAATGAAATTGCTGCACCCATCCTGCTTCACAATCCCACTCTGCAAAATTCACCAGCATAGCGCTTTTGAATTTCTTTCGATCTTCTAATGAGAGGATACCACCAGAACGGATTTTTGCAAAAATTCCAACGATTTCTGTTTGTGTGTAATCTTCTGCATAAATTTCTTCCAGCCCATGGTCAGAAACACCGCAATGATTTTCTGCAAAGAAAGCATGACGGCTCTTTAAAGCTGCGATATAATCATTGAAGGAACCAATAGAAATATTGGATGCCTTTTCCAAAGAAGAAAGATAATCATTGAAGGAAGCGGTATCATCCACATTCATTGCTTTGTCGGGGCGGAATGCAGGATTCATTTTTGTAAACGTATCTTCCTTGCTTAACTGCTGATGATATTCCAATGAGTCAACAGGATCGTCAGTAGTGCAGATGAGTTTTACATTCATCTTTTTCAGCAAACCTCTTACACTGTATTCTTTGGTTTGCAGTTTGGCCGAACACTCATCATAAATTTTAGCAGCGCTGTCTGCATTTAAAATATCCTGTACATCAAAATAACGCTGCAGTTCAAGATGCGTCCAGTGATAAAGGGGATTCCGTAACGTAAAGGGAACTGTTGCAGCCCATTGTTGAAACTTTTCAAAGTCACCTGCATTACCGGTAATGAATTGTTCATTCACTCCATTGGCACGCATGGCTCTCCATTTGTAATGATCGCCGTACAACCATGCCTGCGTTAAGTTTTCAAAATTTATATCGTTGGCAACCTGTTCAGGAATAAGATGATTATGATAATCAATAATCGGCATCCCTGCTGCAAACTCATGATAGAGTTGCTGAGCTGTTTTGCTTTGGAGCAGAAAGTTTTCGTCTAAAAATTTTTTCATATAGCACTTTCATTAAGTGATAAAATGCAATCCCTCACCTGAGTATGTTGTTATACAAACCAACCTTGAAATATGGCACTGTAAAACAGAGACAAATAAAGGATTAACAGCTTTCGTAAAAAGCAGTGCTAAAGTATGAAATCTGCTTTGGGACAGATTTAAAATCTGTGCAATCGTTACCGTAAAATCCGATAACGTTGCCGGTTAGTTTTTTTTACAAACTTCAATACCTGAATACCTTACCGCCAACCATCACTTCCTGCGTTTTTTCATCAAAGGTTGCTTTGAAACCTGTGCGTGATGCAGCTGTGGTCATGATGTTGGCAATGGAATGATAATACCCCGCTTCAACAGGTGCATTTGGCTGCTTCCTGCTGCGGATGCACTCCATCCAGTTACGTACATGTGCCGATGTTAATGCATCACCTCCTGTATTGGCTGAAGCAACAACTCTTTCGGATTTGGCCAGGTTATATTCAGGTAACAGGTTTGCCTTCATTCCCATGGCTTCTGCCAATCTTTGAGTGAGCCCGCCTTTTGCAGAAACTTTGTTAGTAATGAGATTGAGCTCCCCTCCATTTGAATAATAGATTTCAGAAGGGTTTTCATCTCCATTGTGCATACGTGAACCAAAAGTTACCTGGAAACCATTTGCTAAATTATCCTGCGGGCCGTAATCAAATACAGCTGTCATTGTATCCCAATTCTTTCTTCCATCTTTCCACATATAAACACCGCCATTTGCTACCACACTGCGTGGATGTTTTAAACCGGTGAACCAGTGAACTGTATCAATCTGGTGACTCATCCATTGACCGGGCAAGCCTGATGAATAAGGCCAAAACAAACGGTACTCTAAATATTTTCTCGGATCCCATTTTTCAAAAGGTCTGTTCAGTAAGAAACGCTTCCAGTCTGTATCAGCTTCATTCAATTGTGCCATCAATGCAGGCCGGCGCCAGCGACCCGGCTGGTTTACATTCCACGTTAATTCAACCATGGTTATGGGTCCAAACTTTCCCTCTTTAATAAATTGCTCGGCTGACTGATAATTAACACCGCTTCTTCTTTGCGAACCAATCTGCACAATACGATCAGATCCTTTAATCACTTTCAATGCAGCCCGGTTATCTTCCATTGTTTCTGCGAATGGTTTTTCAACATAGGCATCACAACCTGCTTTCACCGCTTCAATGGCATGCAGAGCATGCTGAAAATCGGATGTGGCAACAAATACTGCATCAACATTTTTGAGATTATACAGCTCTTCATTATTTCTGCAGCCAATAATATCATGGCCCATCTTTTCTTTCAGGAAATCGGTTCCTTCATTACGTCGTTTGTTCCAGAGATCGGATACGGCAACGATATCAAAATTCAATTCTTTGTAATGATTGCCGAACGATGGAAACAGGGCCTGCCGGAAACGGTCAGAAAAACCAATTACACCAACACGTACCCGGTCATTGGAGCCAATGATACTGGCATAACTTTTTGCACTGAAACCCATGCTTGCTGCATAAACAGCGGCAGATGCTTTTACTGATTTCTTAATAAACTCACGGCGGTTTGTTGACATGGCAAGAATTTTATTTGAATGATTTCGTTAACTTATAAATAATCATTGAAGCCGAAACCAGGCAGGCAACAATGATAAAAAAAACCATAATTGACAGATATTGCTGCAGGTGGGATAATGTATAACTCCAAGCCTGAAA
>JANOIQ010000163.1:0-1734 GCA_031407835.1 Chitinophagaceae bacterium
GCTTCCAGTTCCGGATCTACAGAAATGGGTTTCAGGGTGTCGGGTTGTTGTGCCCAAAGATTTAGTTGAAAGCCGAAGCAAACAATAAAAAGCAGTAATAAATTTCTATTCAAACGCATCAAAAATCAGTTACGGTTAAGTTGTATGTTGAGATATATAAAGAAGCCGCTCATGCCTTTTACAGTCAGACGTTGCAATGCAAGTCTGACCGAGAATGTAAACTTCACGGCCGGGCGGCAAAATAAACGCTTTTACTGAAACTCTTTGTTAAAATGCCTGATTTTACAGCCATCTTATGATTGTGTTACATGTTCATCCTGTTTCATCTGTTCACCTGTTTTACCAAAGCGTCGTTCCCTTCTCTGAAAATCAAGAATTGCTTCATACAGATTTTCTTTTCTGAAATCGGGCCAGCGTACATTGGTAAAATACAATTCTGCATAAGCCAGCTGGTACAACAGAAAATTGCTGATCCTGTATTCACCACTGGTTCGTATCATCAATTCAGGATCAGGAAACTCCCTTGTTGATAAATAATCCTTGATGGTGTCCTGATCAATTGCAACCGGATCTAACTTGCCATCTTTTACATCTGTTGCTATATTCCTGATGGCATTCACAATTTCCCACCGGCTGCTGTAACTTAATGCCATGATGAGATTGAGTCCAGTGTTATTTTTCAAATCATCCACACTTTCCTGCAATTCTTTCTGCGCATACTCGGGAAGCATTTTGATGTCGCCAATTACATGCAGCTTGATATTGTTCTTATGAAGGATTGCGGTTTCTTTCCGGATGGTATCCACCAGCAATTCCATCAACCCGGTAACTTCTTCAGCAGGTCTGTCCCAATTTTCTGTACTGAATGCATATAGGGTAAGATATTTTACTCCCAGTTCAGCACAACCTTCCACAATATCACGCACACTTTCCACCCCATGATAATGACCGTATAACCTGTCCTGTCCATGTTCTTTTGCCCAACGGCCATTCCCATCCATAATGATGGCAATATGCTGCGGCAAACGCTCCGGATTCAATTGATCACGCAATGAACTCATAGCCATGAAAATTAAGGGCACGAAGGTAATGAAAATTAGGGCTGGGCTGTTGTGAAAGGATATTTAAGAAAAATGGATTTTACTTCCTGCTTCAAAAGCGTCTTTTTTTAGCAACAGCTTTTCGTTCATTTGTTACCAGCAGCTCAAATTCAGCTCTAAAAAAGAATTGCAAGGCTTTGTGCCTTGCAATTCTTTCAACTTTTAAATATTCATCCATTAATTGATCGTAACTGTTTGTGCTTTTTCATCTAATACAATGGTATAAGTACCAGACAGGGTTGGAGTTTTGAAATTATCCCCACCTTCCCATTTAATCTTTCTTGCAACACCGGTTGCAATACTTCCACCACTGTTATCTTCATAATCAATAAACTTATTGGTGGTATTTGGCCAATCATTGCCTCCAAGGAATTTAATATCCTTACCGCCAATAAGCGTAATAGATATCTGCCACTTACCGTTTCCCATATAAGTCATTAGAGGGCTTGCGCTTGGGCTCCATTCGGCAACACCCTGGATACCATTACCAACCACTCTCATTTCTGTGGCAGGCGACATTTCATATTTCACATTATCGATACTGCGACCATCCCAGATTAACCTGTATCTGCCGGCAGTGGTAATATTCGGCATATTCGGACCATTCACATCAAGATTACTTCCGCTTGCACCT
>JANOIQ010000171.1:0-17040 GCA_031407835.1 Chitinophagaceae bacterium
ATGATATTATAAAAATAAAGAGAGGCGTTCGTTTAAAAGAACGCCTCTCTTTATAATTGAATACTAAAATTTACTGCTTCACCTCAGTCGTCACCTTCGGTACTTCTTTTGTCCATGCACCAATATCCATTTTTCGTGGCGTTGGATAAATTTCATCTAATGTATTGCCATCATACAATCTTCCATTCTTCACCACATAACGAATGGTATTGGTGTTACGGATATTCACCAATGGGTTTGCATCCATGATCACAATATCTGCAAGCTTTCCATTTTCTATACTGCCCAATTCTTTATCTAATCCTAATGCTGTTGCACCAAGAATAGTTGAAGTACGCAACATATTGATGGGGCTCATGCCGCCACTGCCAACACTCCACATTTCCCAATGATAACCAAGGCCTTGTAACTGACCATGACTGCCAATACCTGCCAGTCCACCTTGTGTTACAACACTGTTTACACTTTGAGCATGTTTGGGAAACACATGATCTTCCGGTGCAAACCATCCACCCAAACCACCTGCACGTCTGCGTGCTTTTGCATTCAACTCTTCATAGGGTGTAAAGCGGTTGAGCTTTGAATCATGTAAAGGGCTTTCTGTTGTATAATAAAAATTCTCAGCCCATGGTCCACCATAAGAAACGAGTAGGGTTGGTGTATAAGCCATTTTGCTTTCTGCAATGGTTTTGGTTAAATCATTGTACAAAGGAAAAATAGGAATGGCATGTTCATGACCGGGATAACCATCAAACAATTGTGTCATGTTCAGTTTGAAATCCAAACCTCCTTCTGTAGTAGGCATCAGCTTTTGTTCTTTTGCTGCCATGATCACCCACTGACGCATTTGCCTGTTACCAACCAAATACATTTTAATATACTGTGTATTGTAATACTTGCTGTATTGCTTTAATACATTTTTCGTTTGTTCAAGATCTTTTAAATTATACATCCAGAACCCAACACCGGGCCCGGTGCTGTAAATACGTGGACCGGGTAACTGACCTGCATCAACCATATCGCCCCATGTTAATACATCGGTAGTTGCTGTTTGCGGATCTCTTGTGGTAGTTACACCATAAGCAAGATTGGCTGCATAAATCCAGGAACTGTTTTTATGCAAACCCCAATAAGTCCACATATGCGCATGCGTATCTACAAATCCGGGTGTAATTGTTTTACCCGTGCAATCAACTTCTTTTGTTCCGGGAGGCGGGCTTACTGTTCCCGTTTTACCTACTGCTTTAATCCGGTTATTAACGATCAGCACATCACCATTTTCAATCACCTCCTCTCCTTTCATAGTAATGATTCTTGCATTCTTTAATAAGATGCTGCCGATTGGCATGTCTTTATGATAATACACTTTCACCTGTGTTTCATCAGGCGAATATTTTTCTGCTTTCTTTTTTGCTTCCAAAGCAAGTTTTTCCCTGTTAGCTCTTGCTGTATCAACTTTTAAAATAGCCGCAAGTGAATCTCCACTTTTCTTAGCTAATGAATCAGCAACACGTTTTGCTTCTGGGCCTAACGCAATTAATGCCTTTACACTGTCGGCTATTCTTTTTACTTCGATCTTTTTTGCTGCTTTCACAGAGTCTTCTACAAACTTTGCCCGTTCTGTATCATACACCCAATGACCATTCCCTAAACTCCAGTGAATTTTTTTCCCGTTTGCTTCCCATGCAGGAAACTCACCACCAATTTCCGTTAATTGTTTTGATGGGAATGTACTGAAAGCAGGATCGGCCACATTGATGTTGGGTATTTTACCTGCATCAGGAATGGTTACGACATATACATTATTGTTTACCTGTGCGATGGCTTGGTTGCCAACAGGAGACATTAAAATAGTACCGGCAGGTGTTGGTAAATTTTGTGGTTCACGGTTGCCTGCACTTTCGGGTAACATGCAGTTATTAACCGGATCAATATTCATTACTGCTTTACCCATTACATACTTTACAGTATTGGCAAATGCTCCTTCGTTATTTGTTTGATGATTGTCTCCATCTTCAACAGTACCATAGGTTGTAATACCTGTAATACGGGCATGCGTTTTTTGATCGCTGCCATCCCAACGAACAGAAACCAATGCACCACCACCCGTATTGAGATAAATTCGGGTAGTATCTTTTGTAAAATGAATATTACCATAGTTGGCAGCAAGCAAATCAACTTTATTCATGATACCACCGTTGTAATTCATCCAAACAAGATCTGCTTCATTGCCACTGTAAAAAGGACTTTCTGCATCTTTAAATAATCTCTTTGGTCCACGGAAAAATGCAATGCGGTTATTGTAACTCCAAACAGGCTGCATATAAAAAGCAGCTTCGGTTGTAAGTTTAGTGATAGATGGTTTTGGTGTAAGCACTGCTTTATAAATATTGCCACCATCTGTTTCGCTCCAGGTAACAAAGACCAATTGATTTCCATCAGGGCTCCATGATGGCATGGCTTCTGTAAAATTAAAATTGGTTACACGTTTTGGTGCTCCGTTTGGATACTCCATGACATACAATCTGTTCAACACGGTAAATGCCAATTTTTTTCCATCAGGACTTGGAACGCCATCACGAATTTGTGTTGCCAATGCTGCACTGGTATCTTTCACAGGGTAATTGAAATATAGCCTTGGGCCCATTTCAAGATTTACATCTGCATCAAAAGCAATTTCTGTTGCTTTACTTCTATCAACAGGAAGTTTCCAAAGCTTACCGCCATAACTGGCAATTAAAAATTTACTGTCGGGTGTAAAACTCATACCGGGTAATACGCCTTGAGGCGCAATACTTTCCTGTTCATCTCTTTGCACAGGATAGGCAAGCCATTTTTCATCGCCGGTTTTCATATTGCGTAAAATCAAACCTGTTTTATCTTCATACCTGCTGCCATAAACCATCCACTGCCCGTCTTTGCTGAGTGTTGGTGTAAAGGATGAACCATATCTGCTGGCAATCGTATTTACCGTCCCCTTTTCTCTGTCGTATGTACCTATTTGATATTGCGGAAGTAATGCATTGTAATTCCATGAACCAATACGCTGACTGAAGTACACGGTTCTTCCATCTGCACTTACAAACGGATCAATCATTTTCAAGGTTGGAGGCAGTTCACCCAATTGAATACCACCACCGCCATCTTTATGATACATCCATAGTTTTGCAATACGACGGCCTTTGCTGGCAATAATATAATTACCATCTGGTGTCCATACAGCCGATGGAAAATCTTCTGTACGGTCTTTAGTTAATTGAATGGTATCCTGTTTTTCAATATCAAGGTACCAGATATTATCACTGCCGCTTCTGTCGCTGGTGAAGAGGATCTTTTTTCCATCGGGGCTGAAACGGGGATGTGTTTCATACGCAATACCTTTTGTTACCTGTGTGGCTTTACCGCCTGCAACGGGGATTGTATAAATATCACCCATCAGATCGAATGCAATGGTGCTGCCATCGGGGCTTACATCTACACTCATCCATGTGCCTTCTTTGGTATTGAATTTTACCTGCCGCTCCGGTTTAAGCGGAAGGCTTGTGAAAGGAGTATAAATAATAGTGTCTTTTTTAACACTGTCGGCAAAATTAATTTGCTGTGCTGTTAGCGGGGAAAGAGCCAGTAACAGTAAAGCAATGAAAATTGATTTCATCATAAAGCAGTTTTTTTGAAAATTACTAGATAGAATTGACTTTTAATAAGAAATTTTTTGAATGGTTGGAGGAGATGGTTTGGAGCATTATAAGAGGCAACATATAAAAGGTGAATCATTTTTTCCGCCTGTTATTTACTATCTTTAAAGCAATAACAAAAAATGCGTCATGGCTTCAACAACTCTGCATATAAGGATTAAAAAAAAATATGCCGCCGATATTATTAAAGACCTTAAAAAAATGGATGCAGTAGAATTGCTTGATGAGGCGCCTGTACCAGAGTGGCAAAAAAAAGAAGTACGTAAACGTTTAAAAGACTTGAAAAAAGACCCTACAAAATCAATTGGCTGGAATGAAGGAATGAAAAAAATAAAGCAACTTGCTAAATGAAGCAGTTTCGATTTGTTTTTTCACCACTATCTCTCAACGATATTGAAGGGGCAAAAGATTATTATGAAGAAATGCAGGCAGGTCTGGGTAAAAAATTTATAGTGCAACTACAACTTGCTATTTCTGTTTTAAAACGAAATCCCTTTTTTGCTTCAGTTAGGTACGATGATATAAGATGTGTACAATTAAAAAAGTTTCCATACCTGATCCATTATCATATCGATGAAGATCAATTTGTTGTTAGAATCATTGCGGTTTATTCTACTCACCGTGAACCCTTTGGTTAGGATATTAAAAACAAAATACAACTTTACACCGAGACTGATGATGATTAATAGCTAACTTAAAAGGTAGGTAGAGAATTCTCATACCACCATAACAAGTTTATAAATCTATACGCATAAGGAGGGATTTGAAATGACAGCAGCTTGAGTATTTGTAAAAGTGAAATTAATCGGAGTGCCGTCATGTCGACGGAGCAGACATCTCCACATAATCATACTGTAAAATTTAATGTGGAACTAATTAAAACAACAACATAATTTATTGAACCAAATACGCAGGCCCAAACAATGCTTTGCCACTCCTCACACCATTATGTTTTCCTTCATCAATTACAAGTTGTCCGTTCACCAAAACAAACTGAAAACCTTTTGAAAACTGGTGAGGGTTTTCAAACGTTGCTTTATCCGTTACTTCTGCTTCATTGAAAACAACAATGTCAGCAGCCATGCTTTCTTTAATCAATCCACGACCCTTCAATTGAAATTTCTGTGCCGCTAAAGATGTCATTCTTCTCACAGCTTCTTCCAGTGAAATGATCTGCTGTTCACGTACATATCTGCCGAGCACTCTTGCATTGGTTCCATAAGTACGTGGATGCGGCATGCCTCTTCCTGTGCTTACTCCACCATCGGCACCAACCATATTAAATGGATATTTCATAAACGCCTGTACATCTTTTTCACTCATGCTGTGATAAACCATTTGTGCACCACCCGCCAGCATCAGGTCAAGTATAGTTTCTGCTTCTTCTTTTACTTTTGTTTTTCTTCCTTTGAGGATGTTGATTTCTGAAATGCTTTTTCCATTCAGGATACTGTCGGCTGCATGATTGGCCACTACTGCAAAACTGTAGTTTTTGTATTTATATTTTTTTAATTGCACGAGCATTTCATCAATCATTTGTTTATGCAATACCGGATCGTTGATTCTTTTTTTGAGTGAATCTGTTCCGCCTGCCAATGCCCAATCGGGTAAACGAACACCGAGATTGGTACTGCTGGCAGTATAAGGATACTGGTCAATAGTTACATCAAATCCTTCTTTTCTTGCAGATTTAATAAGTGATAATGTTTCTCCTGATCTTCCCCAATTGGCAGGGCCGCTTAATTTAAAATGCGAAATCTGTACAGGAATGTTTGCAGCTTTACCAATATTAATGGCTTCATTAATTGCACCCACCACACCGTTTTCTTCGTTACGGATATGCGATGCATAAATGCCGTAAAATTTTGCAGTTTCTTTTGCAAGACCTATTACTTCATCTGTATTGCTGTACATACCGGGCAAATAAATGAGTCCTGTTGAAAGACCAACAGCACCATCTTTCATTGCTTTGGCAATCAGCTTTTCCATTTGCAGTTGTTCTGCAGCAGTTGCAAACCTGTTATCCAAACCCATCGCCTGGCGGCGAATGGTATTATGACCAATCAAAGAAGCAACATTAATAGAAGTGTGAAAACTGTCAATCCGTGTAAAGAATTGATGCAGATCATCAGCCGACCCCCCGCAGTTGCCCGTGATAACAGTTGTAACACCATCATAAATATAATTATCTGCTGTAGGCCGTTCAAAGATGCCACTTTCAATATGTCCATGCACATCAATAAAACCCGGTGCAACAATCAATCCTTTGGCATCTATTATTTTCGTTGCTGCCGTTGTAATATGCTGCTGAATTAATGCAATCTTTCCATCTTTCACTGCAACATCTGCATAGTACCAGCTGTTGCCGCTGCCGTCAATGATTTTTCCATTGCGGATAATGATATCATAAGGTGCCTGCGAAAAACATAGAATTGGTAAAAGCAGCAGCAGAAGAATTGATTTCATCGTTTTGGTTATTTGTCTGTGAATATATTGTTTCTATAATTGTAAAACTCTCAGCCCAGTTCTGTTGCCGGGTCCCAGAAACGTTTTTCAAAATCAATCACAGTATCATCTTTTACTTTCACACCATCTTTTTCAAGCAATTCCTGCATTTGTGTAATCGTATCAAAATGCATTTTACCGGTGAGCATTCCATTTCGGTTAACCACCCGCTGTGCAGGAACTTTTGGTTTTACTTTCCCTGCTCCATTCATGGCCCAGCCAACCATGCGTGCAGATAATTTTGTGCCGAGATAAACGGCGATTGCACCATACGATGTTACACGGCCTTTTGGAATTTGCCGCACCACATCATACACATCTTCAAAAAAAGTATATTCTTTTTGTTTACCCGGTTCAGGCTTCGCCTTCGGTAAACCCTTTGCCGCCTTTGGAAGTTGAGGAGATTTTTTTGCCTTCATTTTTTTGCTCTTTCAGCAACAAGGTACGACGGGGCTCCGGAACATTTTCATATGCAAAGGGACAATGTCTGCAACCCAGCCCGCAGCAATAACCCCTGTCTTCATGGTATTTGCCGGTAAGGACCATATTGTCATCCTCATCATAATAAAAATCGATTCCTTCTGCAAGTTTGTTCATCTCAAAAATACTGGCTTATCAATGATTAACCCCCCAGATTGGTTTTTGTTGATTGATTGAGTTTTTTTTATTCTTTTTCTGTATTAAAGACCCAATCCTTCAACAAAGCATCGGGTTCTGCAGGTAATTCCTGTTGAGGTAAAGAAAAGCTGAGATAGTGGATGCGTTTACTTTGAGCAATATCCAGTCCCTCATAATGGGTTTTAATTTTCAGCTCATCATTCAATTCTGTTTGATTGTAGAGGTGATCAATATCTGTATGTACAGGTAAGCTGTACAAAGCAATTACCTGTTTGGTGAAATGATATAAAACAGGCGAGTCTGTTTTTAAATGAATCAATCCGCCAGTTTTTAGAAACTGCTGATATAAACGCAGAAACTTTGGATGCGTTAACCTTTTTTTATGTTTGGATGCACGCAGTTGAGGATCAGGAAAAGTGATCCAGATTTCACTCACTTCATCTTTGACAAAATATTCTGCAATCCGGTCAATCTGCGAGCGCAGGAAAGCAACATTGCTTAAGTTTTCTTTTAATGCAGTTTTTGCTCCCACCCAAATGCGGTTGCCTTTTAAATCAACTCCGAGAAAATTCCGTTGTGGATGTAGACGGCCAAGCCCAACCGCATATTCACCTTTGCCGCAGGCAAGCTCTAACGTAACAGGATGATTGTTTTTAAAAAATACATGCCAGTTACCCGGCATTTGCTGCGGGTATTGTAATACGTTAGGAAATGTTTCAATTTCAGAAAAGCGGATTAGTTTTTTTTGACCCATAAAGCGGCAAAGGTAATGGCTCATTCACATAGAAAGAAAAGGATAGAAAAAAAACAAATGAGTGTTTGCTATTAATTGCAATAAAAAAAAATTATATTTAAACGCAATCCTCTCCCTGCCGGAATCTTCTGACCAACTTTCGTTTTAAGCTTAATTCTTAATTTGTAAAACCAACTAACAATGCCTAAAGTAATAATACTTGGAGGGGGCGTGGCAGGTATGAGTGCCGCACATGAACTGGTTGAAAGAGGATTTGAAGTGGAAGTATATGACCGGCATAAAGTATATGCCGGAGGTAAAGCAAGAAGTGTGCACATTAAAGAGCCTGCAGCAGAAAATAACGAACCCTTACCCGGTGAACATGGCTTTCGGTTTTTCCCCGGTTTTTACAAACATGTTATTGATACTATGAAGCGTATTCCGTTTAAAAAAAGCGACGGAACAGAGATAACAGTTTTCGATAATCTTACAGCAACAGAAAGGGTGCTGATGGCAAGGGATGGGAAACCATCGATTACTACGATTGTGAATTTTCCACATACATTGAGCGATATCAAAACGTTACTGAACTCCATGCATGCCAATACCGGTTTAACTGATGAAGAGAAACATTTCTTTGCCGGGAAAGTATGGCAGCTGATGACTTCCTGTTATGAACGCAGAGCCAATGATTATGAAAAAATCAGCTGGTGGGATTACCTGGAAGCAGATCGGTTTTCTGATAATTACAGGGCATTGCTGGTGCAGGGCTTAACCAGAACATTGGTTGCTGCCAATGCCAAATTTGCCAGCACCAAAACAGGCGGTGATATTTTTCTGCAGCTAATTTTTAATATGACCAATCCGAATGTACATACAGATCGTGTATTGAACGGCCCCACCAATTCAGTTTGGATACATCCCTGGTATGATTATTTAACGGCAAAGGGAGTGAAATACTTCAGGCACTATGAAGTAACCGGCATTGAAATGACGGACCGGAAAATATCCGGTGCAAAAATTTTAGATAAGAATACAAATAATACCATTACAGCCACAGGTGATTATTATTTGCTTGCAGTACCTGTTGAAAAAGCAGCAGCTTTAATTACTAAAGATATGCTCGCTGTTGATGCAACATTACAGGGCATTATTAATTTGGCGCCAAGTGTTGCGTGGATGAATGGAGTTCAGTATTATTTACCGGAGGAAACAAACCTGGTTGATGGGCATACAATTTATTCTGATTCGCCCTGGGCTGTTACTTCCATTTCGCAGTTACAATTCTGGAAAGATTATGACATCAGAACAAAAGGTGATGGAAAGATCCGCACTATTTTATCTGTTGATGTTTCTGATTGGGATACGAAGGGATCAAACGGATTAACGGCAAAAGAATGTACACATGATCAGCTGAAAGATGAAATTTGGAAACAGATAACCGATAGCCTTAATGTAAATGGCAAACAGGCATTACCCAAAGAAACACCGGCTTTGTGGCATATTGACGGAGATATAAAAGCTGTTCCCGGAACGGGTGACAGAGAAAAAAATGAAGAGCCGCTGCTGGTGAATACAGTTAATTCATGGGATCTGCGTCCTGATGCATATACTGAAATATCCAATCTGTTTCTGGCTTCAGATTATGTAAAAACATTTACTGACTTAGCCACAATGGAAGGCGCAAATGAAGCAGCACGCAGAGCAGTTAACTCAATTATTGATGCAGCCAAAGTGAATGCTCCGATGTGTGAAATATGGAAAATGCACGAACCGGATATACTGGCTGGTTTCCGAAATCATGATCTCAAAAGATACCAGGAAGGATTAAAATGGGAATCGTATGAACCCTGGTGGCTGAAGATTATATTAAAAATAGTTGCGTTCTTTAAAAAATTATTTAAGAAAAAAGAGTAGAAGAAAACCAAGCTGTTTTTCAACAAAAAAACCAACGCTTATGCCTTTTGTTAATATGCAGGATTATACATTACTGGATCACCTCCTGTTTGGAATTGGATGTTTTTTGTGGGTGATCGTTTATATTCTTGTGCTGATCAATATCCGCAAGTTTAAGTTTGTAGAAATTCCGATGATTGCCGTAACAGTGAATTTTGCATGGGAAACATTATGGAGCTGGACCTTTGTTTCTAATATGGGTATGCTGTATGTGTGGGGTTACCGCAGCTGGTTTTTTCTTGATTGCTTTATTGTGTTTTATACATTGAAATACGGGTACAGGCAATTACAGTTAAATGTTTCACCTACAGCTTCACGTATTGCCTTTGCTGCTTTCTGGGTTGCATGGCTGGTGATCTTATATTTCTTCAGTGTTAAGTTTGATATCCCTCAAAGTGGAATGGGAGGCTATGGCGGATACTGGTGTAACCTTATCATGTCGTCTGTTTATATAACTCTTCTTCTCCGTACAAAAAACCTGGAATACTTTTCTGTTTCAGGTGCATGGTTGAAAGGGTTAGGAACTTTCCTGGTAACGCTGTTTTGTATCAATCATGCACAATGGAAAGGGGAATGGTTTTTATACAGTCTTGGAATTGCAACTGCTCTTTTAGATGCAGTTTATATCTGTACACTTTACTGGTTAAAGAAAAAACAAACGGCCAATGTCAGCATGGGGTAATTTTATTGAAAGCATTTTTGGTTTTGATCTGCTTGAAGCACAGGAGCGGAGGAAACGCCGTATGACCATTGAACTGTCTTTATGGATTGTTATTGGCGGCACCATGTATAGCATGGTGTATGTTTATTTAGGTTATCCCGCTTCAATAACTGTTTCTGTTGTTTCTATTGTTGCAACTATTCTGAATATACTTGTCTTTTACTTTTTTAAAAAGTACAAACTCTTTAAAATAACACAGCTGGTTATTCTCGTCTTCTTTGGCTTTCTCGATCATGTAATACTTGGAGGTTTTGTAGATGGAAGCGGGGTTGGTTTATGTGCCATACTTGCTGCAATGGGCGCATTGATTTTTACTGATGTGCGGACAGCCAGGTTCTTTTTTCTTCTTTTTATCATCGGTGTCATCGGTGTGGGTATTTGGGAGTTCACAATTATTGATCAGCCGTTTCGTATGCCCAGGAAACTGAGCCTCACTTTTTTTATCCTGAATTTTATTTTTATAGGTGCGATTGTTTATTTTATTGTTGAAAGCGCCTTCATTAAGTCAAATGCATTCCAGGAGCAGTTAGAAAAAGAGAAAGCAAAAACAGAATCATTGCTGTTAAATATTCTTCCCAGTGAAATAGCAATAGAACTTAAAAATTCAGGCTGG
Source organism: Chitinophagaceae bacterium (assembly GCA_031407835.1). Classification (GTDB taxonomy): domain Bacteria; phylum Bacteroidota; class Bacteroidia; order Chitinophagales; family Chitinophagaceae; genus Lacibacter. Next base: position 10,842 of record JANOIQ010000171.1, read on the forward strand.
ACCAAAGCAAGGGGGTATGCATCGGCAACAGTTGTTTTTTCAGATATTATCGGGTTCTCTTCTACGGCCCGTTATCTTACTCCCGGTAAATTAGTAGAAGAATTGGGTTTGTATTTTGGTGCATTTGATGATATCATGGAAAAGTATGGGATGGAAAAAATTAAAACGATCGGGGATGCATATATGTTTGTCGGCGGCATTCCCACTGAATCAAATACACATGCACATGATGCCGTAAGGGCTGCACTGGAAATGCAGAAGGAAGTAGAAAGAATACGCAGCAGCGGACAGATTTCTTTTCCATTCACGCTCAGGGTGGGCATTCATTCAGGGCCGATTGTTGCGGGTGTGGTTGGAAGAAAAAAATTTGTATATGATGTGTGGGGTGAAACGGTAAACATTGCTGCTCGCATGGAACAGAAAGGCGAAGCCGGTAAGGTGAATATTTCCCAATCAACATTCTACCTTGTTCAGAATGATTTTACCTGCATAGCAAGAGGAAAAATTTCTGCCAAGAATGTTGGCGACATGGATATGTATTTTGTGGAAGAAAAAACTCCGGTTAATCCCTTGCTGTAACCATTTTCTCATTGAGCAAACGCAAACGCTGACAAAGAATTTTAATAAAACCCCTTGCTATTTCAGGTCTTGCTTCCAGCAATTCATAAAAAGGATCCTGATCAAGTTTAAACAGGAAACAATCTGTATGGCAGGTTGCAGAAGCCGATCTTGTTTCTGAATCAAGCAAAGACAATTCACCAAACACTTCTTTTTCTTTCAGTATGGCCAGTGATGAATTTCCTTTATGAATTTTTACTTCACCTTTATAAATCACATACATCGAATCGCCGATATCTCCTTCGTTAAAAACCGGAGTGCCCTGTTGATATTCCATTTCCTCCAGCAAAGGAGCAAGCTCCGATAAAATTGTTTCAGGTGTTTCAGTAAACAGGCTGAGCGATTTCAGAATCAATACTTTTTCAAACAATAATAATTTATCAGCGGAAGGGTTCATATTGTTTTGGTTTCACGTTGTACAGCTGCATAAGCAGCAGTTTCTCTTAGTAAAATATTTTCACTCTGAAGGTATCGATGAATCAGTTCCCTGTCAATATTTAACGAACCATGTTTTGTTGTGTGAAGGGAACAGGCTTTTGTCCAGTGATTAAAAAATGTATTTTCTTCATTCAGTACACAGGTAATCACTTTTTGTATATCGGCAAAGGCGGATTCGGCAATCAGTTTTTTTAAGGCTAAACAGCGAAAGGAAAGATCAGCATCTTCAAAAGCTGAATTGAAAGTAGAGGCATATTCTTTTTTAATGGTTACTTCAATCAGCTCAAGCGCATTGGCTGCCAACTCTTTTTTATTTAAGTATAAAGCTTTTTTAATTTTATCTACCTGTTCTTTATCTGAGTAAAATGAAAACAGGTTGAGCAGGGCTTCCCGTATGTCAAACAGCTCAAGCTGAAGTGAATCATACATAAATATCTTGATTTCATGTGTTGACCGGGAACGGTTTAACATAAATAAAATTTCTACTGCCCGCCGTAAGTGAGCTTGTGTAACGGTGTCAATCAGGCTCATATTTTTTTCATCAACATGAAAACCTGATCTGTTCAACGCTTTAATGATCGTATAACTTTCTGCAGGAAATGCATGAAACAGTTCAAACAGAAATTGTTGTGAAGGCCTGTCTCCAATTCTGCCGCAGGTGTGAATCAGTCTTTCTTTTTGTTTTTGATTCGTTGTTCGCTTAAACAATAATTCTTTTATTGCAGTAAGACTTTTATTTCCAGCTTTTACAAATGCTTCCGTCACCGCTTTTTCATGGACTGAAAAGAGATTCACTAAATGTAAAATGACTTTGTTGTTGGAGTTAGGCCCAACGGATTGAATCGCTGCTATCTGTACTTCAGTAGTTGAATCATACAATAAGTGTTCAAAGTCATTTTCAAAAGCAGGGCTCCCTGTTTCAGTAACAGAACGAATAGCTGATATCCGCTGTAACGGTTCTTTTGACACGAACAGCTGTTTTAATAAATCAACTGCTTGCTTACGTTCCGCTTCCGTTTTGCCATATTGCAGTATGCTTGTAAGAGCTGCCTGTTGTAACAGCAAATCGGGCGAAGAAAGAAACGGTAAAACAAAAGCATGAGTAAAATCAATTGAACAAAGAACTCTGAGTGCTTTTGCCTGAACAGCAGAATGTGTGCTGTTGCTGATGAGATCAGCAACGTCGCCGGTAATTTCTCTTAACTTTTTCTTCTGCACAATATCTAATGCAGCGATACAAACCATTGCAGAAGGATGCTTCAGTGCAACAGCGATCAGCTGATCATTGATCCTGCCTTTATCGTCACCCAGCATTTTAAGCAAGTATAAAACTTCAAGTTCTGTTCCGTTATGAATCTTGTCTGCAATCCGGTCAAGTGTTTGTTTGTCGTTAACGTTAAATTCTTCCCTGGTAAAATACCTGCTGCTGATTGTTTGTATTAATGTTTTTAAATATTGCTTCTGTACCAGGAATACATAAACAGCCCAGATGACTGAGAGTGTAATGATGATATAACACAGCACAGCCAGTTGATACAAATTCCATTCATAAAGAAAATACAGCAGAAGCCCAATAAATAAATAGGCAAAGGGATCCATGATGCCTTTTACAATGTTATGAGCCCTTAACCGCTCAGGTGTAGATAGCGGTTGAAGTATTGTGAGTAATACAGGTGAATTAATGGAAGCCCTCAGTGCATCAACCAATATTGCTGTTACACCAAATACATACAGGATGAGTTTACTGTCCTGGTTATATCCAAAGGCAATTAACACAATTACATTTAATGTAAAAACAGCAATGGGTGTAATGAGTAAAGCGTTTCTGTTTCCTATGCCCGCTACAATTCTGCTGGTGAAACCAAGTTTAAAAACCCAGGCCACCAGTCTTGCCGAAGCCATAAATAAGGCGGTAAATGCTGCAAAAGATACATCTGATTTATACCTGTCTGATTCTTTTACCTCTGCATAAAAAGCATACTCAATCAATACAAAACCTGCAAAAGCAATCATGGAAAGAATGGCGGTACGCATGATCAGCTTGTTACCTGTGATATTACGCAGCATAGCCGACAGGCCCGCCGTTTGATGCTGTTTTATTTTAGGTGTATGTGCTGTAATTTTTAAAAGATCTGCTGATTGAAAGATGCTTCGGATAAAAAATAATGAAACCAGCATCCCAAAGAACCCTGCAAGCAAAAGGTTTTGTGTTCCGATAAAAGGAATGGCCAATAATGCAATTGTATAACCAAGAAACTTTGCCGGAATATCACCAGAGCTGATAACACCAAACAACCGTTTACTTTGTCTTACATCATACAGCTGTGCAGCAAGTCCCCAGAACTCAAGGTTATTAATGAGGTATAATACATTAAACCATGCAAGCATGATATAATAAAACCAGTCACCCGAAAATACAAATTCACCCAACCAGAAAAACAACATGCTTAGTGCCATAATCAGCGTCATCACAACACTCAGCTTCTGCAAACTCAGTTTGTGTTCAAGTTTGTTACAGATTATACCGGCAATCCATAAAAGAAAAGCAGAGATGATAAAAACATAAGAAAGCTCAGAGATGGGGAATTTTTCGAGGAATTGTGAAATGGCGGCTGTAAAAAATAAAGCAATACCTGCTCCCTGAAAAAACTGAAGCGAAAATAGTTTTTGCACCAGTGGCCATTCTCCCGGATGTATGTTTAACAGTTTTAAAAATCGTAGCGACGGGTTCATTTGTTGTTATTTAGCTAATGGCGCAGCAGGTCGCTTTTCTTTAATTTTTCATAGCGCAGGCTTTTAACAGGTCCTCTCAATTGTTGCGAAGACTTTGTGAAGTATTCATGGGATTCAAAAAAACGGAGTTGTAATTCTTCAAAGGCTTTTGGATTGCTTACAATGCCATAAGATATAAATTCTGTTTGTAAAGTCTTGCTGATTTTTTGAAAATCGTTCCGGCCAAGATAATCCAGATCGGCATCGGCTATGATTTGCTCCAGTAAATTGCAGGGCCGTTGAGGAATCCTGGTAGCTTCAATCATACCACATATTTTTTTTATACGGGCTTCAGAAAAACCAAAAAAAGAAAGTTCCCGCTTTGCTTTATGGCAGCTTTCTGTTTCATGATCTTTATAAGTGATTAAAAAACCCGAGTCGTGATAGAGTGCTGAAATCTGTAACAGCAGCAGATCCTCTTCCTGATTGATTCCTTCACGTTTTGCAATTGCCAGGGATTGCTTTACTACGTCAATTGTATGATGAACTCCATGGTAGCTTAGGTTTTCAGGCAGCAAAGTTTCTAATTCTGATAAGACTTTATCAGAAATGAGTTGAACCGTTTCAATGGTCATAGCAGAATTTGTCCTTTAATGTACAAACTGAAAACCATAATTAGTAATGATAAAGGAAGAAGAAGTAAAAAAACAAAAAAGCCCTTTGTATAAACAAAAGGCAATCGTAAAAATAAGCATGAGAAAAAAGCTGTAGGGGGAGGGATCGAACCTCCACGGAGCAGTTAGTTGTAGCACAAAGTTCAGTGGTCGACCCTGGTCGGTTGATTATTGCTAATCAACCGGCTCTATGCTATATTTATCCTGTTACCTCCACCCCCGAGACAAGAGGGTATGTCTGCCAAAATTTCATCACCCCACAAAGTTTAAAGAACTTGAAAAGCTGTAGAGGGAGGGATCGAACCTCCACGGAGCAGTTAGTTGTAGCACAAAGTTCGGTGGTCGACCCCGGTCGGCTGCTTATTGCTAAACAACCGGCTCTATGCTATATTTATCCTGTTATCTCCACCCCCGAGACGAGAGGGCATGTCTGCCAAAAATTTCATCACTCCACAGTATGTTGTTCAAAGAACGATTACAGTGTAAAAGTAGGTTGATTACAGTATTCGTTGCAAATTTTCGAACGATTATTTTAAAACTTTTGATTATCTTTAATTAATCATGCAAATATTGAATAACTATCAAAATCATTGTCAAATATGCCAGCGAAATTGAATCTTGACAAATTAGACCTTCAAATCATTTCAGAAATGATGGAGGATGCGCAGATATCTTATGCAGAATTAGGCAAAAAGCTCTTTGTTTCCGGAGGAACAATCCACGTACGGATAAAAAAACTGCAGGAACATGGAATTGTAAAAGGCACAAAATTAAATGTAGACCTCAAAACGCTGGGATATGATATTACTGCTTTTGTAGGGGTGTACCTTGAAAAGAGTTCTTTATATGATAATGTTGCGAAAGACCTGCAGAATATTCCGGAGATAATAAGACTCAATTATACAACCGGCAACTACAGTATGTTTATTGAAGTGGTTTGTAAAGACATTACCCAACTCCGTTATGTATTGCATGATGCCTTGCAAAAAATAAAAGGAATTGAACGGACAGAAACATTTATTTCACTTGATGAAAGTTTTAACAGGAATGTACAGGTAGTGCAAAATGCATCCTGATGCATTTAATGGCCTGCAAATAAAAACTATTGTACATTAGCCGCAACCGCATATACATTTGCTTATGAATTTAGATATTGTTTTTGAGGTGATCAGAAAACGCTGGATACAATCATTGATCATCGTTTTTATTGCATCTGCTTGTACAGGAGCTGTTCTTATTTTGCAAAAACCATACTTCAGAAGCTCAGCTGTTTTTACTGCTGCCAATCCAAACCTGGGCGACCGTTCAAATATTTACCGTACTGAATTCTGGGAGCAGTATTTTTATTATGGAGGCGAGTTTGACAATGACCGCTTAATGGCCATTGCAAAATCGGAAGAAATGTGCCGTTTTATGGTTGACAGTTTTAAACTGATCAGCCATTATAAAATTAATGTATCAGATCAGCGGGCTGCTTATTTAGCAGATTATGAATACAAAGAAAATATACGCATTCATAAAAATGAATTCGGTCATGTAAAAATAAATGTGTGGGATACGGATAAACAGCTTGCTGCAGCTATTGCCAATGCAGTTATGAAAAGAGTAAATGAAAAAAGCGTGGCCTCAGTGAATAGTATGAAAGTGGAAATTCTTCAAAAGCTGCAGAATGATTTTAACGCACAGAAAGATTCTTTACAGCAGGTTGAAAAAAATCTTCAGAACAATACCGATGCTTTTCTTTCAGCAAGAAAGCT
>JANOIQ010000211.1:0-2604 GCA_031407835.1 Chitinophagaceae bacterium
TGCCTGGTATGTGATTGATCACAACCGCTGCATTATGTGTACACGTTGTGTAAGAGTTTGTAATGAAGTGGAAGGTGCACACAACTGGGATGTAATGAACCGTGGTTATAATGTGCGGATCATTTCTGATTTCAATACGCCCTGGGGCGAATCAGAAACATGTACTTCCTGTGGTAAATGTTTGCATGCCTGTCCTACAGGTGCTATCTGGCCAAAAGCAATTGTGCAGGGGCAGCTTGAAAAGAATCCTGAAATGATTAATGAACTGATGGAGAGAAGAGCTATGAAGCTTTAACATATATTTTCTGTTAATGATGTTGATACTAAAAACGTATTTATAAAATGGCTAAGAAAAAATTAGCAACGGTTTGGCTGGGTGGCTGTTCAGGCTGCCACATGTCGTTGCTGGATATTGATGAACGCATTCTTGATGTAGCAAAGCTGGCCGATATCGTTAAGTCGCCCATTGTAGATGGGAAAGAATTTCCTGATGTGGATATTGCGTTGATTGAAGGATCTGTTACCAGCGATGAACATCAGCACGAATTGATACACATGCGTGCACACTCAAAAATTTTGATTGCGTTGGGTGATTGTGCAATTACAACCAATGTTACCGGCATGCGGAATTATTTCAACCTGAAAGATGTATTTGATACGGCTTATGTCAATGCCATCAGCAATGATCAGGAAGGCGAAGTTCCCAATCATCCTGCATTGCTTAAGCTGAATGATAAAGTAGTTCCGTTGCAGGAACTGGTGCACATTGATTTTGTTATTCCGGGATGCCCTCCCGATGCTGATACGATCTTTTATGTACTGTTTGAATTTTTAAACGACCGTGTTCCTGATTTAAGCAAAGTAAAAAAATTGCGTTATGGTTAATCAAGATAAAAAAAGAATCCTCATCTCTCCTGTTACAAGAATTGAAGGTCATGCAAAAATCACCATCGAACTCAACGATAGTGGTGAAGTGGAGAATGCATTATTTCATGTAAATGAATTCAGGGGTTTTGAAAAGTTCTGTGAAGGAAGAATGTATACAGAAATGCCAACAATTACTCCACGCATTTGTGGCATCTGTCCAACCAGTCACACACTGGCCAGTGTAAAAGCCTGCGAAATGATCCAGGGCATTCAACCAACATATACAGCGAACCTGTTAAGAAGATTAATGCATATCGGTCAGAATCTTTCTTCGCATGCATTATCTTTTTTCCATCTTTCCTCTCCTGATTTTTTATTGGGTTACGATAGCGATCCTGCCAAAAGGAACATACTCGGCATTGCAGAAAAATTTCCTGATATCGCAGTGCGTGGAATTCGTTTACGCAAATTCGGACAGGAATTAAGTGAACGTATCACTGGTAAGAAAATTCATATCATGGGTATTGTTCCCGGTGGTATGGCTTATCCGTTAACAGAAGAAAACAGGAAGGCTTTACTCGAATGGATTCCTGAAGCAATTGAAACCGTACAAAAGGGAATTGAAATCATCAAACGCTTTCATGAAGAACATGCGGAGATGGTGCAAAGCTTTGCAACTTCTCCCACTTTATATCTCGGAACAGTTGGTCCAAATGGTGAACATGAATTGTATGATGGTAAACTCCGCTTCATGGATGCTGATGGCACCATCTTACACGATCAGTTATCGCCAACAGAATATCTTGACTATATAGCAGAACGTTCAGTTAATTTTTCCTATCTGAAATTTCCTTATTATAAACCCTTCGGTTTCGATAAAGGATTTTACAGGGTTGGTCCGCTGGCAAGGTTAAATGTTTGCAGTAAAATGCGTACGCCATTGGCACAAAGAGAATTTGAACTGTTTAAATTAATGAACGGAGGCAAACCTGTACATGGAACATTTTACTTTCACTATACCCGTTTAATTGAAGCGTTGAGTGATGTGGAAGATGCACAACGGATTTTAAATGATCCGCAGGTTACATCGCAGCATATTCAGCATCATGGTCGTTGGAATTATGAAGAAGGTATCGGCAGTTCAGAAGCACCAAGAGGTACACTGTTCCATCATTACAAAACAGATAATACCGGTAAACTGACAAAAGTAAATCTGCTGATTGCTACCGGGCAGAATAATCCTTCTATGAACCGTTCTATTACAGAAGTGGCGAAACAATATGTACATGGAAATGATCTGAAAGAAGGAATGCTGAACAGGGTGGAATCTACTATCCGTTGTTATGATCCCTGCTTATCTTGTTCAACACATGCAATGGGGCAAATGCCAATGATCATTGAAGTAAAAGATGCAGCAGGCGAACTGATCAAACGCATTGAAAGAAATTAACTTGCAGGTATCAAAGTATTTACCCAATCAGTTATAAACAGAACAGCTTTTTTCGCATTGGTTTTGGCCTTTGCTGAAAGCTGTTCTCCTGTTTCAAAGTTTTCGCTTTCTATTCCGCAGGAATATAAATTAATTGCTCCCCCATACAGTTGCTTTGTCAATGAATTAAGCGTGGCCAGGTTGATGTGATGAGAAGAATGAAGAACAGCTTCGGTTGTATCAGGAACTTTTTCAAACAGAATTCCTTTCGCAATAATGGAAGCATCAACTACCAGCACATAATCATA
>JANOIQ010000212.1:0-17468 GCA_031407835.1 Chitinophagaceae bacterium
TGGAAGATAATATGATCATGATTATGATTGATGGTTTGAGAAAATAAGAACGGTTTGCATGTCCATACACTTTCACCCGCTTTCAATTAAGGAAGTAAAAAAAGAAACAGCCGATTGTATCACTGTTTTATTTGATGTACCCCCCGCTTTAACAACGGCTTTTCAATTTACGCAGGGGCAAAGTCTTACTATGCGTACAACAATAAACGGTGAAGAAGTAAGAAGAACCTATTCCATTTGCAGCAGCCCGCTGGAGAACCAACTAAGAGTGGCAATAAAAAAGGTGGAGGGTGGCTTATTTTCAACCTTTGCCAATGAGCAATTAAAGAAGTCGGATATATTGGAAGTAATGCCTCCTGTTGGGCGATTTAATACAACACTTGATCCGGTACATCAGAAAAATTATACAGCTTTTGCATCAGGCAGCGGCATTACACCCATGTTGTCCATCATCAAAACAACACTGGCAACAGAACCCAACAGCAGTTTTACTTTGGTGTACGGAAACAAAAGCCGCTCTTCCATTATTTTTTTTGAAGAACTGGAAGGATTGAAAAATAAATACATCAACCGGTTCAACCTCATTCATATTTTAAGCAGGGAAAAAACAGATGCGGATATTAACTTCGGAAGGATTACAAAAGAAAAATGCTCACAGCTGTTTGATAAATTGATTAACATCAAAACAACTGATGAGTTTTTTTTATGCGGACCAGAAGACATGATCTTTTCTGTAAAAGATTTTTTACAGGCCAATGCTGTTGATGAAAAGAAAATTCATTTTGAACTGTTTACTACTCCGGGACAGCAGAAAGCTGCCAGCCACATGCCACAAGCTGCAAGCAAAGGAGGCCCACAAAGTAACATCAGCATTAAGCTTGATGGAAGAAGTTTTAACTTAATGATTCCCTTCAACAGCGATACAAGTATTCTTGATGCAGCTATGCAACAGGGTGCTGATGTTCCTTATGCCTGCAAAGGAGGAGTCTGCTGTACCTGTAAGGCAAGACTGCTGGAAGGTGAAGTAAGCATGGATGTTCATTGGGGATTGGAGCAGGAAGAAATTGAACAGGGTTATATCCTCACATGCCAGTCGCACCCAAAAACAGAAAAAGTAGTGATTGATTTTGATGTAAAATAGCATAGCCCGGTTGAATTAAACAAAATGTCCAAACAGGTGTTAGTTTTAATTAAATTTGTTCTATATCTATTCAGCAATGACAACTCAAAACTTAGAACAAAGCTTTCAAAACAATATTGACAGCGAAGTGAAGGTGGAACCTAAAGACTGGATGCCGGAAGCTTATCGTAAAACGAATCTTCGCCAAATCAGTCAGCATGCACATAGTGAAGTTGTAGGAATGCTACCTGAAAGTAATTGGATAAGCCGTGCCCCTTCCTTAAAACGCAAAGCAATCCTGATTGCTAAAGTTCAGGATGAAGCCGGCCATGGCTTGTATTTGTATTGTGCAGCAGAAACGCTTGGTATGAGCCGTGAACAGATGATTGCTGATTTGCTGAGTGGTAAAGCCAAATATTCTTCCATCTTTAACTATCCAACATTAACATGGGCTGATATGGGTGCTGTTGGATGGCTGGTTGATGGTGCTGCCATTTTAAACCAGGTGATGCTTTGCAGAACATCTTACGGACCTTATGCAAGAGCCATGGTACGGATCTGTAAAGAAGAAAGTTTTCATCAGCGGCAGGGATTTGAATCATTACTTGTGTTATCAAAAGGAACTGCTGAACAAAAAGAAATGTGCCAGGATGCAATCAACAGATGGTGGTGGCCAAGCCTCATGATGTTTGGACCGAAAGACAGCGAAAGCACTAACAGTGATCAAAGCATGAAGTGGAAGATCAAACGCAAAAGTAATGATGAACTAAGGCAGAATTTTGTTGATATGATTGCTGAGCAGGTAAAACTTCTCGGTATGACTCTGCCCGATCCTCATTTAAAATGGAATGAGGAACGAAAGCATTATGATTTTGGAGAAATCAACTGGGAAGAGTTTTGGAACGTAGTAAAAGGAAATGGCCCCTGCAACAAGCAACGCCTTGAAGCAAGACGCAAAGCGCATGAAGAAGGAAGGTGGGTGAGAGAAGCAGCAGTAGCTCATGCGGAGAAAAGAAAGAAACCCCAAACCCCTAAAGGGGCTTTAGCGGCAGCTTAATAAAACCTAAGAGCATACATTATGAACTTTCAAATAAGGAAATTTTATTACGGCGATATCCCGGATACGAATACAGGAGGTTCTGTAGCAGCAGAGTCTTCAAAAGTCTCCCCTTCCGGGGCAACTGAGCAAAGCGATAGTTGGGAACAGAGTTCGTTAGAGGGGGCCTGGCCTCTCTGGGAAGTCTTCATACGTAGCAAACAGGGATTGGATCATAAACATGTGGGCAGCTTAAAAGCAGCCGATGCACAAATGGCTATTGAAAATGCAAGAGATGTGTATACCAGGAGAATGGAAGGTGTAAGCATCTGGGTGGTTGAAAGCAAATATATTCATGCAAGTAATCCGGATGATGCAGAGAGTTTATATGATCCTGCAAATGATAAAGTTTATCGTCATCCTACTTTTTATGATTTACCTGATGAAGTAAAACATATGTAGGTTCAGGACTGGAATTTGTATTTTGGAATAAGGAATTTGTCCTTAAACTACAACCGTAACGATGGATTACAAAGGCTATAAAGATTTAGAGTGTTATAAAGAAGCAAGGCTGCTTAGAATTTTTATTTCAGAATTAGTAAAGAAATTTCCAAAAGATGAAAAATTCCTTTTGACCCCACAGGTCGTTGATTCATCACGATCAGTAACAAGAAATATGGCTGAAGGATATGGAAGATATACGTTTACTGATACAAGAAATTTTTTCATCATTGCAAGAGGCTCAATAACCGAAACGATGGAACATCTTACTACAGCTTTTGATGAAAAATATATAACAGAAGATGAGTTAAAAACTGGTGAAGATAAATGCCAATTGATTTTTAAACTTACAAACGGCTATATCGGCTATCTTGACAAATCTAAAGCTGCTGTCAAGCCAAATTCCAAATTACAAAATCCTAATTCCTGATTAATGAACGCCTCATTTATTGATTATACATTACAACTCGCAGATACAACTCTAATCCTGTCGCAACGCAACAGCGAATGGTGCGGCCACGGACCAATTCTGGAGCAGGATATTGCCATCACCAATATTTCTCTGGATCTCATAGGACAGGCAAGAAACTTTTATCAGTATGCTGCACAGTTGACTGGAAATACAGATGAAGATCAACTTGCTTACTTACGTACAGAAAGAGAGTTTAAAAATTTATTGATAGTTGAACAACCAAATGGTGATTGGGCACAAACTATTTTGCGGCAATATTTATTCAGCCAGTTTCAATTTTTGTTGTACAGGCAATTACAGAATCATACAGATGAACAGCTTGCAGCAATTGCAGCAAAATCATTGAAAGAAACAACCTATCATCTTCGCTGGAGCAGTGAATGGGTGATTCGTTTGGGTGATGGTACAGAAGAAAGCCAAACGAAAATGTTACATGCCATTGATGAGTTGTGGAGGTATACAGGCGAAATGTTTATTCCAACCGTTTACGAAAAAGAAACAGCTATTGATGTTACTGCATTACAGGAAGAATGGATGCAGAGTGTAACACAGGTGTTTGATGAGGCAACCTTGCCTGTACCAGTCAATACATTTATGCAAACAGGTGGTAAAGAAGGAATACATACAGAACATCTCGGTTATATCTTAACTGAACTGCAATATTTGCAACGAACTTACCCCGGTGCAAAATGGTAAATACTGTTGACATATCAGAAAAAAAAATCTGGCAGATACTTGAAACAGTAACAGATCCTGAAGTACCTGTATTAACTATCCTTGATTTAGGAATTGTAAGAGATGTTGTTTTAAAAGTATCCCCTTCCGGTGAAGAGTCAGAGGGAGCTGAAATTATCATCACCCCAACTTACAGCGGTTGCCCTGCAATGGATATGATTGCTATGAATATACGCCTGGCATTAGCTGAGCATGGTTTCAAATATGTAAAAATCACAACTGTACTTTCTCCTGCATGGACTACCGACTGGATGACTGAAGAAGGAAAACAGAAATTAAAAGCTTACGGTATTGCACCGCCCAATGCAAAACAGCAGGTATGCAACAACAAACTGTTCGCTGCAGCTGAAGCAGTTCAATGTCCGCATTGTAACTCGCATCATACTAAACGGATCAGCGAGTTTGGATCAACTGCCTGCAAGGCATTATATCAATGTGAAGAATGTAAAGAACCTTTTGATTATTTTAAATGTCACTGATAGTTGAGAATGTAAAAATATAGTTCCGATATTTATTTGAAATAGTATTTATAAATCAACCAGCCATGTCAACTGTTTTATTCGAAATAAAAAACTCAATTGCATTCATCACCCTTAACCGTCCTGATAAATTCAATGCATTTAACCGGGAGATGGCTTTGTTACTGCAAAACATTTTGGATGAATGTACTTCACTGCACGAAGTCCGTTGTGTTTATATCACAGCCACTGGCAAAGCGTTCAGCGCAGGACAGGATATTGGTGAACTGGTGGGTGAAAATAAGATTGAGCTTGCGCAGATTTTATCAGAACATTTCAATCCCATTGTAAAACGTATCCGCAATATGCCCAAACCGGTTATTGCAGCAGTAAATGGAGTTGCAGCTGGTGCAGGTGCGAATATTGCTTTGTGTTGCGATATTGTTATCGCAGCCGAATCAGCTTCTTTCATCCAGGCATTTTCAAAAATTGGTTTGATTCCCGATAGCGGGGGTACATTCACCTTACCCCGTTTAATCGGCTGGCAAAAAGCAGGCGCATTGATGATGACGGGTGATAAAGTATCGGCCAACGAAGCAGAACGTATGGGAATGATCTATAAAGTTTTTGCTGATGTTACATTTGAAGAAGAAAGTAAAAAAATTGCACATGCACTTGCTCAGATGCCAACCAAAAGCCTCGCATATACCAAACATGTGTTGAACAGTTCGGTTTCAAATTCATGGGAAGAGCAGCTAATGCTTGAAGATCAGTTTCAACAAAAAGCGGCATCAACAAAAGACTACCAGGAAGGCATTACTTCTTTTTTAGAAAAAAGACAACCCAACTTTAATGGTGATTAAATAAAGTTTTAGTTTGTTTTACTGAAGCGGAATGTTTGCTTATTTCCTCTATCATCAGTTAACCGCAACATATAATTCCCCGCCGGCAACATGCTCAGGTCAAGATTCATGAACCTGTTTCCCTTATCATATTGCTCACTGTATTTATATACCAGTAAACCTGACGCATTGGTAATATGCGCAACAACCAACGATGTATTTTTCAAGCTGAAGCTGATGGTCGTTTTATTTTTTACAGGGTTGGGATATAGTGCAGCCAATCTGAAACCAACAACTTCAATACGTACAACGTTTGAATAAGTTGCTCTGCCATCAATATCAACCTGCTTTATACGATAGTAAAAAGAATTGTTTCCAATTTCACGATGAACAAAATTATAGTTATGCAAGCCATTACTGTTTCCTGTGGCCTTCACTCTTCCCGCTTCTGTAAAATCAGTTCCATTCAAAGAAGCCTCAATAGAAAAATAGTCACTATTGGTTTCTGTTATCGTTGACCAATGAATTAAATTTTCATTCCCGTTATTCTTACCAGATATTTTGAGCAGGCTAACAGGTAATACGGTCATAAACATCGATACTCCGTAAGGTGAAAAACCTGTAAGGCCTGAACGTGTAACAGTATATGGGTTTGATCCGGATGCCGGGATATTTACAAAACCATATTCCCATGCACCGGATGTATAATGGGCAACTCTGCTGAAGTCTCTATCGAAACTCGGTAGTTCTAAAGAAAGTGGCCACTGACAGGTGATACTTGCATCAGAACCACCAGCTACAGTTTCAGCAATCATCCAGGTTGCATTTACCGCATTAGAGATTAAAGGGGTACCGGTTGTACCCTGGCTGTAAAAAGAAGTCAGCATTCGCATACTGAACAAATCTGTTGTTGACCCTGCCGTTAATGCAATGGTTGCAGGTGTGTATGCAGCAGATGTGCCAACAGGAAATAATTTTGATCCTGCCGCTGCAACTTGTTGGTTTACTGCCCCGGTTCCGGTTGCTATAATATAGCTTGCAGCATTCGCATTACTGATTGTTCCGCTGTTTGCAATGGTAAGATCATAGTTTGCAATCGAAATATTACCTGCTGTTAAATTCAATGTTTGATTGACTGTTATTACAGAAGAAAGTGTAGTTAAGCCGGACGGCTTATTAATGGTAAGTTTATAAAATGGTGAGCCGCTTGTAGTAGTAATGGACTGGTTGGCTGTTCCGTTAAGATAAAGTTCACCTGTTCCCACTGCCATAGATGGCTGATTGTTTATAAAATTTTCCTTTAAATAAAAACGTCCATTGTTGGTAAACGATGCAGTAGAAGCGTTTGTAAAACCTCCGTTGATGTAAAATGTATCTGTTCCGCTGTTGATATACAATATACTTTGATTCGTAACATCTGTTTGTGCTATTGCATTAAACCCAACCAACAAAAAAATTCCAGAGAAATAAACTGCTTTTTTCATACTCATTTTTTTGATGATGAATAACTCTCTGATTTATTTAACTGTAAGGTTCAAGGTTTCTACATTCATACTTGTACCATCAGACGTATTGGCCGCCCATATCTCTATATAATCATTTGTAGATAACTGCACTGTGCAGGTAATCGTTAATGATCCTTTGTCTACACCTGTAGATAACCGCATGGCTTGTTCAGATTCGGGTAGTTTCACTCCATTTTTGTAGATATAGAAAGAAAAATATTTATTCGCAGATTGTGCAGTAACACTTACCGAACCTACAACTGCAAAGCGACGGGTTTTAATTCCATCATATACCAGCCTGTTATTCGATGGTGAACTTACCCTGAAAAGCCCGGTAGCACTGGTTGTACATAAAACTTTAGCAGGTGCATTTGCCCCTGAAAATGTTGTAGTGGTTGTGGAAGTAAGATAAAGATTACCTGCAGCCACATCATCTTTTTCTGTAGTTATACCGGGGCATTCTACCTCCCACTTTCCTGAAAACGAGCCATTAACTCTTGTGGCGGTTCCCATCATGGCTGTATTTTTAAATGTTGCCGCATCAGTAATAGATATAATTCCTGAAACATCAAATTCAACTGCTGAATTGGCACTCGTTCCATGGCTGAAGCCACCAAGTTTTTCAATCATAGAAAACGTGCCTACAAGTTTTTCAAACGTATTATAGTTCGTAGAAAACCAGGCTGTATTATCGAGCAGGAGATGGTTTACATCCTGGTAAGTGATACCAATTGTATTACCCGAATAATTGATGACACTGAAAAACACAATATAGCCACCCTTCACTAATCCAACATCTTTACAACTGGCAATAATTGCATCCCTAACAATTAAATTTTCTGCAGCTCCAAGATCAACATTAAATAATTTGGCACCTGTTGTATTAGCTACCATTGTAAGGTTTTTGAGCGTGCCTCCTTTTGTACCTGTAAATAATTCCCCGCTTGCAGGGGTGTAAATTAATTTATCATTATTTGCGTCCATACCTACCAGGTAGCAACCATTCAGATTGATTTTATTAGTTAACACAATAGTGCCATTTACTTCATAGGTAGTTCCTGCTAACAGGGTAATAATACCAGACACAGGAGCAGGAAGATCAGAGACTGCTTGCACCAAAACATAGCTATTTCTTGTTTTTTGCGCACCAGAACTGATGATATTCCAATTACTGCCATCGCTGATGACGGTAATAATTTCTTTTGTATCATTCAGCAACCATGAACTGCCACCATCAATAGTTTGTGATGAAGTAGTTGCAATCGTTACTGCAGGAAGCGGATTCGTTGTGCTTGCGTTCTTTATAGCATATATCCTTCCTGCACAGGTACTGGCATCAGGTAGTGTTATGGTTGCTGCTGTTGTGCCTGAAAATATCAGGGTATTGTCAGTGGATGATGCTGTAGTGGAGGAACTGAAAGATCGGTAGTTCAAAGAAAGCGAACCTCTTACATCTAATGTAGATACAGGAGAAGTAGTACCGATACCTACCTGCGCATTTACAATGTTGACATAAATACACAGGACAATAACAAGATGGTTTTTCATACACGTAAGGATGGATATAGGTGGATATTTGATTTTAATTTCTGGTTGGCAAAATATTACCCTTATTTTAAATATATGATAAGGATCAGGCATAAAAAAAAATAATAGAGACCAATGTATACCTTTACTAGTGTATTACTCTTATAAAGAGGTCTGATCGGCTGACTTGCAGTCTTTCAAAACAAATCACTATCAGTAAATCAATAAAAATGAGCGATCAACAGGCGGCGAACGTTGTAGCACATATGATACAAAACGATCTGTTCAGTCAATGGCTGGGTATTGAAGTCATTGAAATAAAAGAAGGGTACAGTAAAATAAAGATGACTGTTCGCAAAGAAATGATCAATGGTTTTGGTATTGTACATGGTGGTATTGCTTTTTCATTAGCTGACAGTGCTTTTGCGTTTGCTTGCAACAACCGTAATAATTTATCCGTGGCACTTGATACATCCATCAACTTTCTCAAACCAGTACATGTAGATGATCTGTTAACTGCAGAAGCAAAAGAGTTACATAACGGAAGATCTACGGGATTATATCATATTTCTGTTTGGAATCAAAAAGAACATCTTGTTGCTCAGTTTAAAGGAACTTGTTACCGAACCAATAAGCCGTTAATTTGATGACTAAAAAACAACATGCTGATCAATGAGCTTATTCACTGTTAAGCCTGCTTTAGTTAATGCAAGGATGATGTAGCCGACACAATTGTAGTTTTACGTTATTTTAAGGCCAACTAAAAATTTAAGCAAAAAAATTCCCTGATTTCCAAAATCTGATATACTTTTGTTGCCTAGCCTATCCAATCCCCTGACAATCCCCCATTTTATCTTATTCATCCGTCATCCCTTATCCCCTGAATACAATTTAGTTTTCAAATCCTTTCAATAACCTGAGGTCCATCTCCTTTTGAGCCTATTTTTTATTGTACCAAAATTTGAAAACATGAAAAAGTTTACCCTTTTAAGAGGCACTTTGCCTGTATTTGTCCTTTTCTTTTTTATTTCATCCAAGCTAACTGCGCAAACTGTAACTGCAAGTCTATCAACCATTGCACAGCCCATTGGATTATCTACCGTTACGGTTGATATCAGCAGAAGTCCACAAAACACCTGGCCAGGCAACAACAACTTTACCTGGAATGTTACTTCTTCTTCCGGATCATTGGCAGGTATTACCAGTCCAAGCTTCCCCTTTCAACAACAAAATGGAAGTACGCAAACTGTAACGTTTAACTCATTAGCTGTTATGGGAACTGTATATACATTTTCTGTTTCAAGAGGAGGAACAACAAAAACTGCTACAGTAACAATTACAGCACCCCCACCGCCTTCGGTTAGTCTTACACCAGGTGCTGCTGCTTCTGAAGTTGTTGGTCGCAGCCTTACCTTCACTTCTGCAACCTCAAATTTTACAGGAAGCGGAACAATTACTTACATCTGGTCGGTATCACCGGGAATTAATGGTGAGGAATTTGTAATTCCTGCAGGAAACAGCGGCAGCAAGAATATTATATTCAATGCAGCCGGAGTTTATACCGTAAGTGTAGTTGCCAGCAGAGGAAGCGAAGTAGCAGCTTCACCCATAACAACTGCTTCTGTTTTTCAGCCAAATCTTTACTCTACTTCCGGCGGCGGAGCAATCAAAGCATATAAGATTAATCCGATTATCGGATCTGTTACAAACGGGCCAGTTGACCTGATTACTCCTGCAGCAAGTACTGCCGGTTTAGGAAAGAACAAAGCAAATTTAAATGACCCCAACGGAAATCTTTATTACATTCTCAACACATCAAATAATAATGGACAGGTAGAAATTTATTCAATCAGTCCAACAGGAACAGGTAATGCATCTGTAGGCACAATTGATCTGAACGGTGCAGGCAACGCCACCAGTCTTGGATTTGTAAGAATAGGCTTTGATGCAAACGGGAAAGGATGGATCATTGCAGGCGATGGAACTGCAAATATTTACATTGCTTCTTTCCAGGGTAATGGTACAAATGCAATCAGTAATATTAATACCTACGGCAATACTCCTCTTGCTTTCAGCGGTGGTGGTTCAGCTGCTGATTTTCAAAATGGAGATTTAGCAGTAGGCCCTAACGGTGTATTATATGCGTTGGCAAATGTAACAGGTTCCGATACCTACATCTATACACTCAACTCGTTAGCTAATCCAACAACACTTAGCCGGAAATGGATTGTTCAAACCGGCGGTGCTGCCTTTGCGGGAACAAGTGTAAATGGTGTTGCATGGACACAAACAGGATCGTTACATATTTCAACCGGAACAGGTTTGTATTTTATTGATCAAACAACTGCAAACAGTGTAACCGGTACAGTACAAAGTTTCCTTATCAGCAGCCTTGGTGGTTTAACTGACCTGGCATCAAGTGAATTTCCTTCCAATTCAACACTGCCAGTTTCCTTCGGTGAAATCAGTGTAAAAAAATCAGGTACAAATGCTGAGCTGAACTGGATTACGCTAAATGAAATCAATAACGATTACTTCCTTGTTGAACGCAGCGAAGATGGTATTAACTTCAAATCTGCAGGAAAAGTAAATGGCAAAGGCGGTTCAGTATCTCAGCAAGCCTACAGCTATCTTGATCCGGTCAACTCTTCCGCTAAAGTGATTTACTATCGCCTGAAACAGTTTGACATGGATGGAAAAACTTTTTTCTCCAATACAGTTTCATTACGCCTCAGCGGGATAAAGCTGAATAACTACACTGTATATCCTAATCCGTTTGCAAGCGACATTAAACTGCAGATAGAAACAGAGAAACAGGCAGCAATGACTGTACGGGTCAGCAATGTATCAGGCCAGGTTGTTCTGAACAAACAGGTAAGTCTTCAGAAAGGCCAGAATATTGTGGTGGTTCCAAACCTGGGATCGTTGAAAACGGGTATGTATATCGTGGAAATGATTTCTGCCGATTGGAAACAAACTCTGAGAGTTACAAAGCAATAAAAAAGAAGGATATTTAACTATCCGAACAAACCCCTCTTGCTATAGTGCAGAGGGGTTTTTGTTTAGCTGAATAAATAGAAATTCCTCTACCCGCTGTCAAAAAAACTATCTTTGCCGCCATTTTATGGAAAAGAACTTTATAGATTATATACGGGTGTTTTGCCGAAGCGGTCATGGTGGTGCCGGAATTAAGCATTTTATGCGAAACAAATTAACGGCCATGGGCGGGCCCGATGGTGGCGATGGCGGTCGTGGTGCTCATATTATTTTAAGAGGTAACTCTCAACTCTGGACCTTACTGCATCTTCGCTATTATAAAAATGTACTGGCTGATGATGGCGACCCCGGTGGTAAGAACAATATGACCGGTCGGGATGGAAAGGATATTATTATTGAAGTACCGCTTGGTACTATTTCAAGAGATGAGATAACAGGTGAAGTGGAAGCTGAAATATTAGAAGATGGTCAGCAGGTTATTTTATTAAAAGGCGGACGTGGTGGCCTAGGTAATGCCAACTTTGCCACACCCACTAATCAGGCTCCTGAACATGCACAACCAGGCGAGCCAGGCGTTGAAGGCTGGAAAGTGCTGGAACTGAAAGTGCTGGCTGATGTAGGTTTGGTAGGATTTCCCAACGCCGGCAAATCAACATTACTCTCATCAATTACTGCTGCTAAACCAAAGATTGCTGATTATGCATTTACAACGCTGACTCCGCAACTGGGTATGGTTGAATACCGTGATGGAAAAAGTTTTTGTATTGCCGATTTGCCCGGTATCATTGAAGGTGCTGCTGAAGGAAAAGGATTGGGTCATCGTTTTCTCCGTCATATTGAACGCAATGCGATCTTATTGTTTTTGATTCCTGCCGATAGTAATGATCACCGCAAAGAATTTGAAATACTGCACAATGAACTGGAAGAATACAATCCGGAAATGCTGCAGAAAGAATTTATCATTGCTGTGAGCAAAAGTGATATGCTCGATGATGAACTGAAAGCAGCCATTGAAAAAGAACTGCCAAAAAATATTCCGCATGTGTTTATCTCCGCTGTTACCGGCCAGGGACTCACTCAGCTGAAAGATATTTTGTGGCAGAAGTTGAACGCTTAAGAAGCAGGCACTATCTTTTCAATGAATTCACAAGGTTGAGAAAATTTCTTTCCATAACCGTAACAGAACTGCTGCAGAATTTTTCATGCAAAAAGTATGGAATTGCAATAGCAATCATTTGCATTACCTGTTATATTAATTATTTTTCCGGCTTTAGGTTTTGGTTGAGAGGCGAAGATTTTCTTTTTTCGCTTGCCTGGTATTTCAGCTTGTTTTTTGTTTTTTTTCTTGCAGGCGTTTTTATTGAATTAAAAACTGTTTCTTTTAAAAACAACCTGCTTCTCTTTTTATTAATTGCTGCTCCTTTACTGTTTGCTTTAAAAGTAGCTGCACCTTTTGTCCGTTTACTCCCTCAGGAAGTAACAGATACATACAAACATGCATTTCAGCAACCGGCATCATGGCTGGGTGGGGTCATTCTTATTTCCTGTTTGCTTTTATTCATACACAGATTTACAGAAGGGAAATGGGGTTTATATGGTTTAAAAAAAGCAAGTTCATTAAGTCCTTATTTTTTTCTGATTTTGTTGATAATCCCACTGCTTCTCTGGGCTTCACTGCAACATGATTTTTCCCTTGTTTATCCAAGAGCAAAAATAATTACAGAAAGCCTGGGTAACGAAGCAAAGCCCTGGCATTACTTCTTATTTGAAGCTGCTTACACTTCAGATTTTATTACCATTGAATTATTTTTCCGTGGTTTTCTGATTATTACATTGAGCAAAGTGCTGGGCAGAAACTGTATATTACCGGTTGCCCTATTCTATTTTTCCATTCACCTTGGTAAGCCTATGTTTGAAGCAATCAGTAGTTTTTTTGGAGGTATTATTTTGGGCACCATCGCCTATCAGAGTAAAAGTATCTGGGGCGGCTGGCTGGTACATGTAAGCATTGCTTTACTGATGGAGTTATTCGGATTCTTACTCCGTACGGCATAGCCAGAGGCTAAGCAGTATTTTAACAGCTTGCTTTATTTCCTTTCTTTATTTTTATGCTTTAATCAATCTCCATGAAGAAAATATTTTTCGGCTGTTTACTTCTCACATTATACTTCTCCCTCCCAGCACAAACAATGCGGCAACTCCGCAAGTCTGTTGAATTGAAAATGCCAAAAGGTCCGGGTGAAAATGGCGGCACAGTTGCCATCAACTTAAAAAACCGTTTTTATTATGCAACCATTGCCGGCAACAAAACATACAGCTTCGCTTATTTTAATGCTGTGGGTGAAATGGTTTCGCCTCCTGATCTTTCCTTACTGGCCGATGTACGTGGAATGTGGTACAGCCCGGCGTTGAAAACTATGCAGGCGAATGCATTCGGCAGCATTGGCTGGGTAAATTATGTGCTGGATGAAAGTGGTGTACCATACGATGTAAAACCATTTTTAAGCGGACAGTTACAACCTTTCCCCAATTCAGTAGCTCAATACAACCAGCGGGAAAACCTGGTACATTTCTTAAAAGGATCAACAGTTGTTGCATATGATGCAGCAACAGGAAAAGAAGTAAAAGAAAAAACAGTCTTATTAAAAACAGGTTATTCCAAAAAAACTCCACCTCCTGCAGGATTAGTGATTGATTCAGCAAAAGTTTTACCGCAATACAACTCCACAACCGTTCTGTATACCGGTATCAGCAATGCAGAGTTTGGATTGCTGAATGTGCAAACCAATGAAATTGAACTGTACAGTAAAGCAGATGGTTTGCTGACTCAGAAATTAAAACTCCCTGCCGATGCAAGACCTAATGACAAACTGAACTTCAGCTTTTGTAATAATGTTTACTTCATCTACGATGTGTTAAAACGATCCTGGATCGGGTATCGTTGAAATTCATTTGCTCCTGTTTTCGGCTGATGCAACAATGTCTTTTTTCGGCTATGTGGCGCAGCTGGTACTACACGGTCACTATCAATACCCCGTATGTTTTACCAATGCATTGCCCTGCTGTGATGGTGAGAATTGCCAAACCAACTAATATTTTGATGAGAAAGCCAGAGCTGCAGGTAAAAAGCCGGGTAACCCTTCTGCTGATGCAGGGTCAAGACGCTTCGGTCTTGATGCCGATTGAAGCATGAGCATGCGACGCCAATGAGGCTGACTAATTTACCGCTGACGGATCCCTAATTCTGATCCTTCTTTACAATCTGTTTTTCACGTACGTTTGCTGGCATAAAAATAATGTCGATATGAAAAAGTTTTTAGTTACGGTTGTTTTTGCACTTACGCTGTTGCGTACTTATGCAGATGAAGGAATGTGGCTGCCACTTTTATTAGGTGAGCAGGTATATGCTGATATGCAGAAAAAAGGATTGAAGCTTACCAAAGATCAGCTCTACAATATCAACAAAGCATCGTTGAAAGATGCCATCATCATTTTTGGGAATGGCTGTACCGGCGAAATTGTTAGCAGCCAGGGTTTAATTTTTACCAATCACCATTGCGGTTATGATGTTATTGCAACTTCATCAACTGTTGAACACAATTATTTGCGTGATGGCTTTTATGCAAAAAGTCAGAAAGAAGAAATACGCAGCGGTTTAACTGTACAGTTTTTAGTACGTATTGATGATGTAACAAAAGAAGTACTCGATTCATTAGGCACAATGCTGGGTAAAGCAAGAGCCGATAAACAAGCTGCCGTATTAGCTGCCATCAACAAACGCTTATCAAAAACTGATGAGTCAATTGAATGCAGAGTAAGCCCGTTATTTAAAGGCAACCAGTTTTTAGCATTTGTTTATGAGCGTTACCGTGATATCCGTTTAGTTGGAGCCCCTCCTGAAAGTGTAGGTAAGTTTGGTGGCGATACTGACAATTGGGAATGGCCACGTCATACAGGTGATTTCAGTGTGTTTCGTGTTTACATGAATAAAGATGGAAAGCCTGCTGAATACAATGAAACAAATGTTCCCCTGAAGCCTAAATATTTTTTACCGGTTTCAATCCGTGGATTAAAAGATGGTGATTTTGCAATGACCTGGGGTTATCCCGGCAGCACCAACCGTTATGAAACTTCACTGGGTGTAAATCTTGCAACTGATATTAACAATCCAACATTAGTAAAGCTGCGTGATGTACGTTTAAAATACATGTTTGTTGAAATGCAGAAAGATCCCGGTACGAAATTGAAACTGGCCAGTAATTATGCAAGTGTAGCCAACTACTGGAAGTTTTATGATGGCGAAACCAAACAGTTATTAAAGTTTGATGTGTTTGGACAAAAACAAAAAGTTGAAGCAGACTTTATTAAATGGGCGAAAGATAAACCTGATTATGCGGCCATTTTTCCCGAGTGGGAAAAAACATATACTGCATGGCGCCCTTATGCAAAGCACCGTGTATATATGACTGAAGGAATTTTCGGCTCACCACTATTAACATTTGCCGGCACCTTACTTCAGCTGGAAGCAGCTATGCTGAAACCAAATGCAACAAAAGAGGATGTAAAAAAAGCAATGCAAGCATCTGCCGAAGCAAGAAAATCTTTTCTTGAATCACATAATGCGGTCAGCGACCAGAATATTGTTGGAGCAGTGCTGATGATGTATTATAAAGATGTTCCTAAAGAACAGCATCCTATCAGTTATTTTGAAACAGTGAAAGGAAGTTTTGGTGATTTGAAAGACGAAGCAACCTGGAAAAAATATGCTGCTTCTGTGTTTGCCAACACTATGATTTTAAATGAAGAAAAATGGAATGCATTTGTTGCAAACCCGGATGGATTAAAATTGCAGGAAGATCCTGCTTTCTTTATTGCCAGTGCGTTCTATAAAAACTGGAGTGTGAAATTTCTTCCACGCTTCCAGGAATTTACCATTAAGAATAATGATCTCGGCCGTTTGTATTTAAGAGGAATCATGGAAATGAATCCATCCAAATCAAAGAAGATGTACCCCGATGCTACGTTTACCATGCGGGTATCGTATGGCAATGTAAAAAGTTATGTGCCGAGAGATGCTGTGAAATATGATTATGTAACAACAGCAAGTGGTATTCTTGAAAAATACAAGGCAGGCGATTATGAATTTGATCTTCCATCCAAACAGGTTGAACTGCTGAAGAAGAAAGACTATGGTCAGTACATTGATAAAGTCCGTAAAGATCTTGTTGTTGGTTTTATTACTACTAATGATATCACAGGAGGTAATAGTGGTTCTCCTGTGATTAATGCCAACGGAGAGTTGATTGGTTTGGCATTTGATGGCAACTATGAAGCATTAAGTCATAAAATTGCGTTTGATAAAGATCTCAACCGCACCATTTGTGTTGACATACGTTATGTACTTTGGTGCATTGATAAATTGGGCGGTGCATCTAATTTGATAAAAGAATTGAAGCTGGTGAAATAAATAGCTGATGAATTTGATGAAATGATTTTCGTTGATAAGAGTCCTGCCAATGGCGGGACTCTTTATTTACGCCATACTATAATCAGTGGTTGGTGTCAGGACGTCGCAGACGTCAGACACCTTGCAAAAGCAGATTGGCTTTATTATTTTCACACATGCTATTCACAGAAAACAATCTTTATCATATTTACAACAGAGGTAACAATCAGCAAACCATCTTTTTTGAAAGGAACCACTATCTCCTGTTTCTGAAAAACGTGCAAAAATTCATTTATGCTCATGCAGATATATTAGCGTGGTGTTTAATGCCCAATCATTTTCACTTTTTAATTCATGCAAACGAACAGTCATCCATACCGGTTAAACAAAATCCCCTCATAATCAATGCCCTGACTGAGGGCATTAGGTTAACATTAAGCAGTTATACAAAAGCACTGCAAAAGCAAAGAGGTTTTACGGGGAGTTTGTTTCAGCAAAAAACAAAATGTAAATGTATTGACGATGGCAGCATGCATTATGGGCCAACAACGTTTCATTACATCCATCAAAATGCTTATAAAGCAGGGTTGTGTAATAAAATAGAAGAGTGGGAATTTTCTTCTCTGCCAGACTATATTGGTTTAAGAAACGGTATGCTTTGTAACAAAGCGCTCGCTTTTAAGTTGCTGGATATTGACCCAAAAAGATTGTATGATGAAAGTTACAAATCAATACCTGATTCAGAACTGACGCACATTTTAAAACCAGGTGCTTAATTATGACAAGAGAACTATAAGGTGTCTGACGTCTGCGACGTCCTGATACCTGC
>JANOIQ010000418.1:0-5243 GCA_031407835.1 Chitinophagaceae bacterium
GCAGAATAAAAGTTCTGCCTCTTTGTTTTGGGTGCAATACAATTTACCCTTACTTTTGCCGTCCATTCCGCGAAGTAGAGCAGCGGTAGCTCGTCGGGCTCATAACCCGAAGGTCGGGAGTTCGATCCTCCCCTTCGCAACTAAAGTCCTCCGCAAAGCGGGGGATTTTTTATTTTTATACTACGCATCACATTATGAAAGTTGGATTTGTAAACATATTTGGGAAACCCAATGCAGGCAAAAGCACTTTGCTGAATGTACTGCTGGGAGAAAAATTAGCCATTGTTTCACCTAAAGTGCAAACAACCAGGCATCGTATTAAAGGAATTCTTACTACTAAAGAATACCAGATCATTTTCTCTGATACACCCGGTATCATTGACCCCAAGTACAAACTGCAGGAAAAAATGATGGGCAGTGTAAAAAGCGCACTGGAAGACGCTGATGTGGCATTGCTGTTACTCGACATCAAAGACAACTGGCAGGAAAATGATGAGTTGTTTGCATCACTGAAGTTAAAAGTTCCCACTGTTGTTGTGCTGAATAAGATTGACCTGGTTGATACAGCTAAACTGGCTGAAGCCAAAGCTTTTTTTGAAGCAAGACCTTATTGCAAGCAGGTAATTACCATCACTGCTTTATCGGGCATCAACATCAAAGCATTTATCAAACCTATTCTTGAACTTCTTCCTGAAGGCGAGCCTTTCTTTGAAGAAGACCAGCTAACGGATCTGAGTACACGTTTTTTTGTTGCTGAACTGGTTCGTGAAAAAATATTCGATCTCTTCAGCGATGAGATCCCTTATCACACAACAGTAGTAGTTACAGCTTTTGAACAAAAAACTTCCTTAATTAAGATTTCAGCCGAAATCATTGTACAACGTGAAAGCCAGAAAGGTATTTTGCTGGGCACAAAGGGTGAAATGATCAAGAAACTCGGCAGCCTTGCAAGAGTTGAAATTGAGAAGTTTGTGGATTCAAAAGTATTCCTTGAACTCTTCGTGAAAGTAAGGCCCAAGTGGCGTGATACTGACATGTTTTTAAAGGAATACGGCTATTTTTAAGGGCTCATCATGGCATCCGGTATCAGATAGATCGGTCTTCTTACTGTTTAATTCAGTACCTTCGCCAACTTTATAATTTTATTATGGCAGGTTTTACCGTTGCAATTGTGGGCAGACCCAATGTGGGAAAAAGTACATTCTTCAATCGATTATTGCAGGAGCGTAAAGCTATTGTGGATGATGAAAGCGGGGTTACCCGTGACCGCCAGTATGGTGTGGCCGATTGGAATGGAAAATCGTTTAATATTATTGATACGGGCGGATTTGTTCCCGACAGTAAGGATATTTTTGAAACAGAGATCCGCAAACAGGTGAAAATTGCTTTGGAAGAAGCCAATGCCGTTGTGTTTATGTGTGATGCTGCTACAGGTGTTACTGACCTTGATGAAGCAATGACTGATGTGTTGCGCCGTTCTACCAAACCGGTTTTCCTGGCAATTAACAAAGTAGATAATCATGAACGTCTGCTCGAAGCAAGTGAATTTTATACGTTGGGTTTCGACAAAATATTTTTCATCAGCAGTATGTCGGGTAGTGGCACCGGTGAATTATTAGATGGTATTGCTGAACTCATTCCTGCTGATCAGGAAGATGAAATTGAATCAACTATTCCAAAGGTTGCCATTATTGGTCAGCCGAATGTTGGCAAATCATCTTTGCTGAATTCGTTGCTTGGTGAAGAAAGAACCATAGTAAGTGATATTGCAGGCACTACAAGAGATACGATTCATACAAAGTATAAGCTGTTTAATAAAGATTTGATTTTGATTGATACAGCTGGTATACGGCGTAAAACAAAAGTGAATGAAGATCTTGAATTCTATTCAGTGATACGTGCCATCCGTGCATTGGATGAGGCCGATGTTTGTTTACTGATCATTGATGCAGAGAAAGGAATCTCCCAGCAGGATTTAAATATTTATTCTTTGGCAGTAAAGAAAGGAAAGGGGATTGTGATGCTGGTGAACAAATGGGATCTTGTTGTAAAGGAAACCAATACTGCCCGTGATTATGAAAAAGAGTTAAAGAACCGTCTTCTTCCGTTTAATGATATTCCGATCCTGTTTATTTCTGCAACAGAAAAAACCAGGATCATGCAGGCCATTGAAGCTGCTTTACAGGTGGTGGACAACAGACAGCGTAAAATAGCTACCTCCGAATTAAATGAAGCGGTACAGAAATCTTTACAGGCTTTCCATCCACCGGTTGTAAGAGGTGTGCCTGTGAGCATTAAATATGTAACACAGTTGCCAACACCGGTTCCATCTTTTGCATTTTTTTGTAATCACCCCGATGATATAAAGCAGCCGTATAAGAATTACCTGGAAAATCAACTCCGCAAAGCATTTGATTTTACCGGAACGCCTATGCGTTTATTTTTCAGAAAAAAATAACAACTGCATCCTTATTTATTTTGGCTGATGACTAATTTCGCATTTTAATAAAATAGTACAAATGAAAAAGTTACTGATTGTTCTTTTGCTTGCTGCATTCGTTACAGCCTGCACTAATGAAGCAGAAAATAAAACAGATAATCAAAAGGTTGAATCTTCAGAAGCGGCAGAAGCTGCTGATACTGCCAGTGCTGTTGATATGGCTCAGGAAAAGGCAAATGAACTTGTTGACACGCTGCAGAGTAAAGGAAACAGGTTAGGAGATACCATCCAGAAGAAAGTGATTGAACCGGTTAAAAAAGATGTGAAGAAAGTGGGTGAAAAAATAAAAGAAAAGGTGAATGAGATTGAAGAAAAAATAAAACAATAAGAGAATAAGAAAGGCCGCCTTAAAAGCGGCCTTCTTCATTGAAAATGTTTTTGCTGCATTCAGCTGTACGGTTATCTTTGCCATCCTTTATGGGGGGTTAGCTCAGTTGGCTAGAGCGCTTGCATGGCATGCAAGAGGTCGTCGGTTCGACCCCGATACTCTCCACAATTATTTCGGAAACGAACATTCCCGGAAAGCAAATTCAACAAACAGCCCCCTCACGATTGAAGGGGCTGTTTGTTGAATAAAGGAATATGATAAAGTGCTTAGTATATCGGTTGAAATCCTGCTGCATGAATCATTTCCCTGCTAAATTTTAGTTAATCAAAAGATCAGCATAAAGGCACTGCCCTCACCATTTTTACTTTGTACCTGGATATTTCCCTTGTGCAGCATCATGATCTGTTTGCATAAACTGAGGCCAATACCACTGCCTGTTTTACGTGTACTGAAAAAAGGAATAAATATTTTGTCCATCACTTCTTCATCCATTCCTGTACCGTTATCGGCAACTTTGATCATTACTTTATTATCGGAAGTGTAATAAGCTGATAAGGCAATGCGTGGAGAAGTTTTTTCTTTTACTGCATCAATGGCGTTCACTAAAAGATTGATCAGCACCTGCTCAATTAAGTTGGTATCTACTTCCAGTGAAATATCGGGGTCTTTCAAAATGATCTCCAGTTCAATATTCTTCTGTTCAAGCGTGGGCTGCATCAGGTGATTTAGATTTTCGAACAGATCCCTCACAAATACTTTTTTTACATTGAGTGTTGTAATCTTGTTGAGATTGCGGTAGGTTTCTGCAAATTTCAGCAAGCCTTCGCTGCGCCGTTTAATGGTTTCAATTCCCAGCTCCAGGTCTTCTACTGAACCTTCATTGTTTTTTAAATGTGTGGTTGACTGCTGCAGACGGTTTTTTAATGTATCAGCTAATGAAGAAATGGGTGCAACGGAGTTCATGATTTCATGAGTCATTACACTTAATAATTTTCTCCATGCCTGTGCTTCAGTTTCATCTAATGCTTCACTTACGTTTTGAAAAGCAATCAGTTTAAATATCTTACCATCGGTTTGAAAAGCTGTTGCTGAAAGCAAGACCTTAAAGGTTGCCTTGTCGGTGTTAACTTTTACAACACGGTTTTCTCCAGCTTTTACTGCAAGTACTTCTTTGTATAAATTCTCATCTCTTTTTGCCAGACTGTGAATTGTTTTTAAATAGGGGATGCCCAGCATTTTTTTAAATGTTTCATTCATCCATGCAATTTCACCTTCGCCTGTTTCATACGACAGAATGCCTGTATCAACCAGCTCCAGTATTTTTTGCAGATACACATATTGCGTTTCTTTTTCCCTGCTGATTAATTTGAAAGTGCTGTTGATTTCATTAAAGCCTTCTCGTAATGGTTGCAGTTCTGCAGGGGCATGTTTTACATTGAAGTATCTTGAAAAGTCACGGTAATGAACTGATTCTGCAAATTCCTTTACTTCATCCTGTGCATTCTTTAACAGCTTGTACAGATCATACAACTGGTAAATTAAAAAGGGAATTGTTATGGCTGCATACATATACAGGGCTTTTACCAACAGCCATGCAGCAATAAGCATTACTGCAAAGAGCAATGCTATTCTGATCAGTAATCTCCATTCGTACCGTTTAAATATCATATTTTGATAGTCTTCTGTATAAAGCTGTTCTTGTTAAGCCCAGTTCTTTTGCTGCCTTTGTAATATTTCCATTGTGTTTTTCAATTACACGAAGGATTGTATTCTTTTCTACTGTGCCAAGGTTCATATCCGTTTTTTCTTCTTCCAGTTGTCTTGCCGATTCAATGGGTGAAAAAATTAAATCATCTGCATGCAGTGATTCTCCATCGGTCATAATTACGGCACGCTCTATTGTGTATTGCAGCTCTCTTACGTTTCCCGGAAAATGATAAGTCAGTAATTTGTCGATCGCCTTTTTATCAAATTCAATTTTTGGTTTGATATATTTATCTGCATACAGGTTTGCATAGTGCTGCGCCAGTAAATGAATATCTTCTTTACGGTTCCGCAAAGGAGGCAGAACAATCTCAACTGTATTGACACGGTAAATTAAATCTTTACGGAAACGGTTTTCATTGGCTAATTCGCTTAGAGGAAGATTGGTTGCACAGATCAAACGTATATCTATATCAACCGCTTCATTACTGCCGAGTTTAATAACCTGTCTGTTTTGTAAAACAGAAAGCAATTTGGCCTGCTGCTGTAAAGAGATGTTACCAATCTCATCTAAAAAAATAGTGCCGCCATTGGCTGCTTCAAAGCGGCCGATCCGATCTTCTCTTGCATCTGTAAATGCACCTTTCTTATGCCCGAATAATTCGCTTTCAAATAATGATTCGGTTAAGGCTCCTGCATCAACTTTTATAA
>JANOIQ010000271.1:0-25292 GCA_031407835.1 Chitinophagaceae bacterium
TGCAAAACAATTTGCAGCAGGAAGAAAGATTGATGAGAAGAATCCAACCATGAGCCGTCATCTTCAGTTTGAAAGCATGTACAGCATGACGGGTGCAAGTGCTGATGAGCGTTACACACATAAACCAAGTGAACTCGGTGCTGTATTGCTGGCACTTTATGCAAAATTAGGTGGTGCTGTTACAGCTCCTGCCATTGCTGATAAACGTTTGGCTGCAGGTGTTGAAGCAGCAGCAAAAGAATTACTGGCAGCAGGCGGTAATGCTCTTGTGGTTTGCGGAAGCAATGATGTAAATGCGCAGATTCTTGTAAATGCAATAAATGATAAGATTGGGGCTAATGGCAAAACAATCAACTTCGGTACAACAGTTAACTACCGTAAAGGTGTTGATGCTGATATGGAACAGTTGGTGAATGATATGAATGCAGGAAGCGTTGGAGCTATTTTCATTCTCGGTGCTAATCCTGTTTATACCTACAGAGACAGCAAAAAATTTGCAGACGGTTTAAAGAAAGTTGGTTTATCAATTTCTTTCAACGAAAGAGAAGATGAAACAACAGAACTCTGCAACTATGTATTACCTGATCATCATTACCTGGAAAGCTGGGGTGATGCAGAAGCAAAAGCAGGTTATCTTTCTTTTATTCAGCCAACAATTCATCCATTATTTAAAACAAGAGCATTCGCTACTTCTCTTTTAAAGTGGAGCGGAAGTACAATACCTGATTACGAAACATATTTCAAAAACTACTGGATCACTAAACTCGGTGGTCAGTTAGCATTCGATAAAGTATTACAGGATGGAGTTGTTGAACCAATCACTCCAACTGTTGCAGGTGCAACATTCAATAGCGGTTCATTAGCAGCAGCTGTTGTTAAATTAAGCGAAAGCAAAAAAGGTGGCAAGTACGAACTGGTGATTTATCAGAAAGTAAGTATTGGTGATGGTAAAATGGCCAACAATCCCTGGTTGCAGGAAATGCCTGATCCTATTACCCGTGCCTGCTGGGATAACTATGCAATCATTTCTGTAAAAACAGCTGAAGAGTTAGGATACAAAGCAGATGATGATTATGAAGTAAATCCTCCCAAACCTGTATTGAAAATTAAAGCAGGAGGAAAAGAACTTTCTCTTCCTTTACTGATCATCCCCGGTATGAATTCAAATACCATTGCCATTGCAACCGGTTATGGCCGTAGTGCAAAAACAGGAAGAGCAGCATTTGGTTCAGGTAAAAATATTTATCCAATGGTTGGCTTTAACGGCCAGACATATGAATATAACGTCAGCGATGTAACTATCGAAAAAACTGACGAGATGTATGATATTGCCCAGATGCAGACACACAGTACCTATGGCAACCGTATTGAAGTGATCAAAGAAGCAAGTCTTGCAACTATTCAGAAAGACCCCAAGCATTTCATCAACGAACGTATGGCTGAGTTGAAAGATTATGGTGGTGTGGATGAAGAAAAGTATGCAAAGGAAGGAACACTGTATCCTGTATTTGAAAAGCCCGGCATTAAATGGGGAATGAGTATTGATCTCAATACCTGTAATGGATGTGGTGCTTGTGTAGTAGCCTGCAGTGCAGAAAACAATGTTTCTGTAGTTGGTAAAAAGCAGGTGGCGAAGTTTCATGATATGCATTGGTTAAGGATTGACCGCTACTTCAGCGGCGATATGGAAAATCCTGATGTAGTATTCCAGCCAATGCTTTGCCAGCATTGTGATAACGCTCCTTGTGAGAACGTTTGTCCGGTTGCCGCAACCAACCACAGCAGCGAAGGATTGAACCAGATGACGTATAACCGTTGTATCGGAACAAGATATTGTGCCAACAACTGTCCGTATAAAGTACGTCGTTTTAACTGGCACGATTGGAATGGTGCAGATAGTTTCAAAGACAACCAGCAGCCATTAATTGAAAGCGGAAGAATAAACGACGTAACGCTGGATATGAATGAAGATTTAACACGTATGGTGTTGAATCCTGATGTTACAGTCCGAAGCCGTGGTGTAATTGAAAAATGTTCTTTCTGTGTTCAGCGTTTGCAGGAAGCAAAACTTACTGCGAAAAAAGACAGCCGCCCAATGGTTGACAGTGATATTAAAACAGCTTGTCAGCAGGCATGTCCTACAAGTGCGATTGTATTTGGTAATATGAACGATAAAGAAAGTGCTATCCGCATTGTACGTACAAAAGAAGCAGTGAATCGTACGTATTATGTATTGGAGCAATTACACGTGTTACCGAACGTAAGCTATATGGCAAGAGTTAGAAATACAGAACATGTGGTTGGAAATCATGAAGAAGAAGGACATGCAGAAAAACACGAAGAGAAAAAAGAGGCAACAGAAGCAGCAGCTCATTAAGCCCCTATCCCCTAAAGGGGGACAAGAAACAGGTTTAGTGAGTTTGAGTATTTGATGATGGGGATTACAGAAAGTACAAGTGTGCGACGCAACAAAAGACGAATAAAGAACAGGAGCTAAGTACAAAAATAAAAACCAGGCTAGCAGCGAACAGCTAAAGGCTTAAAGCTTAAAACGAATATGTCATTACTACGGTACGAATCACAGGTTAGGGAACCATTGGTTGATGGTCATAAAACCTACCACGATGTTACAGAGGATATTTGTAAGCCGGTGGAAGCTGCACCATCACGTTTGTGGTGGATCGGTTTCATTATTTCGGTTGCTCTCCTGTTGTTTGGTGTTGTGAGTCTTTATAAAGAGGTGGTATATGGTACAGGTATGTGGAACCTGAACAAAACCGTTGGATGGGGTTGGGATATCACCAACTTCGTATGGTGGGTTGGTATTGGTCACGCCGGTACTTTGATTTCTGCCATCTTACTGTTGTTCCGTCAGGGATGGCGTACTGGTGTAAACCGTGCTGCTGAAGCCATGACCATCTTTGCGGTAATTTGTGCGGGCCAGTTTCCTATCTGGCATATGGGTCGTGTGTGGATGGCGTTCTTTGTAATGCCTTATCCCAATACAAGAGGTCCGGTATGGGTGAATTTTAGCTCACCACTTCTCTGGGATGTATTTGCAATCTCAACCTATTTTACGGTATCTCTTTTGTTTTGGTATAGTGGCTTGTTGCCGGATTTGGCTACACTACGTGACCGTGCTAAAAAGAAATGGGCAAAAGCATTTTATGGTGTTGCTTCTTTCGGATGGACAGGTTCAACCAAACACTGGCAGCGTCATGAAAGCTTATCATTGGTATTGGCCGGTTTAAGTACACCGTTAGTATTGTCAGTACACACCATCGTATCATTTGACTTTGCCACTTCGGTTATTCCCGGCTGGCATACTACTATCTTCCCTCCTTACTTTGTTGCGGGTGCCATCTTCTCAGGTTTCGCTATGGTGCAAACACTGATGCTGGTTACACGTAAAGTGATGAACCTGCAGGATTATATTACGATCAGCCACATTGAAAACATGAACAAGGTTATTGTATTAACCGGTTCAATTGTTGGTTGTGCTTACTTAACTGAATTATTCATGGCCTGGTACAGTGCTGTGAAGTACGAACAGGATATCTTCTTTAAATACCGTATTGCCGGTCCTTACGGATGGAGCTACTGGTTAATGATGACTTGTAACGTAATTACTCCACAGCTGTTCTGGGTGAAAAAGCTTCGCCGCAATATTGCTTTCACGTTTTTAATGAGTGTGGTGGTAAATATCGGTATGTGGTTCGAACGTTTTGTAATCATCGTATCATCATTGTACCGTGATTACTTACCATCATCCTGGAGTGTGTACTATCGTCCAACAATCTGGGAAGTTGGTTTCTATCTCGGATCATTTGGTTTATTCTTTACCTGTTATTTCCTGTTCTCCAAATACTTCCCTGTAATTGCCATTGCTGAAATCAAACATATTCTTAAGAAAAATGGTGAAAGTTACAAGGAGCAGATGGATCCGATTGAAGCACAAACTGTAGAAGAGTTTGCACACGAACAGGTGCATGCTCATTAATAAATAGGCCCAACTTCTAAAGCGGAGTAAAGGCAGGAGTTTGGAATTGAATTGAAAAGTTGTTTTATATAATTCACAGGCTCGCAGCTCGCAGCTAATAGCTTAAAGCTAAAAAATTATGAGTGTAAAAAAATTTGTAGTCGGTTGTTTTGATGATGAAAAAACGTTGTTCCCTGCGGTAAAAAATACCCGCAAGGCAGGGTATAAGATTCATGACGTGTACACACCTTTCCCCATTCATGGTTTAGATCATGCAATGGGTTTGCGTGATACCAGTTTACATACTGCCGGTTTTATTTATGCAATGACAGGTACAACAACTGCCTTAACATTTATGAGCTGGGTGTTTACCAAAGACTGGCCCATGAATATTGGCGGTAAACCGCATTTGCCTTTACCTGCATTCATTCCGATTGTGTTTGAATTAACGGTATTGTGTGCTGCAGTTGGTATGGTACTTACGTTCTGTTACCTGTGCCAGCTGGCACCGTTTGTACGGAAAGATCATTTCCACCTGCGTTCAACAGATGATTTATTTGTAATGCCTATTGAGATAACTGACAAAACAAACGCTGAAGAGGTAAAAGCGTTTTTCCAGAGTGCAGGTGCAGTGGAGATATTTGAAAAAGAAGCTGAAACTGGCTGGTGGCTGGGTCGTTACGACAAAACAAAAAAGGCTTTTGAAAAAGAAGAAATCGTTACAGCATAAACATATTGAAATGCGTTCAACAAAGATTATTTTAATTGGATTGGTTACAACAGTATTGGCGGCAGCATCCTGCAACAACGGCCCACGTCGTGATACAGGTAAAATTTACATGCCAGATATGGCGTACAGCCGTGCGGTAGAAACCTACAGCGATCATAGTTATCTGAACGAAGCAGGAATTAATTATGATGCAACACCTGTTGCAGGCACAATTAAACGTGGAGGAGTTGCCGCATTTCCGATAGCAATGGATAAAACAGGTGATACAACAAATTATGTTGCATCAAAACAGGTAGTGAACCCGCTTCCTGCGCTTGATTCTGCTGATCTTGTTGAGGCAACCAGGCTTTATCTTGTTAATTGCGGAATCTGTCATGGAACAAAGCTGGATGGAAACGGCCCCATTTATAATGGCGGTAACGGACCATATCCAATTGCTCCAAGAAACTTAGTGGCAGATCCGATTGTATCAAAAATGCCAATGGGGCAAATGATGTATTCAGTTACTTATGGCAAAAACCTGATGGGAAGTTATGCTTCGCAACTGAGTACAAAACAAAGGTGGATGGTGATACACTATGTAAAAAGTAAGCAGCCCGGCAGTGTGGTTGCCGTGGCCACAGCACCTTCAACAGACTCAACAAAAGCAACCAAATAATAACGGCCAAAACTAACATTCAACAATAAACGAACTTCAATGGCACTGAAAGAGCAATTTGAAATACCGGGCGGATTAAAAAAATGGAGCTTCGCATTGATGGGTGTAGGTGTATTAACACTCATCCTCGGTATAGTATTCCTCCTGCAACCGTTTTCCGGCGGTCATGGTGAAGCACATGGAGCAGAAGCATATGGCGCAACAAAATTCTGGATGGCACTGATGCATAATGGAATTTTCTGGTTACTTGTTGTAGCGTCAAGTTTCTTCTTTATCTCTGCCACAACATTGGCACAGGGTGGATGGCCATTGGCGTTTCGTCGTGTACCTGAAGCAATTTCCGGTTCAATGAATGTTTTGGGTCCGATTACATTGGTGATTTTATTAGCTTATGTGTGGATCTCAGATGATCATCATATCTATCATTGGAAAGATGCGGCACATCTCGATGAAAAACTAAAAGAAAAGAGCGGATTTTTGAATCCAACTTTTTATACTGCATTATCAGTTATTGCTGTTGGTTTATGGATCTGGTTCCGTAACTGGTTCCGCAAAAATTCTTTAGCAGAAGATCTGGCTGCAAAGGGTGATACAAGTTTTTACTGGAAATCGCTGGCTATTGCAGCTGCCTTTCTTGTAACATACGGATTAACTGTTTTGAGCACGCTGCCATGGATGTGGTTAATGAGTATTGATGCACATTGGT
The DNA here is from genome assembly GCA_031407835.1 of Chitinophagaceae bacterium. Classification (GTDB taxonomy): domain Bacteria; phylum Bacteroidota; class Bacteroidia; order Chitinophagales; family Chitinophagaceae; genus Lacibacter. Next base: position 6,074 of record JANOIQ010000271.1, read on the forward strand.
ACAGCACCATGTACAGCTGGTACACATTCGCAAGTTCCTGGGTGGCTGGTATTTCTTTAATGATGCTGTTTGTCATTTACCTGAAAAACCAGGGATATCTTGAGTTTGTAAACGATGAACACATTCACGACATCGGTAAATTCATGTTTGCCTTTTCTATTTTCTGGACATACCTGTGGTTCTCGCAGTTTATGCTCATCTGGTACAGTAATCAGCCTGAAGAAACAGAGTATTTTATCGACAGACTTGGTATACCGGGTCAGTCGGGGCCATTCAAAGCAATTTTTTTATTGAATTTAATCATCAATTTCCTTGCTCCGTTGTTAATCTTAATGCGGCGGGGATCAAAACGTAACTACACTGTAGTAACTTTAATGGCCGTTATTATCATCTTTGGTCACTGGCTAGATTTTTATCAAATGATCACACCGGGTCCTTTGCAGGAACTGGGTCAGGAGTCGAACTCAATGGGTCATTTTTTATACAGCCTTGGAATTGGTGCAGGATTTTTAGGATTGATTATTTTCCTTACAGCGAGATATTTAACAAAGGCTTCTCTGTTACCTAAAAATCACCCGTTAGTAAAAGAAAGTGTGATTCATCATACATAAGCAGGCGATCGAATAAACAATAATGAATTCAATTCAACAACCATAAATAATTTGCGCAAGCTATGAGTACAACAGCATATTTGGTTATAGCATCGGCAGTGCTGGTTTTTATTGTCATCTTTCAGATTACAAAAGCCAGTGAATATGTAAGTGTGTTAAAAGGTGAGGAAAGTTCCCGTAAGCAAACCAACCGCATCAATGGTTTTATGCTGCTGGGATTTATGATCCTTGGTTTTATCGGTGTTTGGTACTGCAACAAAATGCTGTATGGTTCTACGTTATTTCCACAGGGAGCTGCTTCAGTAGAAGGTGAAAAGATCGACCAGATGTTTATGATCACCACTGCTGTAACAGGAATCATCTTTGTACTGACTCAGTTCCTGTTATTTTTCTTTGCCTGGAAATACCAGGAAAAGGAAGGCAAAAAAGCAACCTTCTTTGCACATAGTACAAAACTGGAATTAATCTGGACCGCTATACCTGCAATTGCATTAACGGTGTTGGTGGTATTTGGTTTGAAGTTCTGGTTCCGTATTACATCTGATGCGCCGAAAGGAGCTTTGGAAGTGGAGATTGTAGGAAAGCAGTTTGGATGGACAATGCGTTACCCCGGGCGAGATAAAAATTTTGGACGGACATATTTTAAGGTTATCAGTGATGAAAACAGTAATTCACTCGGACAGATATGGGAAGATAATGCAGAATTTAAACTGAAAGCAGATCCTGCCAATTTTGACGATGTAGTTACTACGCAAGCAATGTATATTGTAAAAGGCCGCCCGGTGAAGCTGATTATCAACAGCCGTGATGTAATTCATGATGTTGGGCTATCACATTTTCGAATGAAAATGGATGCGGTACCCGGTATTCCAACCACCATCTGGTTTACACCAAAGTACACAACTAAGGAAATGAAAGAGCGTACAGGTAATCCTGAATTTGCGTATGAAATTTCCTGCGATCAGATGTGCGGAAATGGTCACTACTCGATGAAAGGAATTATTGAAGTGGTTTCACAGGAAGAGTTTGACATGTGGATAGCGAAGCAAAAACCCAACTACTATGTTGCAAATCCGGAAAAGGATCCATCCAATAAACCTGCAGCCGACACTACCGCCAAACCAACAGTTGTTGCTGCTGTGACGTCTAAATAATTATAAGCGAAATCGAATAAACAATAATTACCAGTATGAGCGAAACCACACATATACACGAGCATTCGGTTAATGTGCCGCACGAAGCACATCAAGAAGTGCACCATGGTCATCACCATGAAACATTTCTAACAAAATATGTCTTCAGCCAGGATCACAAAACTATCGCCAAGCAATTCCTGATAACTGGAATGTTCTGGGCAGTGATCGGAGGTTTGTTTTCTGTGATCTTCCGTTTGCAGTTAGGATATCCTGATGCAAAGTTTCCCTGGATGGAAGCGCTTCTGGGCGATTGGGCCAAAGGTGGTCAGTTACAGCCTGAAGCATATTATGCATTGGTAACCATGCACGGAACTGTGCTGGTGTTCTTTGTATTAACGGCAGGGTTGAGTGGTACGTTCGCAAACTTCTTAATACCATTACAGGTTGGAGCAAGAGATATGGCCTCACCTTTTTTGAATATGCTTTCATTCTGGTTCTTTTTTACAGCAGGTATTGTAATGCTGTCTTCTTTATTTGTACAAACCGGTCCATTCAGTGGTGGTTGGACGGCCTATCCACCATTAAGTGCCTTGGGTGAAGCATCACCAGGTTCTAAAGTAGGTATGGATCTATGGCTGGTATCAATGGCGTTGTTCGTTGTTTCTTCTTTATTGGGAGGCTTGAACTATATCGCAACCATATTGAATATGCGTACAAAAGGAATGAGTATGACCCGGTTACCTTTGACCATCTGGGCTCTTTTCTTTACAGCCGTACTGGGCGTATTATCATTCCCGGTATTATTCTCTGGATTTATCTTATTGATTTTTGACCGTCATTTTGGAACAAGTTTTTTTCTGAGTGATATTTTCATTAACGGCCAGGCATTACCGAATGAAGGAGGCAGTGCAATTCTTTATCAGCATCTGTTCTGGTTCCTTGGTCATCCTGAAGTATATATTATCCTGCTGCCGGCAATGGGTATGGCATCAGAAATTTTGTCGGTTAACAGCCGCAAACCCATCTTTGGTTATATGGCAATGGTGGGATCATTGTTTGCCATTACCATTCTTGCCTTCCTCGTTTGGGCGCATCATATGTTTGTAACCGGACTGAATCCATTCCTGGGCGCATTCTTTGTATTACTTACATTGCTGATTGCGGTACCAAGTGCCATTAAAGTATTTAACTGGCTAACAACTTTATGGAAAGGAAATATCAGGTTTACACCAGGGATGTTATTTGCCATCGGCTTTGTGAGTCTGTTTATATCAGGTGGTTTAACAGGAATCTTCCTTGGTAACTCATCGCTCGATATTCACCTGCACGATACATATTTTGTAGTTGCTCACTTCCATATTGTAATGGGTGTGGCTTCTATGTTTGGAATGTTTGCAGGGATCTATCACTGGTATCCAAAAATGTTTGGGCGGTTTTTAAATAACACACTTGGTTATATCCACTTCTGGATAACAATGGTGGGTGCTTATCTTATCTTCTGGCCAATGCATTATGAAGGACTGGCTGGTATGCCCCGTCGTTATTACAAGTTCGATATTTGGGAAACGTTTAAACATTTCGGCACATTAAATCAGTTTATCAGTATTGTTTCTATTATTGTATTCCTTACACAGATATTGTTTTTGCTGAATTTCTTCTACAGCATCTGGAAGGGAAGAAAAGTAACAACACAGAATCCATGGGGTTCAAATACACTTGAATGGACAACACCAATTAACCCGGGTCATGGTAATTGGGATGGCGAAATTCCTGAGGTACACCGCTGGGCTTATGATTATGCAAAAGATGGTCATGAATTTATTCCGCAAACAACACCGGTTGGAGCAGATGAAAGCAAACATTAATTGTTGCTGAAAGTAACAGAAGTTCATTCTTATATAAAATATTTTGAGCAGTAAACGGGCAGATAAAGAGGAAGAAGGAAAGATCAGTTTTTTTTCAGCAACGAAGAGCAAGCTGAAGGATTACAAGGAACTTGTGAAGTTTACACTCAGTTTTACAGTAGTGTTCAGCAGTGTTATTTCGTATATGCTGGCACCGAACATTGTTGAGTACGATCTTTTAAGTATACTGTTATTATTTTTAGGCGGCATGCTGGTAACAGGAAGCGCCAACGCTATTAACCAGATAGCAGAAAAAGATTCAGATGCAGTAATGAAACGAACCGGAAGCAGACCGGTTGCAAGTGGAAGAATGAGTGTGCAGGAAGCAACAGCATTTGCTTTTATTGCAGCCATTACAGGCTCTTTGATTTTAGGTTTGTATTTCAGCTGGTATGCTGCAGCAATAGCATTGTTCAGTTTATTTATTTACGGGTTTGTTTATACACCGCTAAAAAAAATAAATTCCATTGCTGTTTTAATTGGTGGTATACCGGGCGCATTACCCTGTTTAATTGGCTGGGCAGCTGCCTATAATGAAGGAGAAGCATTTTCCTGGACGGGTGGATGGATTTTATTCGCTATTCAGTTTCTCTGGCAGTTCCCGCATTTCTGGGCTATTGCCTGGGTGGCACACCAGGATTATACAAGAGCAGGATTTAAACTGTTGCCTTCCGAACAAGGGCCAACAAAGTTTACAGCAATACAAACCATTATCTACTCATTGCTCATGATACCGGTAGGCTTGCTGCCGTATTTTTATGGAATGAGCGGAGTGGTGAGTATGTGGATTTTGGTTGGTGCTAACCTGTTTATTGTTGCACAGTGTGTAAGGTTATACATTAATATGGATGTAAAGAGTGCAAGAAGGGTAATGTTCAGCAGTTATATTTATCTGCCCATTGTGTTACTTGCATTACTGGGAGATAAAATTGGACAATAGGCCAGCTTTTTTGAAAGATTGATTAAAAAGAGCAAGATGTTGAATTAATGATGAACATAGTTCTATTGTTAATGTGGTAGCTGAAACAGTTTATTAATGATATAAATTACCGCTCCTTCTCCTTTGGTGAAGGAGAAGGAGGAGGGGGCTAATATGGAGAAGATTATGAGTGAAAGAAATCAAAAAATGCATCCGCATAAATTTACCTTGTGGATTGCGATTGGAAGTATTACAATGATGTTTGCCGGGTTTACCAGCGCATACATTGTGAAGAGCAACCAGGCCGGATGGCAGCCTGTACAAATGCCGAAGATTTTTTTCTTATCAACAGCATTGATTATTGCAAGCAGTTTAACGATTTACCTGGCGCAAAAAGCAATGAGCAACAGGCAATCGTCAAGATACAGAACATTGATAACAACAACAGCTGTATTGGGACTTGCCTTTGTGGTTACACAGTTTCTTGGCTTTTCAGAACTGTGGGCTCAGAAGATAACGTTAAAGGAAAGTATGGCAGGATCGTTCTTTTATATTATTACAGGGGTGCATGCATTACACGTAGTTGGTGGTATTATTGCACTTTTTGTTTTGTTAGTAAGAACGTATAATTCTAAAACGAAATTTTACAGCACTGCACCGGTTGAAACAGCAGGGTTGTATTGGCACTTCGTGGATGTTTTATGGATTTACCTGTTTGTATTTTTCTTACTGGTATCCTGATAAAAATTGAGAACAATAAAAACCCGATAAATGGCACAAGCAGTAGCAGTTAACACAAAATGGTGGAGTGGAGGTAAAAGCCCCTTCAACGTAGAGTATGGGAAATTGATGATGTGGTATTTCTTAATGAGTGATGCGTTTACATTTGGCGCCTTCCTGATTTCTTACGGAACAGTGCGGATGAGCAGCATTTCATGGCCTGATCCCAACAAAGTATTTAACTCGTTTCCTTTAGCCGGGCATGCTAACCTGCCGCTGGTGTTTGTGAGTTTAATGACATTTATTTTGATTGTGAGTTCTGTTACCATGGTATTGGCAGTACATGAAGGTCATCATGGAAACAGAAAGGGTGTGGTAAAATGGATGTTCTGGACCATTATTGGTGGATTGGCTTTCCTTGGCTGTCAGGCATGGGAGTGGCATCATCTTCATGACCAGGGTGCATGGTGGGGACGTAATCCTTTTCCAAATGCTGATGGTACAGTTGCTACCACAAACTTTTCGAATTTCTTTTTTACTATAACAGGTTTTCATGGGTTCCACGTATTTTCTGGAGTAATCATTAACCTGATTGCTTTGATTATGGCGCAAACAGGAGTATTTGAAAAAAGAGGCCATTACCTGATGATTGAAAAAGTAGGATTATACTGGCACTTTGTAGATTTAGTTTGGGTGTTTGTATTCCTGTTCTTCTATCTTGTATAACAATATTTAAAAATTTCAACATAATTATAGATCACATGGAGCATCAAACATTTGGCGGAGAGGTAACTATTCCACACCACGCACCAACCGATGAATCAAAGAAAAGAATCTGGAAAACAACCATCATTCTGTCGATCATTACAATGATTGAATTGGGGATAGGTTATTTGCTGTATCTCACCGAGTTCAGCCATGGACTGGATCTTGCATTTAAAGGAGTTGTCATTATTCTTTCTTTGCTAAAGGCCTTTTATATTGTATCTATCTTTATGCATTTGGGTGATGAGATCAGGAACCTGATCATGACCATTGTTGCACCCTTAATGATTTTCATCTGGTTTATTATTGCATTTCTGTATGAAGGTGCTTCGTGGAAAAACCTGCGCAATGAGTACAATCCCAAAGAACCGGTAAAGTATGAACAGACTACTACACCTTCACATGAAGGTGGATTGAAATAATTTTTTTTGATTGTTCTGTAAGTCGTCCCGGTTTTCCTTTTTACAGGGAATATCGGGACGAAATTTTTTAAGAAGTGATTGATTTGTGTATGAGTAAAAAAGCAGTCCTGGCCGTTTTGATAGCAGTTGGAATTCCACTTGTTTCCTACTTCATCGTTAAATATGCAAGCGAAGGTACGGTTGATATGCCCCGCCGTTATTTCTTCGATTCTGTATCTCAAAAAACAGAAAGTGGCAAAAGAGTACACGATACACTGTGGCATAAAATATCTAACTTTTCATTTACCAATCAACTGGGCCAAACAGTTTATGCAGATGATTTGAAAGGAAAAATCCTGGTAGTAAATTACTTTTTCACCCGCTGCCCCAATCCCTGCCCCACACTTACAAGGAACATGAAAAAAATGCAGGATGCATTTTTGAAAACAGATTCTTTGGTAAGTTTTATATCTTTTTCAGTTGATCCTGAAAGAGACAGTGTGCAGGTATTAAAAAATTATGCAGATAAATACAAAGTCCGTCATAACAACTGGTGGTTTTTAACAGGCGATAAAAAAACTATTTATGATCTTGCCTTCAATGAATTTAAAGCAGCGATTGTGAATGGCGGAGAAGTGGATACTGCATTCCTGCATACAAGTAAATTTTATTTATTAGATAAAGACAGAGTCATCCGTGGATGGTATGATGGAACCGATTCAGCAGCCCTTACTAAAATGGCCCGTGATATTGGTCTGCTATTTTTAGAAAAAGATAGAAGTAAAAAACGTAACCTGTTCAGAAAATAATAGTATCAATGGAAGTAAAAAGTCACAGACATCACAGAAGGGGAACACCATTGCCTCCATCTATCAAAAAAAACGATAGGCTTGCTTATATACTGATATTTACAGTGAGTATCATTGTATTTGCTGCAGTAGTATTCCTCAAGAAGGTAACCATTGATGTAAACCTGGGTTTTGATAAACACATTTTTGCACGGTTGAATGCACTCGTCAATTCTTTTGTAGCGCTACTGCTGATCGGAGCTTTATTTGCAGTAAAAGATAAGCGTTACCGTACACACAGAAAATTAATGCTCTGGGCGATTGGCTTTTCTGTTTTGTTTTTGCTTTCTTATATCTGTCATCATTTATTTACAGACGAAACAACTTATGGCGGAACAGGGCTTCCGAAACTTGTTTATTATTTTATTCTGATTACACATATTGTGCTTGCAGGAATTATTTTACCCTTTATTTTATTTACAGCCTATCGTGGTTTAACAGCCGATTATCACAGGCATAAAAAATTGGCACGTATTACATGGCCATTGTGGTTGTATGTTGCTGTAACAGGAGTAGTCGTTTTCTTTATGATCAGTCCTTATTATAATTAATCTTATATCAGGTACTTTTCCAGGTTTCATGTGGTTCAAACAGATGGATAAAATCTTATTTTCTTATTTGTTATCAATAAGCAATATTCCTCACGCATGTGCAGTAAAATAACAATCCAGAGCACTACATAGTATTGCATTTACTGCTAAGTAGAACCACACAATCTTTCAGGAAAAATACTGTATCGCTTCTTAAATTGTAAGAGATGACTTAAGTTTATGCGTTATTAGTACATTAACCTGAACTAACAGCCTTACAATGAAGTCCAAATATCCACTATCTCTGATAGGAGTTTTACTCCTGTTTTTTTTCTGTAACTATACGAATGCCCAAACTTATGGAACAACTGCTTCAGCAGTTTGGTTAAGCGACTGTAATCAAAGTAATTTTTTCAATACTACCGGAACGAGCCCTGATTTAATCGGACCGGCTGGTAATGTATTTAATAATGCCAACCTGGGGGCACACACACAAAATTCAGGAACACTGATACTTAGAGGTGCAGAAGTAAGAACATTTAAAAATCCGGGAGTAGCAAACGTATGCAGTGTGCGTATGTATTACAGGGTTTATCTGCAAACTGGTGCACCCGGTGCTTTCAACAGTATTGATCTTCCTCTGATAGATAATTGTGATGTTCCAAACAGTCAGTTTCCATCAGGCGGCACCTGTATTGCAGGTGATCAGAAATGGCAACGGGTAATTGCAGATGGAACAACTGTTCCTTACGCACCGGTCAATCTCACCAATTATCCGGCAGGAAATTATACACTGGAAGTATACTATGATGTTGCAGGATCTTTTACATCTGCATCTTTATGTAATGACCTTGTTGTATTGAATAATAGCGGCGCAAATTATAAAGCAAATTTTTCTATACAGGCACCAACCATTATAAGTAATAATCCTACATCCTGTAATGGTACTGAAGGATCTGTTACGATTAGCGGATTAGTACCAGGTGCAACATACGCTGTCAGCTATACAGATAATGGCTCTCCTGTTGGCCCTGTAAGTATTGTTGCAAATGCATCAGGACAGGTAATCATCAGTGGGTTAGATGCAGGCATCTATTCCAATTTTTCTTTACTGATTAATGGATGCACCACTAATCTTTTTACAGGAGTTGTTTTATCAAACCCCATTTTCATTCCAACGTTCAGCAGTATACCGCCTTTCTGTGCAGGAACAACAGCACCCACATTACCGCCTACATCAAATAATGGTGTTACAGGAACATGGAGCCCGGCTGTTATTAATAATCTTGCAACAGGAAATTATACATTTACACCAAATACCGGTCAGTGCGGATTGCCAGTAACGATTACTGTTACAGTTACTCCAAGAACAACACCAACTTTCCCCTTTGGAACAACAAGAACAATTTGTGCAGGCGGCGCCGTTCCAACATTACCAAATACATCTACGAATGCTATTAGTGGAACATGGAGCCCTTCTGCAGTAGATAATCAAAATTCAGGCACCTATACATTTACACCAACTGCAGGTTTGTGTGCAAACTCAACAACCTTCACTGTTACTGTTAATCCCAACATTACTCCAACCTTCAGTTTTGGGACTGCACTGACGATTTGTGCAGGTGGAACTGTTCCAACATTGCCAACTACTTCAACCAATAATATTACAGGGACATGGAGTCCTTCAACAATAGATAATCAAAATTCAGGAACCTATACATTCACACCAACAGCAGGACAGTGTGCAACAACAACATCATTTACTGTTACTGTTAATCCAAATGTAGTACCAACGTTTAGTTTTGGAACAGCATTGAATATTTGTGCAGGCGGCACCGTTCCAACATTACCAACAACATCAACAAATAATATAACCGGAACATGGAGCCCTTCTGTAGTAGATAATCAAAATTCAGGAACCTATACATTCACAGCAACTACAGGGCAGTGTGCAACTACTGCAACCTTCACTGTTACAGTAGCACCCAATATTGTACCGACGTTTAGTTTTGGAACTGCCTTAACGATTTGTGCAGGTGGATCAGTCCCAGTATTGCCAACAACATCAACTAATGGAATAACCGGAACATGGAGCCCTTCTGCAGTAGATAATCAAAATTCAGGAACCTATACATTTACACCAACTGCAGGATTATGTGCAACTACTGCAACCTTTACAGTTACAGTAGCACCGAATATTGTTCCAACGTTTAGTTTTGGAACAGCACTTACTATATGTGCAGGCGGAACTGTTCCAACTCTTCCCACAACATCAACGAACAATATTACCGGAACATGGAGTCCTTCTGTAGTAGATAATCAAAACTCAGGAACATACACATTTACACCAACAGCGGGATTGTGTGCAACCATTGCAACATTTACTGTAACTGTTAATCCAAATATTGTTCCTGTATTTAGTTTTGGAACTGCATTAACCATTTGTGCCGGTGGAAACGTTCCAACTCTTCCAACAACATCTACCAATAATATTACCGGAACATGGAGTCCATCAACTGTAAGTAATCAAACATCAGGAACCTACACGTTTACTCCAACTGCAGGACTGTGTGCTACAACAGCAACATTTACAGTTACAGTTGCTCCGAATATTTTACCAACTTTTAGTTTTGGAACAGCACTTACTATATGTGCAGGCGGAACTGTTCCAACTCTTCCCACAACATCAGCGAATGGGATAACCGGAACATGGAGCCCATCTGTAGTTGATAATCAAAACTCAGGTGTATATACGTTTACACCAACAGCAGGGTTATGTGCAACTACTGCTACCTTCACTGTTACCGTAAATCCGAATATCACACCAACATTCAGTTTTGGAACTGCATTAACCATTTGTGCCGGCGGAACAGTACCAACATTACCAACCACATCAACCAATAATATTACAGGAACCTGGAGTCCATCTGTAGTTGATAATCAAAACTCAGGTGTTTACACATTTACACCAACAGCCGGATTGTGTGCAACCACTGCAACTTTTACTGTAACAGTCAATCCAAACGTTACACCAACTTTTGCTTTTGGAACTGCAATAACAGTTTGTGCCGGTGCAAATATTCCAACTCTTCCAACAACATCTACCAATAATATTACCGGAACATGGATTCCTTCAACTGTAAGTAATCAAACATCAGGAACCTACACGTTTACACCAACAGCAGGACAGTGTGCAACCACTGCAACCTTTACTGTTACAATTACACCGAATATTGTTCCAACCTTTAGTTTTGGAACTGCATTAACGATTTGTGCAGGAGGCGCCGTTCCAACTCTTCCAACAACATCAGGCAATGGGATTGCAGGAACATGGAGTCCTTCCGTTGTTGATAATCAAAACTCAGGCGTTTATACATTTACTCCTGCAGCAGGACCTTGTGCAACTACTGCAACCTTTACAGGAACAGTTAATCCAAACATAACACCAACATTCAGTTTTGGAACAACATTGGTTATCTGTGCTGGTGGAACGGTGCCAACACTACCAACAACATCAACGAATGGTATAACCGGAACATGGAGCCCATCAACAGTTAGTAATCAGAATTCAGGAACCTATACATTCACCCCAACTGCGGGGCTGTGTGCTACAACAGCAACATTTACTGTAACAGTTACAACGAATATTGTTCCCACATTCAGTTTTGGAACTGCATTGACAATTTGTGCTGGTGGAACCGTTCCAACATTACCAACTACATCAATCAATGGGGTTACAGGTATATGGAGTCCATCAACAGTAAGCAATCAAACTTCAGGAACGTATACGTTTACACCAACAGCCGGACAATGTGCAACGGTTATAACGTATACAGTTACTGTTAATCCGAACATTACACCAACGTTCAGTTTTGGAACAACACTATCGATCTGTACTGGTGGAACTGTTCCAACTCTTCCAACAACATCAACTAATGGAATAACCGGAGCATGGAGTCCGTCGGTTGTTGATAATATAAACTCTGGCATCTACACATTTACACCAACTGCAGGATTGTGTGCAACTGCTGCAACATTTACTGTAACGGTTAACCCGATTCTTACACCAACGTTCAGCTTTGGAACTGTATTGAATATTTGTGCAGGCGGAACAGTGCCGGCATTGTCAACAACGTCCAGCAATGGAATTACAGGAACATGGAGTCCGGCAACAGCCAGTAATCAAACATCAGGAACTTATACGTTCACACCAACTGCAGGGCAGTGTGCAACTGCTGCAACCTTTGCAGTAAACGTTACGCCAAATACAATACCAGCCTTCAGTTTTGGAACATCACTATCCATCTGTACTGGTGGAACTGTACCAGCATTACCAATAATTTCTGATAACGGTGTAACCGGTACATGGAGTCCGGCAACTGTAAGTAATCAAACTTCCGGAACATATACGTTTACACCAACTGCCGGAATATGTGCAACTGCTGCAACGTTTACTGTAACAGTAAATCCAATTGTTACACCAGCATTCAGCTTTGGTACTTCTGCATCAATATGTATTGGCGCAACTGTTCCGGTTTTATCAATTACATCAACGAACGGTGTTGCAGGTACATGGAGCCCGTCAGCAATCAGCAACCAGGTAAATGGTGTTTATACATTTACACCTAACTCAGGATTGTGTGCAACTACCACAACATTCACCGTTCAGGTAAATCCAATTCCATCTGTAACAGTAAGAACTGATACAACCGTTAACGATGGCAGCATTTTACCGCCAACGAATTTCACAGCCACACCCGGTGTTGTTACACTGAGCTGGACCAATTCAAACCCTGCAATCGGACTACCTTCTGCAGGCACAGGAAATGTTCCATCCTTTGTTGCAGTTAATAAAGGAACTGCAAACATCACTGCAACCATAACAGTAACGCCATCTATCAACGGATGTATTGGTACAGCAAGAACATATACAATAACAGTTCGCCCGTTAAATAAAGATGTATTTGTACCGAATGTGTTTTCACCAAACGGAGATGGAAAGAATGATGTGCTGCTCGTGTATGGTAATTATATTGATAAACTGGAGATGCGCATCTTTAACCAGTGGGGGCAGCAGATTGCACTCATCAACAGCCGCACACAGGGTTGGGACGGAAGAGATAACGGTAAGCCGCAACCGGTGGGTGTGTATATGTATGCATTAAGGGCGGTAATGAGTGATGGCCGAACCATTCAACTGAAAGGTTCTATTACACTTGTACGATGATTCTTAAACTGATTGTGATGAATAAAAAAATATTAAAATCTCTTATCTGACAGTACTATGAAAAATAAAGCGATCATACAAACAGTGTTTCTCACAGCATGTTTGCTGACAGCAGGAATGCTCCGGTCAGTTGCCCAAACAGATCCGCATTTTACGCAGAACTATACCTATCCGATGTATATCAATCCTGCTATGACGGGGGGAAGCGACGGTGAATACAGGGTATCCGCTGTGTACCGCACACAATGGAGCAGCGTAAGTAATCCTTACCGTACCAGTGGTTTATCGTTTGATACACGAACCAATAAGAATATTGCATGGGGTGTAAATGTGCTGAATCAGTCAGCTGGTGACGGAGGCTTTAATTATTTCAATGCCTATGGTTCCGTTGCTTATACCGGTGTAAAGTTCGGGAATGAAGATCAGCACAGGTTGGTATTGGCTATTCAGGCGGGATTAATTAACCGCCGTGTGGATCAGACAAAATTCAAATGGGGCGATCAGTGGAATCCTATTACAGGATACAATGCATCGAATGCAACATCCGAAACATTTGCCGCAACCGGTTCAACTTCTTTTGATGCAGGTGCAGGTGTTTTGTACTATGACGCATCACCTGATAAAAAGACAAATGTATTTGGCGGAATTTCTGTTTTTCATCTTACACGTCCAAAAGATCCGATCATCTCTTCACAAAGCGTGGAGCTAAATACCATTCCATTACGTTATACCATTCATGGTGGACTAAGTTTTAACCTTTCTGAACGTACCAGTATTGTTCCGCATGCATTGTATATGCAGCAGGGAACAGCAAAAGAAATTATGCTTGGTACTTATGTGCAGTTGAATGTAAATGAAGAAACAGATTTTATGTTTGGAGGTTACTACCGTTTTAAAGATGCCATTGCACCGTTTGTTGGTGTTGATTGGCGAAATTTTATTGTTGGGTTAAGTTATGATGTAAACACATCCAAACTGGGAGCCATGACAAGGAATGTAAACAGTTTTGAATTAAGTCTTTCTTATATCAAACGAAAAGGTACAAGAAACATTTTTGATTTTATCCGTTGTCCACGGTTATAAATTGTGAGCCATGAATACGCAATGGATGACCAATATTACAAGCCAGAACATGAATCATATGAAATTTAATCTCATGATACAACAGCAACAGAAGAACCTGTTCTCCTGTATACCAATAAAAAAACTGACAGGCAGAATTATACTGTCATGTATTATTTCTGCAGTCTGTTTGCAATCGCAGGGGCAAATCGATCAGCGCCTTGTAAAAGCAGATCAGTATTATGCTGCAGGTGATTATTATACAGCAGCCCATTTGTATGAACAGTTTCTAACACCTGATCCAAAACAAAAAACCTATGCCAATTTTCCACTCAATGCCAAACGAAATACACAAGGTGGCGGAATGGGAAAAGGCGTAACAAAAAATGATATTCTTTACAGGCAATCTGAAAGTTACCGCCTTGCCAATTACTGGCCACAGGCCGCAGGCGGTTATAAGAAAGTGGCAGAAACAGATCCATCGAAATATGCAGCCGGTTTGTATTGGTATGCCGTATGTGAGCGCAGTCTTGGTAATTATGCTGCTGCAGAAGAAAGTTTAAATCGTTTTCTTGCTAATGTAACAGCAGGTGATCCATTGAAATCAGCAGCAGAAAAAGAATTGCAAACACTTACCTATATCAAAACACAATTAGCAAGGCCCGATACTGTATTGTATCATGTGCAGAAGCTTACTCTTTCAACCGGAACAGATAAGGGAGTATACGCACCTGTTCATTTAAACGGCAATCAGTTTTTGATCACCAGTACTGAAACAGATACCGTATTGAAAGAAGGGATCAGTCCTTATCGCAACCGGTTGTTTACAACAACCCTGTTAAACGGAATATTTCAAAATACAGAAGTACTCCGTATTGAAGGAACAGAAACAGCCATTAACCAGGGAGCTGCCACAGTTAATCCTAAAAATGAGTCTGTTTATTTTACACAATGGAAAAATATAAACGGGCAAATCACTTCTGCACTCTATCATGCAACCAAAACAAATAATGGATTAAGTGTGCCGGTCTTACTTGGTTCAGTGAACAGTAATGGTTACAGCAGTAAGCAGCCTTTCTGTACAAGCGATGGGAAATATTTATTCTTTGCATCCGACAGACCCGGTGGAGCCGGAAAATTTGATATCTGGTTTGCGGCCATCAATGCTGATGGAACAACAGGTGAAGCGATTAATGCAGGAGCAACAATTAATACTGCAGCTGATGAACTTGCGCCGTTCTATCACAACACAAGCAGCACACTCGTGTTTTCTTCCAACGGAAGAATGGGCATGGGTGGGTATGATCTCTTCATGGCTAAAGGATCGGAGAATGGATGGAAAACAGCAGAGAACATGGGCCATCCTGTAAATTCTGTAAGAGATGATATTTATTTCTATGCAGCAGAAAATCAATTGCTGTTAAGCAATGCCCTGTTCAGTTCAGATCGTGGATCTTCCTGCTGCCTGGAAACGTATACAGCAGCAAAAACACCCAAGAAAAAAATCATCAAAGGAATAGTGCGTGATCTGAAAGATAATCAACCTGTAGATGGTGCAACAGTTGTATGGAAAGATGCTTCAGGAAAAACAGGAACAATTGTTACAGGAACTGATGGCACCTACCAGTTTGAACTGGATGGCAGTATGGAGAAACAGATTACCGTAACAAAAGAATTATACAAGGAAAAATCTGCAGGAATCACTGTAACAGGAACTGATGAATCAGATATGTTTACAGATAAGCTCAGCAATACAGAAATCTTTATTGAAAAGAAACTGGTCATTAAAGTTGAAAATGTAGTGACCGTTTATTTCGATTTTGATATGAGTAACTTAAAAACTGAAGCAGTTGAAAAGCTGGATTCTATTTATACTGTACTGGTTGAACATCCGGCAGCTACCATTCAGATTTCCGGTTATACCGATGGATTGGGTTCTGTTGAATACAATGCAGTACTGAGTGATAAAAGAGCAAGAGCCTGTGCCGATTACCTGATTGCAAAAGGAATCGATACAGTACGAATTACGTTTGAATCGTTTGGCGCCTGCTGCCCAATTGAAATGGAATTGATTAATGGAAGGGATAATGCTGAAGGAAGAAGTAAAAACAGAAGAGCGTTGATCAATGTAATGAAAGAGTAATCGAGTACCCATGGACCGAGGGATTATATAGTATATTAAACGGGGTGTTCATTCTTGGACGCCCCTTGTTGTTTGTAATTTTTTAGTGCTGAAACTCATATTTATTCAGGACATTGAGGGAGAAAAATGCTGAGTGCACATGGGTAAGAAAGCAATCATACTCGATCTGGATAATACGATTTATTCCGTTCCTTCAATCGGAAATGAATTATTTGCTTCTTTATTCGGACTGATAGAAGACAGCGGTGAATATACCGGCAATATCACTGCAATAAAAGATGAAATCATGCGGAAACCTTTCCAGCTTGTTGCGGCTCATTTTCAATTCAGTGATAAGTTAACAAAGGAAGGGATTGATCTGCTGCTGAATATTACCTACGATGGACCAATCGAAGCCTTCAGTGATTATCAACACATAAAACAATTACTCTGCGATAAGTTTTTGGTGACAACGGGTTTTTTAAAACTGCAGCAAAGCAAGATCAGAGGGATGGGTATTGAGCAGGACTTTAAAGAGATCTATATTGTTGACCCTGCCACCTCACGCAAAACAAAGAAAGATGTATTTGCAGAGATCGTTTACAGAAACGGGTATCAGCTTGCAGAAGTACTGGTAGTGGGTGATGATCTGCATTCGGAAATTAAAGCGGCAAGGGAACTGGGAATTGATACTGTGTTATATGATAAGTTGCATCTGCATGATGAAATCAGTTCGCAGAAAAGGATTGCAGACTTTAAAGAATTAAGCAATTTTATTTAGTTTGTAAAATCAACCAGCCATATCCTGTGCAGCAGCCACTTCATCTTCCATAATTTTTTCCTGCTGATTTAATTCTTCCGGTTGAAGTGTTGATTGATGTTTACGCAGCATATTAAAACCAAGAACAGAAAGCATACACACTCCACCAACTACCCACCATAAAACAGTAAAGCCCGATTTATCTGCAATTCTTGCTCCGAACATAGGCCCGAAAGTTTGTGCAGCCGACCATGCCATTGTGTATAAGGCAGCGTATTGCCCACGGTTACTGTGATTGCTTCTGTTGATCCAGAAGGTATTCATGAAAGGCATGGCCAGCATTTCTGCAATGGTAATGATCAGTATAATAACCATTGCCATGAGATGAGTGATAGTGAAAAAATTCAGTAGCAGATAAGACACGCCTGTAAGGAATACACCCAGCACAACAAATAGTAAAGGTGTTTTTCTTTTTTCCAAACGATAGATCAGCGCCATTTCAGTGAATACAATAAACAGCCCGTTTGCCGCCATGAGAAAGCCGATAAACGGTTCAGAAAAATCCCGTTCCTTTTTAAAATAAACCGAAAGATTGGTAAACAGCTGAAAGAAACCGGAGGCAAATAAAAACGAGCAGACAATAAACCATAAATAAACTTTGTCTTTGTAAGCAGAAAGAACTTTTACACTTATGGCAGCAACCGTTTCTTTTTTTATTTCCTGTGCAGGTGGTTTCAGTAAACGGTACAGCAGAAATGCTGCTGCGATATTGGTGATACCATCAATCCAGAACAGCAGTTCATAATTAAAATGTGCAATCAATCCGCCGAGGCCGCTACCGATGGCCCAGCCTAAATTAATTGCAAGCCTGTTGAGTGAATAGGATCTTGTGCGGTTTTCTTCTTTGCTGTAAAAAGCAATGGCTGTAGAATTAGCAGGACGGAAAGCTTCGTTTACAAAACTCAATACAAATGTAAAAATGCAGATGAGCGGATAGCTTTTCATTTGCCCCAGTACAATGAATAACAATCCGCCGCCAATTAAAGTGAATAGCTGAATTTTATAAAAACCAATTTTATCAGTCAATCTTCCGCCAATATAAGCTCCGGTAAACGCACCAGCACCAAACAAACCAAATACAAAACCTGCCTGGCTGAGTGAGTAGCCCATAGCAGGACTGGTGAGATACAAACTTAGAAACGGTATCACCATGGTTCCGCTCCTGTTCACCAGCATGATCCATGATAATAACCAGGTTTGTTTCGACAAACCGGTATAGGACTGTTTATAAGAATTAAATGTTTTTGAAAGCATAGCAGGAAAACAAAAGTATTATTATTCGGGAAGAAAGGGAAGGCGGCGGAGTAAATTACTAAAGGAGGCTGTTGTTGTTAGAATCTCAGAGGCGGTTGAAATCGGAGGACGCAATTTGCGGCCTCCAGTTTTTATTTTTTATATTTATGAAATCAACTATAACCTATGGCAAAGAAAGAATTACAATTGCTGGTTGCTGAGCAAAAAATTCTCAACAAAATTTATGTTGTAAGGGGTGAAAAGATAATGCTGGATAGTGATCTTGCAGAAATATACGGGGTTGAAACAAAACAGTTGAAACGACAGGTAAAGCGAAACTCAGATCGGTTCCCGAAAGACTTTATGTTTGAATTGACCAAAAAAGAGATTGAGAACTTGAGGAGCCAAATTGGCACCTCAAGTTGGGGCGGTACAAGGTATATGCCAATGGCTTTTACAGAACAGGGCGTAGCAATGCTATCAGGCATTTTAAACAGTAAAACAGCTATTGAAGTTAATATCCGCATTATCAGGGTATTTACCAGGCTGCGGGAGTATGTGCTGACTCACAAAGAAATTTTATTACAACTTGCCAAACTTGAAAAGGAAGTGAAAGGCAACAGCAAAGACATTGAAAATATTTTTCTGTTGTTGAAATAGTTGGTAGAAAAACAAAGCAAACCCACAGCACCAAGACAAAAGATTGGGTTTAAGCAATACGAATAAAATCGGATGGTAGAATAGATTTGTTTAGCCAGTAACAAAATATGTTGTTGGTAAAGAATACAGAGTAAATTGTTGAGGATTGAAGAATCGAATTAGTTAGTAGATTTATTTGATTGCAATACGATTTAGAAAGTAGAAAAGCATATAAATGTGAAGTCGCAAAATGCGACATCAAAAAAATAGTTTGAGACAGAT
>JANOIQ010000282.1:0-1727 GCA_031407835.1 Chitinophagaceae bacterium
ATTTTCAAGGATCGTTCGTTTTTCCAAAGCTTACCGGTTAAGAGAAAATTTTCCCAACTGGAGCTGGACAAAAATTGCTTATGAATGTAATTACTTCGACCAGATGCATCTTATCCGTGACTTTAAACAGTTTGCAGGTGTTGCGCCTGGTATCATTGAAAAAGAATTAGGCAAGACGTCCGTACGCCTTCAGGCCGATCTCCGCTTATAATGTCGTTTTCATACTATTTGCAGGTTTACTGAGTGGCGAGCTTTGTATGAAAATAATCACCATGCAAAAAAAAATTCTTCTTTCATTCGTATTGCTTGTTTCATTGGTTCATCCATCAACTGCACAAAAATTTGAAAAGCTCACTGCGTTAGAAACGAAAACCATCAAAACCTATTACAGTGCAGGTCATCAGCAAAGAGCAACAACCATCAGTAACAGGGTTGAAAAAGCAATCGCTTTTCACGGCCAATTAGTGGGTTTTACACCAACGGTTACCTTACTGATATTATCAGCTGCCGATTGGAGCAGTTATACAAAATTCCCTGTGTACGGTATGCCGCATTACAACGATCAGCAAACGTTGATTGTAGCAGCAGAAGACAATCCAATGTGGAAAGGTTTTATTCCGCCAATGGATCAATTACCTGCCGACTTACGTACACAGATTGAAACTGTTTACCGTAACGCTGATGGCAACATCAGCATGGAAGCATTTTTTGATTTGCTGGCACTGCACGAACTCGGTCATGCTTTTCATATACAGGGAGGCCTTACCATGCAACGCAAATGGATGGGCGAATTGTTCTGCAATATTTTACTGCATACCTACATTGCAGAAAAAGAACCGGGGCAATTACCTGCCCTCACACTCTTTCCAAGAATGGTGATCAATTCCGGAGCAAAAGAATACAAATACACCAGCCTGCAGGATGTGGAAGAAAAGTATAATGAAATTGGACAGTTTCATGCAAAGAATTATGGCTGGTATCAGTGCCGCTGGCATAAATCAGCAGCTGATATTTATGATGCAGGTGGAAAAGAGTTGGTGCTAAAACTCTGGAATACCTTCAAGCAACAAAAAGAAAAATTAACCGATGAACAGTTAATTTCTTTCATGGAAACATCAGTACATAAAAGCATTGCAGATATGATACGGAATTGGGATAAGGATTTGATCAGGTAGATAATGGGTTGCTTCTCATTTATCAGTTGCGTTCTCCCGGGAGCTATCTGCAAAACCATTTGTCCAGGTCTCTATCTGATGCCGACACGTTACTTAATTCATGAAATACAGAATTTCTACCTGTACTTTCCTCCCTACTTACATGATTTCAAAAGAAGCAGATAACCTGAAATACTTTGTATTTTTGATTCATGAGCAACATAAAACTTTTTGAGAGCAAACAGGTTCGTTCAGAATGGAATGAGAAAGAGCAGAAATGGTATTTCTCAGTACAGGATGTTGTTGAAATATTGACAGATAGTGCGGATGTAAAGCAATATATCAAAAAAATGCTAAGCCGGGATGACCAATTAAAAAGCAACTGGGGTACAATTTGTACCCTAGTTGAAATGCAAGCTGCAGACGGCAAAAAACGTAAGGTTCAGGCGGCTGACACAAAGGGTCTTTTAAGAATTATTCAGTCTATTCCCTCTCCCAAAGCGGAACCCTTTAAATTATGGTTAGCACAAGTAGGCTCTGACAGATTAGATGAAATTGAAAACCCCGAACTGG
>JANOIQ010000293.1:0-5005 GCA_031407835.1 Chitinophagaceae bacterium
TGGTAAAAAAACGGCTTTGCGGCTGGTGCTGCATCTCATTAAGCAACCGGAAGAAGATGTACAATTCTTTTCTGATACCATTTCCCGTATGCGGAAAGAAATCAAATTTTGCAGCAAGTGCTGCAATGTATCTGATACAGAAATTTGTAATATCTGCAGCAATTTCGCCCGTAAAAAACAAATCATTTGCGTGGTGGAAAACATCAGGGATGTAATAGCCATTGAGAGCACACAGCAATTCAATGGCTTGTATCATGTACTGGGTGGCATCATTTCTCCGCTCGATGGTGTGGGCCCAGATCAGCTTACCATTGAACCATTGCTGAACCGTTTAAAAACAGATGAAGTGGAAGAACTCATCTTTGCACTGAGTCCCAATATTCAGGGCGACACCACACTTTTTTACATCAGCAAAAAAATAAAAGATCTGCCGGTAAAAATCACCACTATCTCCAGAGGTATTGCCTTTGGTGGTGAGTTGGAGTATGCTGATGAATTGACATTGGCTAGAAGCCTGCAAAACCGCCAGCCGGTTGCAAATTATGTTTCAATGAAGTAAAACAGCCCCTGCATCTGTTTTCGCTTACTCTTTCCTTTTTCCGGTTCAATCATTGATTTTACCTGTTCGGTTGCTTACAGTACCCATCAAACAATTTGAAACTTACCTTGGAGTAATTATAGTTTCCTGTTATGAAGAAGATCCGGTTTATTATCATTCTCATTGTAATTTTTTCCATAGTTGGAAGTGCCTATGCCTGGTTTTTTATCTGGGATAAACCCAAACAAGACGTAAAAGATGCAACTGCTATTCCGGTACAGGCAAGCACTATTTTTACCGAATACAATACAAATGAAAAAACGGCGAATTCAAAATATATTGACAAGATTGTTGAAGTAACCGGCGAAGTAAGTAATGTTTCAAAAAATAGCGAAGGAAAAACAGTTGTGCTGCTGAAAACAGATGATTTAATGTTTGGTATAAATTGTACAATGGAAGAAGATGTGCAGATCAGCACCGGCGATCAGGTTTCAATTAAAGGCATCTGTACAGGTTATTTAACGGATGTTGTATTGATCAGGTGTTATAAAATATAGTAATGAAGAAAATCCGTTTCATAGGTTTCCTGTTAATCGTTTTCATTGCTGCCTGTGAGCATGATTCGCTCATACCCGGCGGCACTCCTCCTCCCGGCATTACCCCTCCTGCAGTTGGTGCTTCAACCATTTGTTTTGAAACAGATGTACTTCCCATTTTTTTAAGCAACTGTGCAAAAAGCGGATGCCATGATGTTACAACCCGGGCCAAAGGATTACGGTATGATAATTATGCGGAAATCATGAAGACCATTAAAGCAAATGAACCTGGAAACAGCGAAGCGTGGAAAACGATCCTGGAAGACAAGCTCGATAAAAGAATGCCTCCCCCACCTGCTGCTGCACTGGATAAATCAAAAAAAGATTCCATTTATAAATGGATTGTGCAGGGAGCATTCAATACAACTAATTGCAATACCGGTTGCGATACCACATTCTTTACTTATTCTGCAACCATTCTGCCAACACTTCAATCAAGCTGCATCGGTTGCCATAGTGGTACCGTGCCATCTGGCAATATTGATCTCACAACTTATTCAAATGTATATGCACTTGCTATGAGCGGAAAACTGCTCGGAGCTATTTCTCATTCTGCCGGTTTTATGCCAATGCCGAGTGGCGGAAACAAATTGGCGGATTGCAAGATTACACAGATCAGAAAATGGATCCAGGCTGGTGCACCCAATAATTGATATGGTAAATATGAAATTGAAAAATTGCTTGCTCATTCTATCCGTAGTTGTTTTTTTCTCTTCCTGTTATTATGATAAAGAAGAAAAAATTTACGGCATTGCACCCTGCGATACATCCAATATCAAATACAGCGTACAGATCGTCAGTTCTATTTCAACCAACTGTTTTCGGTGTCATGGCGGAACAGCAACAGCCGGCGGCGGTATTCAGCTCAGTGATTATAACATAGTAAGAGGCCTTGCGCTGAACGGAAAATTAATTGGAGCATTGACACACTCGGCTGGTTATTCACCCATGCCCAAAGATGCTGCACGATTATCAGATTGCCGTATTGCAGAAATCAGAACATGGATCAGAAACGGAGCACTCGATAATTAACTGATTTTACAATAAACAAATGATGAAAAAACAATTCATATTGGTCATCCTGCTTAGCTTTCTTTCATTTTATGTTTCCATCGCACAGGATATGTATATCACCCGTAACGGAAAGGTTACTTTTTTTTCTACAACGCCTGTTGAAGATATCAGGGCTGCCAACAACGAAGTATCGAGTGTAATCAATACAAAAACCGGGGCCATGCAGTTCATTATTCTCATCAAAAGCTTTCAGTTTAAGAAAACCGCTATGCAGGAGCACTTCAACCGGAGAGATTATATGGATTCTGATAATTTTCCCAAATCAGAATTTAAAGGAACAATTACTGATGTGAGTAAAGTTGATTTTAAGAAAGATGGAAACTACCCGGTTACAGTTGAAGGAAACCTGACGATGCATGGAGTAACCAATAAACTGAAAACATCAGGCGTAATTTCAGTAAAAGAAGGCAGGATCAGTACATCCTCCAAATTCAAAATAAAACTGGCTGATTATAATATTTCTGTTCCTGCAATTGTTTCATCGAAGGTTGCCAATGTAGTAGAAGTAACCGTTACTTGCAGTTACGATCCTTTTCAGCCTAAATCCTGATTTCTAAACCCAAAGCTATGCTGCATAGAAAATTATTCCTTCTTGCTTTTCTTACCTGTTCATTCCTGTTTATAAAAGCGCAGGATGTTGATTTGAACCAGATGCTGGAAGATGAACAGAAAAAAGAAGAGAAAGACAAGGTGAAGTACACCGAAGCCACGTTTAAGACAACAAGGCTTATCAATGGCCATTCCATTGAAAATACGCAGAAGGGAATTATGGATTTCAAAATTTCACACCGCTTTGGAACCATTAATGGTGGGGCCTATGAATTGTTTGGGCTCGACAATGCAAGTATGCGGATGGGGTTTGATTTTGGCATTACCCCCCGTTTAATGATGGGCTTTGGAAGAAGCACCTACCAGAAACAATACGATGCATTTGCAAAATATAAACTTTTACGGCAGAGTACAGGCAAACGGAATATGCCCGTGAGCCTTGCTGTTATGACCGCGGCAATGGTTACAACAATGAAGTGGACAGATCCAAATCGTCCCAATTATTTTTCAGCCCGTGTACAATATGCACACCAGGTAATTGTGGCCCGTAAGTTTTCAGAAAGCACTTCTATTCAGTTAATGCCCACTTTAGTTCATTACAATATTGTAAAATTCATCACTGATCCGAATGATATCATCGCCATTGGAATTGGAGGCCGGCAAAAAATTTCGCCCCGGGTTTCTGTTAACGTTGAGTATTATTACCAGTTGCCTGGTTATAAAATGCCTGATACAGAAAACTCCCTTTCTTTTGGTTTTGATATTGAAACAGGCGGTCATGTGTTTCAACTGCATATAACCAATTCAAGGGGTATGACTGAACGGACTTTTATCAGTGAAACAGCCGGTAAATGGAGCAAAGGCGACATTATGTTTGGCTTTAATATCTCAAGAGTGTTTACCTTAAAGAAGCAAAGGAAAAAATAAGAGTTGTTCAACAACTGCATCTTGGTTAATTTACCGGTCCTAATTTATTCCAATGAAAATCAGTGCGCTTACCATAACAGCATGGCTTCTGTGTGCAGCATTTGTACAGCCGGTTATTTATACATCCAATAACGGTGTCATTAATTTCCGGTCAGAAGCACCCTTTGAACTGATCAATGCTTCCAGTAAAGAAATGAAAGGAGCCATTGATCTTTCAAAAAATAATTTTGCCTTTCGTATCCGCATCCGTTCGTTTGAAGGATTTAACAGCCCGCTGCAGAAAGAACATTTTAATGAGAATTATATGCAGAGTGACCAGTTTCCCGAAGCCAGTTTCAGCGGTAAAATCATTGAAACAATTGATTACAATGTGAAAGGGAAGTATACCATCAGGGCAAAAGGAAAACTGATGGTACATGGAATAGAACAGGAAAGAATTATTAAAAGTGAAATTGAAGTAACCGGTAACAGCATCCGCATCAGCAGTGAATTCAGTGTTCTGCTGTCGGATCATAACATACCCATACCAAGAGTTGTAAAAGAGAAACTGGCCAATGAAATTCATGTCAGTATCAATACTGAACTCGTTGCAAAATAAGATCATCGCATGAGGATTTATCTGTTCATATTTATTATCGGGGTTTGCACTTCCCTTTCTGCACAGGTAAAAAATGAACAGACATTTGATTTCTGGCAAACACAAATAGCAGAGCAAAATATTCAAGGCAGGCCGCAGTGCATCCTCTTTGCAAAAGATCATTTTATGTACATCGGTACATCATCAGGACTGTTCCTTTACAACGGATTTAAAACAACACGTGTTTCATTTGATACAATTCTACAGGCAAACATCACAGCTTTATATGAAGATAGCAGGCAAACACTCTGGATTGGTTTTCAGAATGGAAGAATTGCACAGTTACAAAACAAACAGCTTACCCTCTTTCAACCCGAAGAAGGATTACCGAAAAGTGCCATCAGCAAAATACTGACAGATGCGGAAGGCCGGCTTTGGTTTGCCACACAGGGCGAAGGGATTTATGTGCAGCACCAGAAAAAACTGTATAACATCAACACAGATGATGGATTAGGTGATAATTATATTTATGATCTTGAGTTGTTAGCCAACAATACAATTGCTGCATCAACCGATAAAGGACTCAGTCTCTGCCATTTTAATGGAACAAAAAAAACGATTGAAAACTACAGTACAGGCAATGGGTTACCCGACAATATCATCCGTTGTGTAAGCCTTGACAGAACCGATAAGAACATTATCTGGCTGGGGTTTCAGCAGGGAGGCATTTGCCGGTTTTCTCTA
>JANOIQ010000363.1:0-5984 GCA_031407835.1 Chitinophagaceae bacterium
CAGTTGCTTTGTCAATGAATTAAGCGTGGCCAGGTTGATGTGATGAGAAGAATGAAGAACAGCTTCGGTTGTATCAGGAACTTTTTCAAACAGAATTCCTTTCGCAATAATGGAAGCATCAACTACCAGCACATAATCATATTGCAAAAACTGTTCAATAAACTCCGTTTGTAATTGCTGACTGGTAATCACTGTTACATTCTGCAGCTTCTTCTTTTCTATTTCAGCACAAACAAATGCAGCAACACCATCATCTGAACGGAGTGTGTTACCAATGCCTGCAATTAAAAAAGTAGGAGGGTTGTTCATAAAAAAATCTTACTGTAAGTTATCTTTTACCACAACGTTTTCGTTCTTCTTTTTAATGAATGAAATCATCAATCCACTTCCGATAATACAGCCAATACCAAGTAATGAACTATTATCAGGGAAAGCGTCGCCCAGCATCATACCAATAAAAATGCTGAAAATAATATTGGCATAACCGATAGCAGAAACGATTCCTGCCCTGTCTGCTCCATATGCTTTTGTTACAAAGAATTGACCAAACAAGGCAGCAGAACCGAGTAACAAAATCAGCCACCATTCATTGCCCTGCGGCCATTTCCAGGCTATGAAAAGTAAATCATCAACCGGCAATTGAAATATAATCCTGATAAGGATAAATAGTAAAGGAACAAGTACGCCTGTTAATACAAATGACAACACAATGATTCTGGTATCATAAAATCTGGTGAGCCTTCCAATGGTTAAATAGGCAATGGCAGAAGAAACGCCACTGATCAATCCGGCAAGATGATAATACCAAGGCAGATGAATATTGGGTTTATAGATCAGCAACATGCCGGTAAACCCAATCAGTACAGCCAGTAAAACCCATTTGCCTTCATATTCACGAAATAAGAGGAAAGAAAACAGTGCAATAAATAAAGCAGAAGTGAGACTGTAACTCATTGCTGTTCCTAACGGCAGGTGCAGAATACAATAAAGAAGGGTATAAAGTGCGGTGGTTCCCATCAATCCCCGGAAAATGAGACGGGGAATATTGCCTCCATTATTTACCGGTCTCCTGTTGGCAAAACTTACGATCAACACAAGAATACCAACGGTATTTCGCCAAAACACGAGTTGCCCGGCATTGAAACTTCCTTTCAACGCTTTGGCTGCACCTCCCATAATTGAAAAGCCCAATGCTGCCAGCAGCATAAAAAGGATACCACGATATGCAGGAGAAATTTTCATTTACCGATAATAACAACTGTATGTTTTATTGCCTAACTCCTTCGTTCTGTGCTGCAATTGCAATAATTCCCCGAATGTAATACAGGTTACTTTAACAGCCTGTGGAAAAAGACTGATCTTAAGAGTTTGTTAAATGGAATTTTATACTACCTTAGCGAAGTTTCTGCAAAAAAAAAGGTCATCTGTAGAAACAGTTGACCGTTAACGATTGCTTGCCATATAAAAAAAGAGTTCGAAGTAGATTTTCTTGCAGCTTTTAGCTGTTGTCATCCAGGCCGTTACTATTGCTTCCCAACGATTGCTTGCTGTATAATTTTTCAAGCCTTAATGATGATGTAAAATTAGCCCAACGGTGTTTACACATCAAATCAAAATACGACTCTTTATATGATGCCTAAGGCATTTTATAAGAGGAAAACGTAGATTGGCAAAGGCTTTCACGAAAAAAAATTATTATGGCCAACAGTTTTTCAGATACATTATTTCATTTAGTTCACTCCCTTGAAAAAGCCGAAAAGCGACATTTTAAGCTTTATATCAAGCGAAGCTCCTCCAAAGAAGACCTCAAAATCATTCAACTGTTTGATGCTTTAGACAAAATGCAGGAATATGATGAGCAGGTGTTACTTAAAAAATTAACCGATAACAGTAAAACCAAGCTGGCCAATCTTAAAACCCACCTGTACAGGGAGCTCCTTGCCAGTTTACGTTTGCTGAAAACAGGCGAAAACGTGGATCTGCAATTGAGTGAGCACCTGGATAATGCCCGTCTTCTGTATAATAAAGGACTGAAACAGCAAAGTCTGCGCATTATTGAAAAAGCAAAAGATGTAGCAAGGGCCAATCAAAAATATAATACACTCGTTCAGCTCATTTCGCTTGAAAAGAAAATAGAAATTCTTCATATTACCCGAAGCACTACAGAGAAGACGGAGAAAATGGCTGAAGAGGCGTTGGAGATCAGCAGCCATATTGATCGTGTTACAAGGCTCTCTAATCTTGCCTTACTGCTTTATCGCTGGTATGTTCTTAATGGGCATGCAAGAAATGAAGAGGATGAGAAAGATATCAAAACATTCTTCAGAAGTTATTTACCAAAAGACCTTACACAGGTAAATGGTTTCTATGAAAAAATGTACCTCTATCAAAGCTATTGCTGGTATGCTTTTATCCGTCAGGACTTTTTAATGTATTACCGTTACAGCCAGAAATGGGTTGATCTGTATAATGAAAATCCTTTTCTTACCACGATTGAAACAGGGCATTATATTAAGGGGTTACATACCTTGCTGAACGCACATTTTGATCTGCGTAACTTTCAGAAGTTTGATGAAACGCTGAAACAGTTTGAAGATTATGGCAAAACCCAGGAAGCACAGGTACACGATAATTTCCGCACACATACTTCTATTTATATCAACAGCGCAAAGCTTAATGGGTTTTTGATGAAGGGAACATTTAAAGAAGGTTTGAAAGTGGTAAAAGAGATAGAAGACAAGCTGAATGAGTATGAGTTGTATGTTGATCAGCACCGTATTCTTGTATTCAATTATAAAATTGCTTCCCTCTATTTTGGAAATGGTAATTATGAAAAAGCGCTTGACTATCTGCAACGCATCATCAATGGTCCTATGAACCTGCGTATCGATTTGCAGAGTTATGCAAGGCTGATGCACCTGCTTTGTCATTATGAATTGGGCAATTATGAAATCCTTGATTCACTGGCAAAATCCGTTCATCGTTTCATGGCGAAAATGAAAAACTTAACGGTGGTTGAACAGGCTATGTTTAAGTTCCTCAGAAATAATTATAAATCACCCGACCAGATCAAGGGTGGATTGAAAAGTTTTCTCGATCAAATTAAACACCTGGAGAAGAACAGGTTTGAAACAAGATCATTTGCTTATCTCGATATCATCTCCTGGCTGGAAAGTAAAGTGCAAAACAAAACCATGAGTGAAATTATCAATGGTAAATATCTGAAGAGTAAGAAAAGGAAGTATTAAATGTTTGTGTTTCCCTTTCTTTTTTGCTTCTCCAAAAAAGAAACAGAAAAGAGCCCGCCATCGGACACCCCACGAGGGCGGTATGTACCTTGATTTAACTTAGCACTATTGTGGTTAACTACTTTCTGCATACATCGGCACTGAAACTATAGTCAGCTTGATAAAGCTTAAAATTGTTGAAGAATGCGTTTCTGCTGAAGCGACAGTAGTACAATTGCTTTATCAGGGAACTTTCCCGAAAACGTGGGGTGGCTTTTTTGGTTACTTTTTTTCCATAAAAAAAGTGACAAAGGAACGTTTTAAATCTTCATCAGTTTTTCCACCGCCTGCTGTAATGTTTTGTCCTGCTTGCTGAAACAGAAGCGAACCACTTTATCATCTTTTCCATTATGATAAAAAGCTGAAAGCGGAATGGTGGCAACACCTGCTTCTTTGGTTAAGCGTATTGCTAAATCTTTATCAGCTTCATCACTGATGCGGCCATAGCTGGCGCAGATAAAATAACTGCCATGTGTAGTGAGCAGATCAAACTTTGTCTGTTTCATCAGCTCAACAAAATAATCTCTCTTCTGCTGCATGAAACGTGGCAGCGATAAATACGCTTCTTTGTTTTTTAAATACACAGCTAATGCTGCCTGTGCCGGTGTAAAACAACTGAAGGCATTGAACTGATGCACTTTCCTGTATTCTTTCATCAACACAGCCGGAGTAATACAATAACCCAGCTTCCATCCTGTGCAGTGATAGGTTTTGCCGAATGAAAAACAAACAAAACTCCGTTCAAATAATTCCGGGTATTTCAACATGCTTTCATGCGGTAGTTCATCATAAATTAAATGTTCATACACTTCATCACTGACGATAAAAATTTTTGTACCCGCAACAATCTGTTTCAGTTCTTCAATATCATTTTTATCAAGTACAGTTCCTGTTGGGTTATGCGGTGAGTTGATGAGAATGGCTTTTGTTTTTGGGCTGATGGATGAACGGACTAAATCCCAGTTGATCCGATAGCTATCGGATTTATTCTCAGGATACGTTAATGGTAAAGGAATGGCAATACCTCCGTTGATTTCAATATTGGGAATATAACTGTCATAAGCCGGTTCAAAAAGAATCACTTCATCACCGGGACGTACAATAGTTGTTAATGCTGAATAAATAGCATAAGTACCGCCGGGGGTAATGGTGATTTCTGTATCGGGGTTGATGGAAGTATGATACAGATGCTGCACTTTCTCTGCAATTGATTCCCGCAAACTAACCAGGCCGGGCATGGGTGCATATTGATTATGTCCCTGTTTCATGGCTTCATATACTTTGGCAGTGAGTTCTTCGCTCATGGGGTAATCAGGAAACCCCTGACCGAGATTGACTGCTTTGTATTCTGTTGCCAATGCACTCATCACCGTGAAGATGGTAGTACCTACGTTGGGAAGTTTGGAATTGATCTGTGGACTCATGGTTGTAATGTGAGGATATAAAATTAGGGGAATAAAAAACACAGACAGATTAAAACACACTTCCTGTAATTTGTGTTGAATTTTCATGAAATAAGTTATATGGTAACCGGTTTGATATTGGGGAAATTTTATCCGCTGCATGTTGGGCATATTGGTTTAATAGAATTTGCTGAAAAGAATTGTGATTTTCTTTATCTACTCATTTGTGCATCTGATAAAGAGGCTATAAGAGGAAAAATACGTTTACAATGGATAAAAGAAAGTTTTACTCATAAATTAAACGTCAGGCCAATTCTGCTTAATTATTCAGAAAAGGAATTACCAAATACTTCCGTTTCTTCAGAAGATGTTTCAAAAATATGGGCAGCAAAAATTTCACCCATTTTCCCCAACGTCAATATTATTTTTAGTTCAGAGCCTTACGGTGAATATTTAGCACATGCACTAAAGTGTAAAAGTATTTTATACGATCCTGATAGAACGGCAGCCAATATTTCTGCAACAGAAATCAGGCAAAACCCGTTTAAGTTTTGGGAGTACATCACTGACTCTGCAAAGCCATACTTCGTTAAAAAAATATGTATCACCGGGACAGAAAGTACCGGAAAATCAACTTTAACTGAAAAACTTGCGGCATATTATGAAACAGAATTTGTTCCTGAAATGGCAAGAGAAATAATTAAAGAAACTGATGAATGCACGGAGCAACACTTAAAAGAAATTGCAGAACTGCATGCAAAAACTATAAACGAAAAAATACAGACAGCAAATAAACTTTTGTTTGTTGATACTGATTTGAATATTACCCGATCTTATTCTGAATTTTTGTTTCACAAGAAACTACTGGTTCCTGGTTGGATAGAACTCGCAAACGTTTTTGATCTTTATTTATACTTGGATAATGATTCGCCTTATTTTCAGGACGGAACCAGATTAGACCATGAAAGAAGAGACAACCTAAATGAGTATCACAAAAAACAGTTGAGTGAGAGGAAAATTAATTTTAAACTTATTTCTGGCACTTGGGAAGAACGGTTTCAAAAAGCTGTTTCAATTATTGATAACTCCCTGCTATCTTTTTAGTTATTAATAACATCATCAAAATATAAAACAATTCTTACACAATTCTCTCCCACTTTTACATCATTCACACATTCACGGTAGCAACAGGTCTTTCCCCGTGTAATCAGCTTACCTTGTATAAAAAAGTATGGAAAAAAGAGTACTGGGAATTATTTTATCTATCCTTGGAATAGCTGGGATAATCTATTCC
>JANOIQ010000382.1:0-8499 GCA_031407835.1 Chitinophagaceae bacterium
TTTTTATTGCTGCCACTTATAAGAATTATTTCTTCTTTTCCCTTTACAATGTTTAATAATTTTTGGTTCCTGTTTCCGTTTGCATGTTTTGTTATTCTGTATCCATGGTCTTTGGTGCGCTCGTACAGGAAATACAAAAAAAATATCACCAGCAGTACTAGTGTTTCGCCAGCCGGAGAGTCACCTGATATCATTTAGTTCTCAAAAGTGTTGAAATCTGTTTAATATTGCTGGTACTTAACAGCCAACAATAATCATATCCATCCTTTGAACAGAATCAGTTTTTACATCACAAGATCATCCGCAATCGTTGTTATTGCAGTAAGTCTGCTTGTTCTCTGGGGCTGGCAGATCAATAGCGTTTTCCTGAAACAGATCTTACCGGAAATGATTGCCATGAACCCCATGGCGGCAGTTACATTTATCCTCTGCGGCATTTCTTTTCTGCTTCATGAGCAGAAGGGTTATAAACGTATTATTGCCCTGGGCCTGGCCATGCTGGTAATATTGATTGCCCTGCTGCGGATACTTGCAGTTGCCGGTTTGTATGATGCAGGTATTGACCGCCTGTTATTCACTGAACAACTGCAAACGACAAGGTATAATGGCGATTCCAATGATATTGTGGCGCATGCCGCAGTTGCTTTTTTATTCAGCGGGGTATCGCTTTTGTTGTTGCTCAATGGCCGCATTTATGCATCGCAATGGCTGGCTTTACCTGTCAACGGCCTCAGCCTGCTTTCGGTGATTGGATACAGCTACCACATCAGTTCCTATTATGTAGTTACTCCGTTTGAACCCATGTCGCTTCATACGGGTATCTGTTTCATGTTGTTTTCTATGGCCCTGCTGCTGGCAAAAAGTATGGAAGGGTTTATGGCAGAAATCACCAAACTGCATGCAGGTGGAAAAGCGGCCCGTTTATTATTACCTGCTTTGGTGGTGATTCCTGTTGTATTGGGTTACTACGTATTAACCGGTGTGCAAAGAGAACACTTTTCAATTGTGGTGTGGATATCGCTGTTTGTATGTGCTGTTATTTTTATGTTTGGTGCGTTGGTTTGGACAACGGCTTTCATCATCAACAAATTTGAAGCAAAAGGTTTGCATGAAAAAGAACTTGCTGATGAAGAAAGAAAACAAATGGCTGAGTATAAAATCAGGCAATCGCAGGACCGTTATTATGCACTCATGAACAGTGTAGATGGTATTGTATGGGAAGCCGATGCTCAAACCTTTGCGTTTAGTTTTGTGAGTGAGCAGGCAGAACGGATGTTGGGTTATCCTGCAGAGCGATGGATCAATGAAGAGGATTTCTGGGCAAAACATATTTATGAAGAGGATCGCAGCGGGGCTGTTAATTATTGTGCAAAGTCAACTGCCGAAGGCAAATCGCATCAGTTTGAATACCGCATGATAGCGGCAGATGGAAGTATTCTCTGGTTGCGTGATATTGTGGCAGTGATCATGGAAGATCACAAACCGGTTCGGCTGAGTGGTATTATGGTTGATATTACTGAGCAGAAACAAATGGAACAGGAGCTGAGGGATAAACAATTATCGCAACAAAAACTGATTACCGAAATAACTATCCTGGCACAGGAAAAAGAACGCAACGAATTAGGCCTTGAACTGCACGATAATATAAACCAGTTGCTGAGTGTAGTGAAATTGTATCTCGGTGTGGCAAAAACAGAAAAGACGTTTAACAAAGAGATGATTGATAAAAGTTATCTGCATTTAGAAGAGGCAATGCATGATATCAGGAAATTATCGCATTCACTGGTGGCACCTTCACTTGGTCATGATGGATTAAGGGAGGCCCTCGAAGATCTTGCAGAAAGTGTAAAGGAGCTGAATAAAATAGACATCCGTTTATCGGTTGATAAAGATTTCGAATCTCTGTTGCAGGATAAAAAGAAAGAACTGATGGTCTACCGTATTGTACAGGAGCAGTTGAACAACATTGTTAAATATGCACAGGCAAGTGAAGTGATTATCCGTTTGCAACAGCAGGGCAACAACCTCAGCCTGTTTATCCGTGATAACGGGATTGGTTTCAACCTTCATCAGCAAAGCAATGGTATTGGTTTAAAAAACATCAACAGCCGGGTGAATTTTTATTCGGGTAAAATGAATCTGATTTCTGCCCCCGGGCAGGGATGTACGCTGGAAGTTTCTATTCCAAATGAATAAACGTAATGCTGCAGTTTTGTTTGTGTTGCTTTTACGGGCAGGTGGCCGGCATTTAAAAAAAGTTAGTCAGTATTGCTTTTGTTGCGCTCATGCTGGCATCACCGCCAACAATAGTAAAGCCGGCAAAAATGTATTACAATAAAACAGGCCGTGCTGTGGTATTATTATCAACAACATAAAATAAAATTGAATACAGGATATTTGATCTCTGAAATGCTAAAATGATTCAATGCGATTTAAAAATTCTTTCTTTCTATTCTTCTTTTTTTCAACACTGCATCAGCAAGTATATGCTCAGGATTTACCTGTTTCAGTTTCCTGCGAAAGAATCAATGATACTGATACGCTATGGCTCACAGCTAAATTAAGGCAGGGTTCAAAGCCGGGGTCTTTAATGATTGTGGCAACAGTTGAAGGTATGAATCTTGCAGATACATTGTATTATCCTCTTGTAGAATACACAAATCATTTTGAACTGGTTGTGCCTGAAAGTTTCGAAAACAACAGCATCAGCATTAAAGGATATTATTATCCGGAAATTTTCCAGATCAGCGGTAAAGTAAACAGCAGAAAAAATTCGAAAAATATGCTGGTGTATTTATTTGCCAGAAACAATACCATTTACAATAAAATTGTAACGATTGATACAGAGAACGGGTTTGCATTACCGAAACTGGTGTTTGAAAACAAAGCAAGTCTGTTCTTTAATTTTGTGAATACGAAACAGAAAGTAAAACCTGACATCAGCATTTCGCAGTTTCCCGAATCAAAAGACTTTACTGATTCTGTTTTCTATGCCCGGTTTGATTTTTCTTCCCGTTTGCTCACAGGTATACAATATGATTCTTTAAAAAGAATAGGTAAGTTGCCGGCGAATGCAGTTCCTGTTGAGGGTAAAGGAAAAGAACTGCAACAGATCATTGTAACGGGTACCAAAAAATCAAAACTGGAAAAATACAAAGAGGTGTATACAACTTCTCCGTTTCAGGATATTATGGAAAAGGAATACGATTGTCTCAGTAATGATGATATACTTTCTTTTCCGGATTGTTTATCTTATTTGGCAGGAAAAGTTCCCGGATTGGTGAAAGCTGTAAACCAGCAGGGACAAAATGCATTATTCTGGCGAAATGAACAGATCAGGGCTTTTTATATTGATGAAATGGAGGTGGATATGCAGCAGATTGAAATGCTGGATGTAAACAGCATTGCTCTCATTAAACTTCTTCCTTCCACATTTATCTGGGCAGGCCGAACCGGTAATACCAATGGAGGAGTGATTGCCATTTATACCAGGAAGGGAGAATTTATAAGACAGGGAACTAACTACAACAACTGGATTTTTTCTGTAAAAGGTTATACACCGGCTGATTATATTCTGTTTTCGAATAGTAAATAGGGATGGTTTTTTGTTTGATTATGATTAACCAACTTTAACAAGCGTAAGGTTTCCAGCTAACACATAGGCAAGAGGATAGAACGTTGCTTAGAAGAGAAGGTTTATCTTCATCCTGTTATGGTATTAGTTTTTCAGATATTATTTATTCTGGGTTTGATTATCTTAATTATCCTGCTTGTTTTCAGAATCGGCAGGCCGAAGGTTATCAGTCAACTGCCGGAGAATTACAGGGAGTTATTGAATGATTATGTAAAATTTTACCGGCAATTGGATGAAGCAGGAAAAGAAAACTTTGAAAAAAGAGCAGATCATTTTTTATCTGCTGTAAAAATAACCGGGGTTAATGCTGTTGTTGAAGATCTTGACAAGCTCTTAATTGCCGCCGGAGCTATTATATCTGTTTATGCCGTTCCCGACTGGCAATACATCAACCTGCATGAAGTGTTGTTATATCCGGGAGCATTCAATTCAGAATTCGATCAGCACGGATCAGACCGTACTATTGCTGGCATGGTGGGTACGGGTGCCCTGCAACATGTAATGATCATTACCAAATGGCAGTTACGGCAGGGATTCATTAATCACAATGATGCACACAATACCGCTATTCATGAGTTTGTACACCTGATAGATAAAATGGATGGAACAATGGATGGTGTTCCTGAAATAATTTTAGAACGGAAATACACTGAACAATGGAGAAATCTGATGGAGGCAACTATTCTGAAAATGAAAACTTACGGATCAGATATTGACATGTATGGAGCTACGAACACAGCAGAGTTTTTTGCTGTTATCTCAGAATACTTTTTTGAGCAGCCAGATTTATTACAATCCAATCATCCTGATTTGTTTGAAATGCTTGAAAGGATTTATAGAACTCAAAAGAATGGCTGATACATGATAAAAGATTATTGTATAAATTTAGTTTAACGATTAACCAAAAAGTATGAACCAAAAAGCTTTATCCATAAGGCCATTCATTGGAGCAAAGGACTATGAAGTTTCCCGGAGTTTTTACAAAGACCTGGGTTTTGAAGAAGTTATTTTAGCCAATAATTTATCCGTCTTCAAAAAACAGAGCCTTGCATTTTATTTACAGGACGCCTACGTTAAGGACTGGATTGATAATACAATGCTGTTTATGGAAGTAGAAGATGTTGATGCGTACTGGAACGAGTTGCTGGCGTTAAACCTGCCTGCGAAATATCAGCACGTAAAAATCGTTCCAATCAAAAAATATGATTGGGGCAGGGAGTGTTTTTTGCACGACCCTTCGGGCATATTATGGCATTTTGGAGAATTTGCTAAGTAAAGCTTTGTCTCTATATTCCATTACGCAAATAAGGAAAACACAGGAACAACTTACTATGCACAACTCATTGAAAGAAAGTTTATGGAATCAATTCGGGGCAGGTATTGATATGCTTGAAAATGCAATTACATTATGCTCCGCAGACTTATGGAATACAGATAAAAAGTTTTGGTATAATGCTTATCACTGCCTGTTTTTTTTAGACTATTATCTTACAATGGAGACCAAAACATTTTCACCTCCAGCACCTTTTACTCTTTCTGAGTTTGAAAATACCATGCCTGAAAGAGTATATTCCAAAGAAGAAATTTTAACCTATCTGCATTTTTGCAGAAAGAAATGCCATGCCTTCATTAATGGACTGACTGATGAAACCGTTCATCTTCATTGGGTAAATATGTCAAAAACGATGGATTATCCTGTGGTTGAAATATTACTTTACAATATGCGTCATGTGCAGCATCATGCAGCACAATTAAACCTCATCTTACGACAGAAAATAAATGATGCACCTGATTGGGTTTTCCGGACAAAGGAAGGTTTATAATATCTTTTAATATCAACTTATGAACAAAAACGTATTCAGGTACAGCCTGTATTTCACAGGAATAATAACTATTGCTATCTGGTCACTCCTGGCATGGAACCACTTTAATGGAGGTGTACCACGTCATCATCTGCTTGCTAACAAAGACCTGCCTTCTATTTCTAACTGGTGGGGAGCTGTTTTACTTCCGTTGCTCAGTTGGTTTCTATTGTACCGTATTCGAAAAAGAATACTGCGTAATGATGTTGAACAATCAAGGTTCCCTGTAACTGTGCTTTACGGGTTTACAGGCAGCTTGTTATTTGGAATACTGCTTTCTGTTTTTTTTACACTTGGTTATACTACAGTTCCGGGATATATGCTTATGGGGCTGCTTGTACTTGCACTGTTTGTTCCTGTTTACCGGGCAGAGTGTTTGCTGGGCTTAGTTATTGGTATGGTGTTTACATTTGGCACTGTTCTGCCAACCCTCGTTGGATCAGTATTAGTATTGATTGCAGCAGTACTTTACCTGTATATAAGACCGGTAATAATATACATTACCACTGCATTTCTGCATATGGCATCGTTCAGCAAAAAGCCCGGTAAATAAATAAAATAAGTAAGAGTAAGTAAACAGAAATCAGAAGATACTTGTGCCGTTACGAGATTTAGCTTAACCAAAAAAATAGTTTTTTTTTCATTTCGGCAGAATAAAATGCTTAATCAATGCCATACAATCTTTTTTATGCAGCAGAAGAGCTGTATTTTTAAGTAGATTAGCAGTATTTGCAAATAGATTAAATATTTTGAATGTATAATGCCGGATGAAAAAGAAAAGGGACGGTTATCCCGTTCAAACAACAATAAAAACTGGAAAAAGTGGGGTCCTTATTTATCCGACCGTCAATGGGGAACCGTTCGGGAAGATTACAGCGTAGAAGGTAATACCTGGAACTACATAAATCATGATCTTGCCCGCAGTTATGCGTATCGCTGGGGTGAAGAAGGCATTGCCGGGTTTTGTGATGCTGATCAGATTTTATGCCTGGCTCCGGCTTTCTGGAACGGGAAAGATTCTATTTTAAAAGAACGGCTCTTTGGGCTCACCAATAATGAAGGCAATCATGGAGAGGATGTGAAAGAACTGTATTTCCATCTCGATTCTTCACCAACTCATTCTTACTGTAAATTTTTATATAAGTATCCGCAGCAGGAATTTCCTTACGTAGAACTGGTGAAGCAAAACAAGAAGGATCGTTTAAGTCCGGAGTATGAATTGTCCGACACCGGTATATTTAAAGACAACCGTTATTTTGATTGTTATATTGAATATGCAAAGGATGAAATCAATGACATCCTGATGAAGATAACTGTATATAACCGTGGGCCTGAATTGGCTGCCATTCATGTATTGCCGCATCTATGGTTCCGCAATTTCTGGAAACATAATCCACGGTTTACAAAGCCTGAAATTATTTCGGTTTCGGATGAGTGTCTGCAAACAAATTCTGCACGCAACGACAGTTTCTTTTTTTATCATGAAGGAGGGGAACAGTTATTCTGCGATAATGAAACCAATAACCAGCGGATGTATCACAGGCCGAATGATTCGGCTTTTGTAAAAGACGGCATCAATAATTATGTTGTCAATAAAGAACAAACAGTTAATCTTAAAAAGACGGGAACCAAGTCGGCTATTTGGTTAAAGGAAACAATTGAAGCGGGAGCATCAGCCACATTTAAAGTGAGGTTGAGTAAAAATCAACTGCAGGATCCGTGGACCGGATTTGATGCTGTTTTCAACAAGCGCCAGTTAGAGACAAATCAATATTATGAAGCACTTACTCCCAAAAAATTATCACCTGCACACCAAACACTTCTCCGCAGTTCGTTGAGCGGTTTACTTTGGACCAAGCAATTTTATTATCTCGATGTTTTTAAATGGCTGTTTGGCGAACCCAGTGAAACAGCTCCTCAGCGAAACTATCAGCGAAATTATGACTGGCAGCATCTTACCTGCCGCAATATTGTTTCCATGCCTGATAAATGGGAGTATCCTTGGTTTGCAGCATGGGATCTTGCTTTTCATGCAGCCAGTTTTGTACATGTTGATCCTGATTTTGCCAAGCAGCAGTTATTAGTTGTGTTGAGAGAATACTATATGCATCCAAATGGGCAAATCCCTGCTTATGAATGGAATTTCAGTGATGTAAATCCTCCAGTGCATGCATGGGGAGTATGGTATGTGTTTGAAGCCGACAAGAAAAAAACGGGTGTTGCTGATTGGGATTTTCTGGAACGTTCCTTTCAGAAATTACTCATGAACTTTACCTGGTGGGTAAATCAAAAAGATTCAAATGGTACAGATATTTTTGAAGGTGGTTTTCTTGGCTTAGATAATATTGGTGTGTTCGACAGAAATCATATGCCACCGGGCATTAAAAAATTACAACAGGCTGATGCTACCAGCTGGATGGCGATGTATGCGATTAATATGCTGCGCATGTCACTTGAGTTAGCAGAGCATAATATTGCGTATGAAGAATCAGCCGCTAAATTCTTCCGGCATTTTCTGAATATTGGATGGGCGATGCATCATATCGGCAAGAAAGATATTTCGCTGTGGGATGATAAGGATTCATTTTATTATGATGCCATTCAGTTTGAGAATGGAAGCAGTGAACGTTTGCGGATCCGATCCATTGTTGGTATTATTCCTTTGCTCGCTGTTGAAATCATGCATAAGGATATTTTTGAAAAGCTGCGGCAATTCAATACAAGGTTACAGGTGATCAGGTTAACAAGACCCGACTTAACACGCATCATATCAGATATTGAAAAAAAGAACAAGGATGGTAATTATTTATTTGCCATCATGATTGGTGACCGGTTGGAACATCTCTTAAAACGATTATTAGATGAAGCTGAATTTTTATCTGATTATGGTATACGCTCCCTGTCGAAAATCCACCAGGAGAAACCGTATGTATTCGGATATCAGGGTCATAATTATTCTATACAGTATGAACCGGGTGAAAGCTCCAGTTCTATGTTTGGAGG
>JANOIQ010000389.1:0-2875 GCA_031407835.1 Chitinophagaceae bacterium
TTCTGTAACGGGAACAGTGATCTGTTTTTGCTCATTGCTGAGTTGATAAAAACTGAGATTACTCAGGTCATCTTTCGTATCGATCTGTACGATGTACACATCACTGGCGCTGCTGCCGAATAAAAGATTAGCTGTTGTTCCCGGCTCTGCTGTAACAGCTGCCGGAAGCTTCCAAACATATTCCGGTGAGATGGTCGTTTTTGTTTTATCATCAACTAATTGAATATAGGTTTGATTTTTTACTTCGTTGCCGTCTTTGTCTTTGGTTGTTGCTTCAATGATATACCAGCCTGGGGTGAATTTGATATTTGATATTTGATATTTGAGATTGGGCGAACTTGTATCAGTCCGTTCTGTTATTTTTTCAGACTTAGTCCAGCTTTCTTTTTCTGTTTCATTATTGTATTCATCATTCGGAAAATCGCTGATGTATTCTTTTTCATTCAGTACAAACTGATCGGGTTGTTCCCAGTAGCGATCCCTGATCAAACGGGTTGGAGCATTGAGTTTGTGAATGCTCACTGTTACATTGCTCTTCACAAATTCACCCATCATATTTTGTGTAGCGATGTTGATGAACTTCAAACTATCGGCCACTATCATTTCACCCTGCGGCAATGTAATTTGTAACTGCAATGATTTATATGCAACACTTACTGTTGTTTCGCCGCTTCTTGTTTCACCGTTGAGATCGGTTATGTCAGTAATAATTTTATAATCAAAAACAGGGTCTAATTCTTTCCTTACCTGTTTATCAGGAATGGCGGTGAATGCAATCTCAAATGTGCCGTCTTCTTTTGTTTTTGTTTCGCCATGTGCAATTTCCTGTTCCTGCATCACAGGCCATCCCCATTTTCTGCTGAGCCAGGGATACAATAAACGGGGTTGCCTTACTACACGATACTTTACCAATGCACCGTCAATATTATTACCGGCATAGGCTTTTGCATTACCGGTAATTTTGATCTTGTCATCAACACGGTAACTTTCTTTCACCGTTTGATACTCTACATAAAATTTCGGACGCTTGTATTCTTCCACTGAAAAATTGCTGGAACCACCTGTTACATTTTCTTCTAAACGGAAACTGCCATTCATTCTTCCAACAGGCAAAACAAACTTGCCTGAATAAGAACCGTATTCGCTACTGGTTACAGTAAGGGAATCAATCTTTTCACTATTGGCATCATACAAGATGATCTTTGCTTTCAATCCTTCTACCACTTTTGGTTTTCCTGTAACTGCATCTCTGGTAGTAATAATTCCTTTGAAGTATACAATTTGTCCTGGACGGTATATAGAACGGTCGGTAAAGAAAAAAGTACGACGGTTTTTTGCTTCATCAATTTCTTCTTTCTTTCCACGATACACATAGGCATAAGCCCTGTCATCTAAATGCAGCACATCTTTTTCATACTGTATTTCCAGTGTGCGGCTGTATGCATTGTTATCCGGTGTTTTTGTAACACGGAAATTTCCATTGGCATTGCTGGTATAGGTTGCAGCTTTGGTATAAACATTTTTACTTTGATCGTAGTTATATTTCTGCTCCCATAAAATAATGTTTGCTTTTGCTAATGGCTGACCGCTTTCACGGTTC
This sequence comes from Chitinophagaceae bacterium, assembly GCA_031407835.1. Classification (GTDB taxonomy): domain Bacteria; phylum Bacteroidota; class Bacteroidia; order Chitinophagales; family Chitinophagaceae; genus Lacibacter. The sequence goes on from JANOIQ010000389.1 coordinate 1,601, forward strand.
ACCACAAAGAACTCATCGCCACTGTGCATCCATGCAATATTGCTTACATGAAAAAACTGTGTAGCTAAAATGTTTTTACTCAAGCTGAAATTTGCATCTCCGCTTGTAAGCAACATATAAGTGCCAACGGGTAACTGACTTATTTTAATTTCTGTACTGTGTGTTTGATGATCATCGCTGGCAGGTAAGGCATAGTTGAAATTTTGAACAGCAGGTAAAGCTGTTAATTTTTTCCAGTACTCATCTTCCCAGTTGCGGTTCTGTAATTCTTCAAAGGCTTTCTTATCCATCTTTACAATCCTGAAATATGCTTTGCCGATGTTGCGGTAGCTGAGCAATGAACGGAAAGGTTTGCCGGGAATATTTACTTTCTCTGAAATAATAGAAATGTCTTTGTTCTCAATCTGGCTTAACAGGCTGTTGCAATTCGCCTTTCCTTCGCTTTCTTCTTTTTGATTGATGAATAGTTTGCAGAGAGCAGCGGCTTTTTGATAATAGTATCTTGGATTGCTTGCATCATCAGCTTTGTGTTTTTTGAAATCATAAGTAGCTGCAAAATCGGCATAGTCCTGTGCCAGCAGGTAAGCAGCCTGTGCAATTACGGGTTGATTGTTGTATTGACTTAGCAGGTGAGTAAGACTCTGCCTGTACAATTCATTCTTTGTTGAATGAGTAGAGTAACGGTTTATAAACTGCAAACGGTGCAGATCAACGTCAACCAGTGCGTCATTCTTTGTATCGTTGATATGAAAGGCAATCAGCTTCTGGTATAACGATAATGCTTTATGCTGTAAAGAAAGGGAATCAGTGGTTACAAATTTCCTTGTGATGAAATCTGCAGCGGGGTCAAATGCAGAAGCTGTGTTGATTTCAAATGCTTCAGCCGGTTTGGTAATGCTGCGTTCATCATTTTCAAAATAAGCAATGGCACGGTTTGCCAATAGATCAAACAACGTTGGGCGAAGGTGACGCATATTTCCTTTGCTGATGATGGGATCAAACTCATCCAGCTTTGTTTGCTGCAACAGCTTTTCGTTTTGAATGGAAGCTAAATAGAGCGCTGATATTTTTTTATGAAAATCATCAATTGTCCATGTTTCTAAATCATCTTTTACAAATGCTGTTGTATTGGTTCGGTCGTAGAATTTCCAGCGGTTGTTCTGTACATATTGCCAGTAAGCTTCAGCAGTGAAGTTGCTGAGAATTGATTTTACCGGTTCAGCAGAGATACTGATTTCCTTTTCTATTTCTTTAATGGCTTTTACATCTGCATCT
>JANOIQ010000436.1:0-21819 GCA_031407835.1 Chitinophagaceae bacterium
GTGAAAAAAACATCCTGTTCATTAAATATACACACAATGTTAATGAGTACAAAGCCTGTATGTTTTTTGCGTAAAAAGGTATGCAGTATATACAAGATACCAATCACCATCAAAGCAATTTCAGCACATGGGAAGAGCAGCTAGCACCAGATAACACTGTAAGATTAATCGATGTTTTTATTGATAAACTTTGCCGGGATTGCACACACCGAATACAGCAGCCGTAGGGCAAGTCTGGTATCTATATTTGTGGCGGTAAAAACCTGCGTAATGTATTGTACATCTGTCTGCCAGCAGGCAGGTGTACAGCATGAATGCAATTAAAACCAACACAGCCTGCAAAACACTTTATGAACGATTAAGGGCCAATGGAAAAACGGGGAAACAAGGATTGATAGTGCTGTGTAATAAACTATTGAAACAGGTTTTTGCAGTGGTAAAAAACAATAGCTTGTACCAGCCAAATTATTGCTCAGCAAAACCGTAAAAAAGATTAAATTTTATTTAATTTTTTACACAGTTCATGTTAGCAGCAGTACATTTTATGCGTTTGCATTTCCGATTTCTTTTAAATCATTTTCTTCAAACCCTAGAGAAGTCAGAACTGAAATAATGAATTTGGTTTTTTGTTTTGTATAGTTTTCTCTCGTCATTCCCTTTTCCTTCACTAAATTAATTTTTAGTCGAGAGTACTCCATTACAAGTTTTTTATCACTTAACAAAGCATCCCGAAATTTGATATGATTTTTCAAAGCTAAACTGTCAGAAAAACAAACATAAAGGTGGTGTTGTTGCCAGTTTTTATGGTCGTTTGTGCTGGGTGTTAATTCAGATGTTTGTCTGAATGCAAAACGTCCTAAAATATCTTGTTCCCCTTTGTTTTTATATCCAACTTTTTCAAGTCTTGCAGAGATATTGTGCAGATGAGCCTTATTATCAATGATTATGTCAATATCTAAAATTGGTTTTGCAAAAAGGCCGGGGATAGCCGTACTTCCAACGTGTTGAATGTCTACCGGCAAGCCGTCTAATATTCCATATAGGTATTTTTTTAGGCTATCAAATACTGACTTCCACTCTTCTTTGTATGGTTCAATAAAATTTATCATTGTCGATTTGAGGTTGTCGTCCAATTGTACTACCGCTAACTTACATGGCTTTATGCAGGTTGGGAATTAGCATTCCGTCTGCTCAAACCACTGCTGATTGAAAATGCTGAAGTATGTTTGTCTCGTCTCGTCTCGTATTCTGCCAATGCATTGTTGGCGGTTCGAGCTTCTTTTAGGGATTAGCTATTGTTCTTCTTTTTGGTATTATAGTTTTAGGTTTTAAGTGAAGTTTTTCTCCTTTTGTCTTTTGGAATCTTATGAAGTCGCTAATTGCTTTTTCCTCATCTTTGGTTAATGGCTTTTGTCCTCCAATAAAATCAACATCAAGTTCATTTTTATTCTTTTTCATTATAATTGATTTTTAACTTATTTGTCAATAAGGTTTAAGGCCGATACTGTTTCAATAATCATAACACGCCCACCAAAATGAAACGCTCTCAAAGTTTTAATGTAGTGTTTAATGAGTTGAGTTTTGGAAATGAAAGACACATTGCCTTCAAAACCACGTTGAAACGAAAGCTGACATGCAAATACGATTAAATTTCCCTGAACAACTGCATAAATTTTTACCTTCCCTTTGTTAAAACTTGCGCTTTCTATCAAATGCATGTAAACATGATCGCTTCGGATTTCTATGCTAATAAGTCCTTGGATTATTAGGAATTGTCAGCTTATAAACCTCTCTTTCAGGTTATTTGATCTCATGTTTCCAGTCAAATAGCTAACCACCTTTTTTGGTGACAGACTTCAGGTCTGCCCCGAAAACCAATGATATTTCTGTTTGTAAATTGTCGCCTGATTGAACATTCTCAATTCAGTTTGTTAGCTTGTGTATTATGAAATCAAGTCCTGCTTTTTGGCTTTTTTTCACAATACTAATTTACTAAAAAACCCTCTCTTTTTGGTAAAGTGTGTCGTATTTCTGGAGTGTCCACTAGCATGACCGCCAACGGTAGGACTTTACGTTGGCGGGGCATAATGAATGTCGCCCGGACTAAAGTTGAATAGAATTAATGTAGTTGATGCTATGTTCTGTTGCTGGGCTTTATTCGTTGAGCCCGAAATGCAGCTGACAATCGTATGTCCACCAGCATACTGTGTCCTATTATTTAGGGGGTGTTCCGGAAGCGTAGGAACAAGGCAGGCTCTTTTGCAAGGTTAGCCTTTTGTGTGTCGGCTTTGTGTGCCTTGCAAATGTGCCTGACTTGGTGTGTTGGCTATTTTGTATGAAGAATATTATAATAAAAAAAGTAAAAGGAATATTAAGCAGTTTCCTTGTCTATTTTCCTTTGAAATATAAAAATTGTTAAGGATGCAATTGCCAATATTAGAATGCCCCAAAAGGTATATTCAACATTGATTTGAACAGCCTTGCTTACAAAATTTTCTTTTCCCGTAGTTCTTTCTACAATCCACGCAATGGCAGCAATGGCAGCCAATACAGCTACTCCATTTTTAAACCATTTGTAAAAAACTGTTTTGCTTAGCAGTATCAACCACGGAATTATAATGGCAATAATAAAAAGCTGCATCAGTTCAATTCCAATATTAAAACCAAGAATACTCATAGCCATAGTGCCTGCGGTTAATTTTAATTTAGATAAAACAGTGGCAAATGCCAAACCATGCACTAAACCAAAACCAGCAGCTACATAGGTTTCTTTGCCGGGGAAATAAGGTTTTACAGTATGAATAGCTGAAACTAAAATGGAAAACGCAATCAATACCTCAACAGGTTGCTGCGGCAATTTTACCCAGCCTAATGCACCAATTAATAAAGTGATGGAATGACCAATGGTAAATGCAGTAACAATTTTCAACAATCTTGACAGACTATATTTTATTCCGCCATATTGCCCCCATTTTTTATTGTTTACTAAAAGCATTGCTGGCAGTAACAATACTAACAGAAACAATAGATGGTCTGTACCTTCTTTAATGTGCTGCATGCCTAAATTAAACATGCCTTTAAAACCTTTCCACCAACTTCCTTCTTCAAGGTTTACTTTTAGCGGATTGTATTTACCCGAAGGCACATCCAGTTCAATAATGCCAATTTGCCGTTCTTTATGGTCTTCCTGTATTCCGTTAAACCAATCTTGTTGTATGCTTACAATTATTTTATGGGTGATTACCTGATGTATTACTGCATCATAATTAAATACGAATTTTCTTACGTTTACATTTGTTGGTGGTTTCAATTCAAAATATACTATTACCTCTTTGTACTTTCCAATAATGGGGTCTGTGTCTTCAATAACAGTTATACTATCAATTACTGTAACCCAACTTTGCTTTTCTGAAGCAGCATTTATGTGTGCAATAAAATAGTTTACAAAAATTGGGCTATTAAGATTTGCATAATCTTGCTGCTCACTCAATGTATTTTGCAATTCTATTAAGGGAATTTTAGCTTCTCCTTTTATTGTTTTCTCCAATACAAAAAGGTTTACCATTGAGCCTGGCATTGGATGAGCCATAGCTTTCTGCATGGCAAAGCACAAAAATAATAATAAAAAATATTTATACATAACAGTAAAATTAAACAACCGGAATTTTGCTAAAACTCCGGCTGTTTACATTATTTAACTTTTTGGTTTTTCAATTTCTTTATTTTGTTGTACCATAATCATTTATTCTGTCTCTCCATACTGAATGATAATGTACGCCACTTAAAATAACGCCATTCTGTACACTAAATTCTATCCATACATGTGGTCCATCTATGCGGAAATAATCATTTCTTGTGTTCATTGCAGTAGTACCACTGTGTAATATATAAGTGTTATCTAATTCTGATGTATAGAGTGTCAATAAAGTGGCTGCACTGGCATCATCAACATCATTTATGTAGGTTTTGATTGCCGTAAGTACTAATGTTTTTTGTGCAGCAGTAAGGTTGCTGCATTGCAAACCTAAACTGGTTGTTGGGAACGACCAGTTACCACTTGGGCCTAACACTACATCGCCATAAGTAGTACTTGTATGTGCTGTGCTGTATTGGGTTGTGGTTAATCCAGCAATGATGGCTGTAAAGGCAGATTGCTCTTGATTCATAGGAGCATAGGTAGTACCACTAGTTGTCCATGATAACGGTTCAGTAGCCACAAAATGCGGTGTGCCCGAAATGAAAGCGCCATCTTTGTAAGTGTTAGCTACTGTTTTATGGTGACCAGTCATCATAATTTCAAATTGACCCGAGCTGGAAGGTGTTCCAAAAAATGCAATGTAATAATTGCCAGTACCATAAGTGCTACCACCACCATTTACCTGTAAATAATCATCGGCTAGCCATAACTGTTGTACTTCATCCCAACCTTCATTTGCTACAGTGCCACTCATTTGTTGTACGATGGCTTTAGCTGCTGCTAATTGTGTAGCAGTTAAACTGCTAAAAGGAATACCCAACCTTGCAGACATGGCAGCAGGAAGGTTACTCCAGGTTTTTATATTTGCAAAAGTATACGACAATTGAGTTTGAGCGAGCTGCGTAGCTGTTAGTGTTGCTTTAAATGCATCGCACAAACAAATTAATTTTGCCACACCCGTTTGTGAAGTACAACTTGCTGATGTAGCATTAACCGTTAAAGCTAACGTACAAGACTGACCGCCAAATGTAATGGCAAAGGAAGCTGTACCTGCGGTTGTGGGTGTACCAGTAATGTTGTAAGTGATATTACCAGCACCGCTTGCCAAAGTACCTGCTGCTAATGTAGCCGTTAAACCTGTAACACCGGTTGATGAAATAGCTGTGCCAACTGAATAAGCAAGTCCATTGCCGCCTGTGTAAGGAACTAATGCAGTACCTGTATAGGCAGTGCTAATAGTACCGCTGGTAGAAAATGTAGCACTTGCACAGGTTAAGGCTGTTACTGTTGCCGTGCTGCCGCCTGTAGCAGCATTTACCGTAAGTGTTAAAGTACAAGTTTGTCCACCAAAGGAAAGTGCAAACGATGCTGTACCAGAAGTAGTAGGCGTACCGCTGATTGTATAAGTGAGATTACCAGCGCTACTTGCTAATGTGCCTGCTGATAAAGTTGCCGTTAATCCCGTAACACCTGTGGATGAAATGGCAGAACCTGCCGAATAGGATGCACCATTACCACCTGTGTAAGGTACAGTTGCAGTACCTGAATAAGCTACATTGATTGTTGCCGCTGCTGAAAAAGTAGCTGACGAACAGGTTAATGCCGAAATACTTGCAGTAATAGTACTGGTGTCTTGTTTTTTACAAGCAATAAATACCATTGCTGTAAACAAACCGATACCAAGTAGGAACAAAATTTTTTGTTTCATGTAATTTGATTTTAGTTTTAAAATGAGGGTATAGAATTGGTAGATGTTAAAAAATATTTCTACAACTTTTCTATAGTCCGTATATGATTATTTATCAGACTTCAAAAGTCTGAATATGGTTTGATGGGGAAAGGCTAATTGTGGTAAATCGCCTAATTTCTGTGGCGAATGCTTAAATGAAATAATTGCAGAATATTTTGTGAAGTGTATTTACCTTTTAAACAAGGCAAGAAACTCGTCTTCGTAGCTTTTTCCAATAGGTATTTCTTCGCCTGCAATGGAGATTATTTTATTACGTACAGCATCTATGCGGTTAAATGGAATGATATATGAACGATGTATACGGATAAACTCATTTTCTGGTAAATTTTCCTGCAAGGATTTCATGGTCATTCTTACAACAACGGGTTGCTGGTTGTACAAATGAATTTTCAAATAATTATCAAGCCCCTCAATAAAAAGTATATCAGCAAGAATAACTTTTACCACTCCATAATCGGCTTTCAGCATCAGGAATTTTGCTTTTTTATGTACTGTTGCCTTATTCACCAAATTATAAATTTCATTGGCTTTTTGTACTGCTTTCTCAAATCTTGAAAGTGTAAAAGGTTTTAATAAATAATCGATGGTACCAAGGTCATAACTTTCTAAAGCATACTCACTATAAGAAGTAGTAAATATGAGCATTGGTTTATGCTGAAGTGATTTATAAAATTCTATGCCCGACATGGCAGGCATGTTAATGTCTAAAAACAATAAATCAGCAGGGTTTTTCTCCAGGTATTGAAGGGCTACACCAGCTTTGGTAAATCCTTTTTCGTACTGTAGAAAATTAAAGTTGCTGCAATAGGTTTCAATAAGGGCAAGAGCCAGCGGCTCGTCATCAACGGCAATGGCTTTTATCATATTAATTCAAGTGAAAGGGTTATTGAATAGGTTTCATTATTTTCCTTTATTTCAATTTTATGTTTGTTAGGATAGAGGAGTTTTAAACGCTCTGCAGTATTGGAAATACCAATGCCCGTAGATTCAATTTTAGCTGCAAGCGGCACTTTTTTATTAAATACAAATAGAGTAAGCCCGTCATCTGTAATCTGAATTTTCACATCCACCACACAATCATCAACATCGGGGTTGATGCCATATTTAAGAGCATTTTCAATATAAGTAATCAATATTAGCGGGGCTATTTCTTTATTACCCATAACCCCCGAAGTTTCAAAACTGATATTAGCTGTATTTCCAAGCCTTGCTTTTTGAAGTTCAATGTAATTACTAATATAATCAATCTCTTTTTGCAAGTGTATCCTGTTATCGTTGGCATCTTTAATTACATAACGCATCAGCCCCGAAAGATTTATAATGGCTTCGGAAGCCCTGCTGTCTTTTTTTACAGAAAGGCTGTAAATACTGTTCAATGTATTAAATAAAAAGTGTGGATTTATCTGCGATTTTAAGGACGAAAGTTCTGCCTTTAATTTATCTTCTTTTAATTGCGATACATGTTGCCTTGTTCTTAACAGGAAAGAGAAAAAAATGGCAGTAAAAAATAAACCAAGATGGCGGCGAAACTCATCAAATACAAAGGAGGGCAGTGAAAACCTATTTTTATCAAATGGAGGAAACGGGGGCGGTTCATGCCGACCATTATTTTCATAACCCATTACAACATCAGGGAAATATTTACCTACGTAATGCGGCAGGGCAAATGCTATTGCGACAAACAAAAAAACTAAAATGAAATAAACAAAGTACTGCCTCTTAAAAAAATATTTTGGAAGCAACAAGTAATAATTCAGGTAAAAAAAACACAATAGAACAAAGTTTGCCGTTGTGTCTTGTACAAATACCCTCGTTGAAGCAAAGAAAGGTTCTCCCGGCGGTCTTACGAATGAAAGTGTGGGCACTACCAGAAATAGCATAACAAAAAAAACATGCATTAACCAACCCTCTTGTGCCGACTTTTTTAACATCTGAATTATTCCATTTTGTAACAAAGGTCGCTTTTCATTTGTTGCCACAATCAATATAGTGGTAAAGTTGGGTTTTGTAGGGGTGTACTTGCAATAAATGATATTTTGTTTTGTATAGAAGAATTACCGGAGTACAATTTTCATTCTAATGTTGATAGTAGATATTCGTCAGCCGGGATGGTTGGACTGTGCGTTGGTATTTTTAGCTCTTTGCAAGGGTGGCTTTGTGTCAGGGTTTTGTGTGCCTTGCAATGTGCTAAAATAGCGTTGGGTTGGGTCGGCAAAGTAATGGATGCTTGTAAATGTGGAGGATGTTCAATAGGGTAGACATACAACTTGAGTTTGTGAAAAAACCCTCCTGTTCATTAAATATACACACAATGTTAATGAGTACAAAGCCTGTATGTTTTTTGCGTAAAAAGGTATGCAGTATATACAAGATACCAATCGCCATCAAAGTTATTTCAGCACATGGGAAGAGCAGGTAGCACCAGGCAATACTGTAAGATTAATCGATGCTTTTATTGATAAACTTTGTCGGGATTGCATCCACTGAATACAGCAGCCGTAGGGCAAGTCTGCTATCTATATTTGTGGCGGTAAAAACCTGCGTAATGTATTGTACACCTGCCGGCAGGCAGGTACAACTCAGGTCAATATTAAATCATCTAAAGAGCTGTTGCTTTAACGGTCAATAATAAACGAGCTGAACTCCTGCAGCGGAATATCCGTGGGAATAACATATTCAACTTTACTTCCCGGTGATCCCTGCCGGCACCAGTTAATAAACTGTTCTAATTGCTCTTTTGTTCCTGTTGCAAGAATATAAACGGATTGATCGGGTTGATTTTTTACAAAGCCGGTTATGCCAATAGTTGCTGCTGCTTCACAGGTGTACCTGCGGAAGAACACGCCCTGTACTTTACCGGTAACAATTATTTCTTTTGTGAACAGCATTAAACAATATCAGCCACTGTTTTCTTTTCCAGCAGTTTTAGATTGGCATCTCTTACTTTCGCCATCATATCATGCAGACCGCAATGTTTTTCATCGCAGTTTTTACAGCGCTCATAAAAATGCAGACTTACACAGGAGAGGGGGGCAATCGGTCCGTCTAATAAGCGGATGACTCTGGCCAGTGGAATCTGCGAAGGTTTCAGTTTGAAAAAATAACCGCCGCCTTTTCCTTTTTTACTTTCAAGAATACCATCTTTCCGTAACAGCAGTAAAATGTTTTCCAGAAACTTGAGAGGAATTTTTTTCTTTTTTGAAATCTCTGCAATCAGCAACGGTTCGTTACCCGGTAACTGAGCCATGTAAGAAAGTGCCTGGAAAGCGTATTGCGTTTTTTTTGAAAGCATTGATTGGTTGTTATACTAAAAATACGTGTTCTGTTTGTTTTATCAAAAGGGTATTATCAAATCATTTTGCGTTCATACGCATATTTAATAAGCCCTATAACAGAGTTGGTTTTTGTTTTGCGGAAGATATTTTTCCTGTGTGTTTCAACCGTACGTTCGCTAAGGAACAATTCTTCCGCAATCTGTTTATTGCTGTATTCCTTTTCAATAAGCCGTACTATTTCTATTTCACGGTTGGTGAGTTTAACTTCCTCATCGGTTTCTTTTTTTCGTTCACTTGCTTTCAGCATTTCCTGTAACACTTCATCACTGAAATAAATGCCTCCGGCTGCAATTTTATCAAGGGCTTTCAGGAATTCTGTTTGCCCGATATTCTTTAACAGGTATCCGCTGATATCACTTTCTTCAATCATCTGGTTCACTAAACTTCCCTCTCCGTTCATAGAAAGTGTAATAATCTTAATAGAGGGGAATTCTTTTTTTACCAGCCGGGCCAGTTCAACACCAGTCATAAGGGGCATCATCACATCGGTGAGTAAAATATCAACCGGTTGATTCTTTAACCGGGCTAAAATTGTTTCAGGATGGGTTGATTCAAGAACGATCTCATACTTATCGTATCCCTTTAATAAAGAATGAAGACCATCTATTACAATCTGGTGATCATCAACTATAGCAAGTTTGATTTTATTTGACGCCATGGGTTTCAGGTAATCTACCGAAATTATAGAAAATTAGGTTTCAATGGATTCTTTATTTTTCATCGGAATATGAATGGCAACCACTGTTCCTCTGCCGGGCGAGGAATCAAAGTCAATGGTTCCTTTCAGGTATTCAACCCTTGCTTTCATGTTTTTTAAACCGATGCCTGCTTTTTCAGAAAGATGTTTACTGTCAAAGCCGTGTCCATTGTCTTCAATGGTTGCACTGATTCCATCTGCATCTTTAATCAGCGACAGATCAAGCTCCGATGCACCTGAATGTTTAATAACATTGTTTACACTTTCCTGTAACACACGGTACAGCACAATTTCAGTTGTTGCTTCAATGTGTTCATTCAGCCCTTCTGTATGCAGGTTTACTTTCAGTACTTTCTGATCAATCTTATCTAAAAATTCAGCAACTGCTTTTCCAAGTCCGGATTTCAGTAATACGTTTGGCATCATTTGATGCGATACACTTCTTACTTCCCTGCAGCCCTCATCCACCAAACTGATGATGCGCTCAAAAGAAAGTTTCTGCTCCTCATCTTTAAATTGTAAATCATTTTCAAAGGAAGACAGGTTCATTTTGGCAGCACTCATAATTTGCCCAACACCATCATGCAGATCTTTTGCAATCCGTTGCCGTTCGTTTTCTTCTGCCTGTAAAACTGCCCTTGTACTTAATTCCTGCTGTTTCAGAACTTCCTTTTGCATGTTTGCTTCCTGCTTCATTTTGTACCTCCGGTAATAAGAAAAAGCGAGGAGAGAGCTGAGTAAGATGAAGCCCGCAAAGCCAATGATCCAGTAATTTTTTTTCGTGATGATATAATTCTTCTGCTGAATTTCTTTTTCTTTTTCAAGTGTTTGATACCTTGTTTCAAGTTCTGCAAACCGTTCTCCAAGGTTGTCAGTATAAAGCGAATCTTTTGTTGAAGCATATAGTTTGTACATCGTAAGCGCTTCTTCCTTATTATTCATTGCTTCATACGAAGTGGAGAGGTTGAAATAGGTTTGGTTGATTTCGGGTAAACAGTTAACAGCTGCTTTTCCAATGGCAAGGGCATTTTGCAAAATGGCAACAGAAGAATCAAGACGGTTTTGTTTCTGGTAAATCATCCCGATATTATTCATACAGCTTACCTGTCCCTTAGTGTCTTTCAGTTCTTTGCGGAGCTGCAATGATTCAGTAATGGCATTCAATGCCTCCTTGTATTTTTTCTTTTCATTATACAAGGCACCAATATTGTTTAATGCATTTGCCAGGTATTCTTTGTCTTCTATTGCCCTTGAAATGGTAATGGCTTTATTATAAAATTCAGTTGCCTTTTCTCCATCGCCTTTTATTTTATAGATATTGGCAATGTTTACAAAGGAGCCCGCCAGTCCATAATTATCTTTCATCCTCTCTTTAATTTCAATGGATTGCAGTTGGTATTTAATGGCTTCATCGTACCTGCCCATGTTCTGATGCAGGATGCCAATATTGTTGAGCGAATAAGAAACACCAACATCATTTTTATACTTTGTAAATAACTCCAGCGCCAGTAATTGATTTTCGAGAGCTTTATCAAACACACCTTTTTTCTGAAAAACAATGCCGATTTTGTTGTACAGCTTTGCCATTCCCAATCCGTCGTTCAGTTGTTTTCTTATTTGAGATGATTGCTGATAGAATGCGATTGCACTGTCATATTTTTCCTGGTCATATAACAAAATGCCTAAGTCGTTATAAGCCTGTGCCAGTCCCTTGGGATAGTTTGTTTTCTTTGCTTCATCAATGGCTTTGTTGCCGAATTGAATGGCTTTATCACGGTTTACCAGCCGGTATTCCCATGTTAATTCGTTATACACCTGTACCAGCTGACTGTCTTTCTGCACCAGTGCCATTTTTTCAAGACTGTCGATAACGGTTTTGTTTTTTTGTGCAACTAAAGCAGAGGTAAAAAAGAAGAACAAAGGGAACAGAATCAATTGTTTGGTTTTCATCATGTATGTTTAACGTGTTGTGTTATTAATATTGATTTAGTTTCAGTAATTTCTTTGTGAACTTAGTGTAAATCTTCGTGTTCTTTGCGCTCCTGTATTAATCGTTAAAGAAAAAAGTAACACAAAAAACACAAAGCAGGCACAAAGGTCGCAAGGGTATCTTTAATTGTTTTATTCTTTAGTAGCCAATAAGTTCTGTTTAATAAAGTAGAACATATATAAATTCTTAATAAGGTACATGAATCGCCACTAATGTGCCATTGCCTAGTGTTGAATCAAAATCCACCGTTCCTTTCAAAAACAAGATACGGCTGCGGATATTTTTTAATCCGATTCCTTCATCTCTTTTTTCTGCATCATATTCAAAACCCCTGCCGTTGTCTTCAACTGTAACGCTGATGCCATCCTTGTCTTTGATCATTGAAATATCCAGTTCTGTTGCTTCGGCATGTTTAATCATATTGTTTACACATTCCTGAATAACACGGTATAAAATTGTTTCGGTATTTGAATCAAGCCGCTCATCAAAACCTTCACTGTGAAAACTTACTTTCAGTTTATCACTGCTTATTTTAGAAATTAATTCATCCACTGCATCGGGTAAGCCCTTGCTGAGTAAAGCTGCCGGCATCATGCTGTGACTTACTGCCCTTACTTCTTTGCAGCTTTCATCAACTAATTGAATGATGTTGTATAATGATTTATTCTGCGACTCATCTTTAATTTGCACATTGTTGTAGAAAGAGGAGAGATTCATCCTTGCTGCACTCATCATCTGACCCACACCATCATGTAAATCTTTGGCTATACGGCTGCGTTCTTTTTCTTCGGCATCCAGTACCGATCTTGCAGCAAGCTCCTGCTGGTTTAAAATCTCTGTTTGCATTTTCGCCTGCTGTTTCCATTTATAGCGGTTGTAAAGGAGGTAAGCTGCAAACAAGGCAAAAAGTGCTGCAACGGAAATTATACCAATGAGTGAGTTTCTTTTTTTGATGGTGAGTTGTTGTTCCTCTATCTGCTGTTCTTTCTTATTGGTTTCATACAAGGTACTCAGTTCTTCTACCTGCCTGTTTTTCTGCGAAGAAAAAATGGAATCTTTCAATTGGGTATGCCAGGTATAAAAATCAAGTGCTTTTTTATAATCGCCGTTTACATTTGCCAGTTTACTCATTTCGGCGTAGTTATTAGAAAGCAGTTCCCTGTATCCCATTCTTTCAGCTACTTTATTGCTTTCTTCAAAATAATAAAGAGCCCTTTCCGGTTTGCTCCAGGCACTGTACAAAACACCAAGGTCAGAAAAACTTAATGCAATTGAAAAGGTATCTTTTAGTTTTTGACGGATGGCCAATGCCTGCAGATTGTAATCTTCGGCCAGTTCATATTTGCTTTGCAGTACATACACACCGGCTATGAAATTAAAGCTCCAGCTTTTTCCCATCTCATCTTTTAAACGTCTGGCAATCTGCAATGATGCATTATAGCGTTTCAACGCCTCTGTATAATTGCCCTGGTATTCATATACCACACCGCTTTCATTCAAAATCATCTGTATGCCGCTTGAATCATTCATTGTACGGAAGATGACTAATGCTTTTTCATAGTTATCTGCAGCACGTTTCAGGTCACGGTTTTTACGGAACAATTTGGCAATATCATTATACACATAGGCCAGTGGTTGATTTTTACCGGCCTGTTCATAAATGCGGGCAGCTGAATAGTAAAGCGAAGCTGCTTTTTCATAGTCGCCTTTAAAATAATACGACACGCCCATGTTACGGCTCAATTCTGCATAAGCCATGGAATCTTTGAGTTTGGAAGCAAGTTCTATTCCCTGTTCGGCAATTTTAATTGTTTCATTAAAACTTACAAAGCTGATTTTGCCACTAAGCTGTATGTAGGCGGATAATTTTTCTTCATCTTTTGCAGAAGAAGTAATAATAGCACGGAGACGGTCAATAGTTTTGTCCTGCGATTTACAGCAAAAACAAATGAGTAAAAAGGATAAACTTAAAAGAAGGGTTTTGGGTTTCAGCAGCATGGTGCTTACAAGTTAAGAACTTCTTTCATTCCAAAGAACCCTGATTTGCCGATTAAGAATTCGCCGGCGAGTACGGCTCCTAAAGCAAAGCCACTGCGGTTATGAGCAGTATGAATAATTTCAATATCATCAACAGCCGATGAATATTTTACATGATGTGTTCCCGCTGCAGGATCAATGCGTTCGCTGATGATGGAAAGTTCTGCAGGAATGCCTGTTTCATCATTCACCCATTTTGTTTTCCGCTCTACAGCACCCAGCACCTGTTCTGCTAAAGTAATGGCTGTGCCGCTGGGTGCATCTTTCTTGGCGGTATGATGAATTTCTTTCAGTGTTACATCATAACTGTCCTGCTGGGCCATTAATTGAGCAAGGCGTTTATTTATTTCAAAGAAAATATTTACACCAACGCTGAAATTGCTGGCAACAATTAATCCTTTTTTATTTTCATTGGCCACCTGTTTTGCTTCATCGAGTTTTTCAAGCCAGCCTGTAGAACCACAAACAACAGGTGTTTGATGCTGTAAACAAAACAGTACATTGGCCAATGCCGTATGCGGACTGGTAAATTCAATAGCTACATCTGCCTTGGAAATATTTTCAGCTGTAAGATCGTGCAGGTTGTCAGCATCAATAATGAGCACAGCTTCATGACCACGTTGTTTTGCAATTTCATGAATGGCTTTACCCATTTTTCCATAACCGATGAGTGCAATTTTCATCTTCGTCAGTTTATCATTTATTGGTGAAGTTAATGAATCAGCTTTTTTATCTGGTGGCAGAATTTCTGTTCTTACCAAAGTTCAATACCAATCCAACATTTGCCTGTTTTAAAACAGGGTTATAGGCAGGGTTAACGTGCAGCGATAAATTTTCACTTACTTCAAAAGCTTTTAAATGGCCGTCAACAGTAGCATCCACCACATTCAATCCCCACAAAACAATGAATGCAAGAACAGAGTAATCAACATACTGTCGTATTGAAATCCTGTATTGTCTTACGGCTTCAGGATCAACCTGGCTGAATTTTGGATCGATCAGATTATTATTGGTATCATCACCATCCATAAGATTGCGGTAAGCATCTCTTGACGAAATGTATTCCTTGTTGTTGTAAATGAAGAAACCTGCTGCTGTTCCCAATGCAGCATATACAATCGGGATCTTCCAGTATTTTTTGTTGTAAGCCTGTCCCCATCCTGGAATAATGGCAGAACGGATGGTTGCTTTCCGGGGTGAATGTGCTTTTACGGTATCTTTTTTACCTTGTATAATTGTATCCGCTTTCAGCACAGCGCCGCCCCCCAGCTGAATACTGGTATCTTTTGTTTGCGCTGAAATGATCAACGAAAAAAAACAGAATGCTATGAAAAAGAATACTTGCCTCATTTGTTATTCAACATCGGTGCCCAGTTGTTTCAGAATATGGTTAAACTGATCAAGCGAATAGTATTCAATGAAAATACTTCCGTTTCCTTTTTTACTGTGATTGAGTTTTACTTTTGTACCGAATTGTGATGCTAAATTATCTTCAATTCGCTGAAAGGCCTGTGGAAGCCCGCTCTTTACCGATTTTTTAACAGGCGAAGATTTATATAATTGTCTTACCAGTGCTTCTGTTTGACGGACAGACAATCCTTTTTGTTTGATATGATGATACACGTACAACTGCTTATCAACTGTATCAACATTAATCAATGCTCGTGCATGACCCATGCTCAATTCACCCGAACGGACAGCTAACTGAATATCGGGAGGAAGTTTCAGCAAACGGATATAGTTGGTAACAGTAGTTCTGTCTTTCCCCATCCGTTCAGCTACCTGTTCCTGTGTATAGTTCAGTTCTTCCATCAGCCGTTTATAGCTGAGGGCAATTTCAACTGCATTGAGATTTTCTCTCTGTAAATTTTCCAGCAGAGCCAGCTCCAGTAATTCCTGGTCGTTTGCCTGGCGGATGTAAGCCGGAATATCTTTCAATCCCGCCAATTTAGCTGCACGCCATCTTCTTTCACCGGCAATGAGCCGGTATTTATGAGCACTGACCTTTGTAACTGTAATGGGCTGAATGATATCATGCATTTTGATACTGTCGGCCAGTTCTTTCAGCGACACTTCATCAAAATCTCTTCTTGGCTGCTTGGGGTTTACTTCAATTTCACCAACAGGAATCCGCAACATATTGGTTACAGCTTCGGTTACCGCTGGCTTCAATTGCCCGGCAGTTGTTTTCAAATCTTCATCAATACTTTGCAGCAGGGAACGGATTCCCTTTCCTAACGCATCTTTTTTCCCGGGGGTAGACATAATTTGATTGTTACAGTGTGCGAAGTACCTGAAAAGAAGGGAAAGGACAAAATGCGGGGAGAAAGAAGTTGGGTGTGGAGAAAATAGTCAACAGGCAAGGAGGGAAAGCGGAGGCAAAGAGGCAGCAAGTTAGAAAGGCAGGAGTCTTTTGTTGATGAATTTATCCCTTGAGTAAAATATAACCCAGCCAGGAAGCCAGTAAACCGAGAGCGACAGTTGCTAAAAGATAAATGGCGAAAGTTCCAAAACGGTTTTGTTGCAGGAGGGTGAGCATTTCAATAGAAAAAGCAGAATAAGTAGTAAAGCCTCCGCAGATGCCTGTTACAAGAAACAGTCGCCAGGCAGCAGAAAAATCTTCGTTACGAACAGTATAACCAAGCACGGCTCCTATAACAAAACAACCGATAAAGTTTACAAGGAAAGTAGCCAATGGAAAAAATGCACTTTTAAACCAGTACGAGAAAGCATAACGCAGCACACTTCCAATTGCACCACCAAGGCTAACAAGAAGAAAGTTTCTAAGCATGAATTGAATTGTCGAATAATTTTCTTGTGATGAAATGCTAAATACAAATGATCAGTAATTGAATAAAGCCCGGCCTCCCTCTCTATTGGAGAGGGAACGAGGGTGAGGTTTAAAGATTTCCCGTAAATGTATAATTAAAATCAACCTGCCATACACCGTTTCTTTTGATCACTTTCACGGGCATTTGTTTCTTTTTGTATGAATTGGAATAGTTGACGATCACCATACTGTCGTTTACATTATCAACTGAATGTACAATGATGGAAGAGCTTTTGTAGCCTTCCTTATCCTTCTCACTCATTTCATTCTTGTATTTTTTTTCAATCACTCCTAATTCATACAGGTTTAAACTGTCTTTGATCATCAGTTCGCCTGCCCAGTCAAAGTCGCCATCTAAAGAACTGCGGATAAATTCACGGGCAGTATCCAGTGCGTCGGTGGGGCGGTCACGCTTATCGTTTTTGCAGGCAGCAATCGAAACAACAACCAGGACCAGAAGTATAATTTTCTTCATATGAATCAAAAGTACAAAAGGGATTGAATTGACAAATAGTTTTAACAGAAGAAGGATAGAAACATTGATTTGGCTGATGAAAGCGGATTAAAACGGATCTTTCTGTGGTCATCTGTATCAATCTGTGTCATCCGTGTTTCTATCCCCCCAAAAAAATCCCGTCTCAAATTTGAAACGGGATCAGGTTGTATGCTGCGGTGTAAGTACTCATCTTCTGTAACCACCCTGCTCTTCTTCCTGCTGGTGGTCTTTATCATAAGCCCGGATGATGGCTTTCACCAAACGGTGACGTACCACATCTTCTTCATCCAGTTCAATATGTGAAATACCATCAATATTTTTCAGAATGTTGATGCCTTTGATCAAACCACTTCGCTGATTCTTGGGTAAATCAACCTGTGTAAGATCACCGGTGATGATGGCTTTTGCATTGGCACCGATACGGGTAAGAAACATTTTCAACTGCAGATCAGTTGTATTCTGTGCCTCATCCAGGATGATGAATGCATTATCCAGCGTACGGCCACGCATATAAGCAAGCGGTGCAATTTCAATTACACGGGTGCTCATGTAGTAACCAAGTTTATCTGCAGGAATCATATCATCCAGTGCGTCATATAAAGGACGCAGGTATGGATCAATCTTTTCTTTCAGGTCGCCTGGTAAGAAACCAAGACTTTCACCTGCTTCCACAGCAGGCCTTGTAAGAATGATTTTTTTTACCAATTTATTTTTCAATGCTCTTACTGCGAGGGCAACTGCAGTATAAGTTTTACCTGTACCTGCTGGTCCTACAGCAAACATCACATCATTCTTATCAATTGCAGCTACCATACGTTTCTGGTTGGCTGTACGGGCTCTTACAGATCGTCCGTTAGGGCCAAACACCAGTACATCACTTGGGTTGCGTTCAATAAAATTGTCGATAGTTTCCTGGTCATCGCCACCAAGAATTTGTTCCAGGTAATTTTCACTCAGGTTGCCATTCCGTTCAAGGTAGGCAATGAGCAAATCAATTTTTTCTTTGGCTAGGCCTATTTGTTCAGGACTGCCGCTGAGTTTGATCTGTGTACCTCTTGAAAGGATTTTTAAAAGTGGAAATTTTTTCTTGAGAATGTCGAGCTTGCCGTTGTTGATACCGAAGAACTCAATAGGGTTGACGGTTTCGAGGTTAATGATTGTTTCAGTCAATGCTTTTTCATTTTAAGGTTGGTGCCGGAATCAGGGTTCAGAACCTACCATGTTCACAAATAAGTGTCTGTGTTCTGCAGATACTTCTAACCAATCCATCTGTATCCAATATTAGTTATTGAAAACTGAATAACATAAAGTTACTTATTAACAGTCTGTGGAAAGTGTTAAGATATTGTAACAGAAAAATTAACTAGCCTTCAATGATTAATTCAGCCATTAATGTCTTATAAGCAGAGATGCAGTCAAAATTTTACTTCTTAAAGTTATTTATTTTCTTTTGTACATATTCAATGTAACAGACGCAGCAAAAAATGGTTTTTCGCTGAGTGTTAAAAAAGCGGAATTATCATTCTTAAAACAGAGTGCTTCTCCCTGCGGTTCTGTTACATAACCTGATGTTATTGCGTTTCTCATTAATGCAGCAACAATACTTTCGTTATTTTTTCTTTTCCAGTAGTAAGCAGCAGTGTATGTTTTTAAAAGGATTTCTGTACCATCTAAAGATAAACCTGCAGCTGTAATTCCATTAAATGGTAACTCTCCGGCTTGAACAGCAACGGATGTGGAGGATGTACTTTGCGGATATGTAAGTATATAGATTTTTGATTTTGTATCAAGTTTGGTAATAATATAAATATCCTTTGTAATGCCATCAAGTAAAATAGCTTCTGCATCATGTGCACCATCAGGATATTTAAATGTGATTTTATCAACTGCATTTACAGTGTCAGTTGTTATGGATGGTTCAGGAAAGCGGTAAATACTGTAATCGGTATAGGCAGTATTATTATCTCCTGTTTCAGCAATATAAATATAACTGATACCTGCAACAGGTCCGTTGCCAAGAGCTATATCTTCCCAGTCACGGTTCTGAATTGACTTAATAAAAACCTTTTTTTTAAGGGAGCCATTGTACGACATCAGAAATAATTCAGCAGGGTTTCCGCCATCCTGTTGTATCCATAAAAAACCAGGGTTCTGTTTACTGTCTGCAATACCTGAAGCTTCATCAACAATACCCGGGGATACAGGAGCTGTAACAGGCGTTGCTTCAAAAGGAGAAACTGGGATTGGTTGTTCATTTTTACGGCATTGTATAAACAGAAGTGCACAAAGTATGAGGTATAGAATAAGTTTTGTGCGCATAGTTAAAGATGAGGTGCCTTCGGCTGTATTGATCTATGAATAATTACCTGCGGAAGGTGATAAAAATAGAAAATATGTACAACAAATGGAATACTTATTTTTCTGACTTAATACATGGGCCTGCTGATAAAAATGATTTCACACTCTGCCTTTCTTTTTCTTACTTTCATCTTCTAATGCAAAGAAAAAAAGCCGATGTGGATGTTACAAGAGATGTGCTGCAGTTAATGCTTGCAGCAAGACCTGATTCTGTATTTATTAAAAGTCTTGCTTTTCAGTATGAAGAAAGGGGAGGGTTGAGCAAAAAGCAATTAGAAGGATTGTATCAGAAGGCAGCAGCAGTTGGAACCATACCGGAAAATAAGCTTGCAACACTGGAAGCAATTATTTTAAAAAAGCCTACAAGAGAACGTGCAGCTGCATCAGCCCCTACGCCCATGTTTGTAAAAGATGAAGCAGCTGGTGCAATCATTCAGGCAATACTTGAAAAATACCCGCAGCATAAACGCATTTTATATTTCAAAGCAAAGTTTGATAACAACGAAATCATCAGCAGTGCTGATTTAACAGAGTTGAAAAAATTTGAAAAACTACTTCTCCTTTAACAGGAATGCTGCTGGCATTCGGCCAATGTTCTGAATCTTGGGAGAGTAGGACAGCGTTCAAAAGATCCATCTGGCCGTTGCGCCATGCAATAATAAAATTTACCAAACTTCATACATGTGCAGGGTACTGCTCCGGCTGCAGGTGCTGCTGCTGATTTTTTTACAGCTTTTGAAGCAGGCTTCCCTTTTTTAGCTTTTACTTTTGCCTTTGCTTTCTTTATTTTTTTTACAGATGCCATCGCTTATAGTTTACAGGTTTCGTAAGAATAAAAAGAATAATGCATCAGGATCTTCAAACACAGAAGATATATTGTAGATCAAAGGCTTGTTGCCGCCAAAACGGTTTTCACTTATCTGAAGAATTTTTGTAACCCTGAATGATGTCAGTTCAGGAATATCTTTATCCATTTCATCCAGCTGATAAATAATATTAATTTTTGTTCTTAAACGGTCGTATGGATCATAAACACTTCCACTCTTTTTAAACTCGCTTGCTTTTTTATCATAAACCCAACCAATTTTCCCCTTTTTCTTCTTTGGATAGTAAGTAAGTCTTTTAAAATAGATCAATTCGCCTGGCCCGAAACTGCCAACTAATGCCGGGCCTAAACCAATGCAATTGTTTGAACCGTCAAAGATGGCCGGTATAAAGATGGATTCATTGGTAACTGTTCCGGTTGTTGAAATGATAAACAGTTTGTATTGCTTGTCCTGTAAAGGAATGCCAAGTCGTTCCTTTGTACTGTTATCGTTCATGATTGTTTTCTCGCCAATTCCATCACGTTCTACATAGTCTTCGCTGAGGTCTGCAACAAAAATTTTACCCCCGGTAATTGCTGAAGCATTTGGTTGGTTGGCAAGAATGAGCAGCTGCTTAATATAGTTTGTATTGATTTGATCAGGCTTAAACGAAATCTGTGCCGGCTTGCAACCAGCCAGGATAGCCAGAATTATGATGGATAATAATATCGTTTTCACAATTTAATTTTTTGAAGATTAGTATATGTGCCGCCAATAAAAAAGCGGGTGTAATCTTTATTAGGATGAAAAGGATAATTGCCTTTCAGATGAATCCAGTCCTGTACACCCCAAAACCTTCCTTTTCTGTCAATCATTGCACCGGCAAATCCAATATCAACACTGGTATATTTTCCCGTACCGATCTTGAGTTGATAAATAGATGTGTTGAAATTATTCGGCGTTTCTTTTTTCTTTTGTGATGAATCGCCATATAAGGGAACACTGATGCCGATGATATTGGCCAGTTCGTATAACAACGGTCTATAACCGGTATACTGATCATATCCAAATTCAACTCTGTTAAAACCTTTGGGATGATGAATAAACATGGTGCCGCCTCCCGTCCAGTAACGGTCGAATCCATCTGACAATCCTAATTTATTAAACGGCACTGCATCGTTATTATACGTCACGCCTATATCACCAAAGGTTCCGCTGATGGCACCGAGGATTTGATTTCGCCTGTGATTATTGAGCAGAAAATTGGTAGAAAGAAAGAGTGCATTCCGCTGATTGGTGATGAGGTTGTAGTAATCGCCATTGTGCAATGTACGCAGTTGTTTCAGATACTTCATATTTCTTCCCCAGCCAGCTCCAATGGAAAAACTATTGGTGAAATCTATTTGGATATCGCCAACCAGCGGATTTAAATTGGCGCCAATCGTTTTTGTATAAATGCTGATGGATGGCCCGTAATGAAGCATGTAATGTTTATTGTAAGTACCAATAATACTTACAGAAGAAAAGACCCTGATGCCCGGAAATTTTTGTTGTTTACTGCGATGGAGCCAGATATTGCAACCAAAATTTGCATTTAGATCGGTTGTCCATTTTGACTGACTGTAAACAATTGTTTCAATGCTGGAAATAAAAAACAGCAGTACAAAAAGAAGCAAACGTTTGCTGAATTGAATGATAGGTTGCTGGTGCATCTGAAACAGGTTTGCAGTTAACGAAGCAACACAAGAAATGGTTTTTTGGGGAGAAATGAAATAGCTGGTAACTGTAAGTTTTGCACATTGTACTGTTCACACAAAAAAACA
>JANOIQ010000423.1:0-5246 GCA_031407835.1 Chitinophagaceae bacterium
GATGATGCAGGTAAATGGAAATTGAAAGTGAGTACTCCGGAAGCAGGTGGGCCTTATACGATTACCATCAGCGATGGAACTCCGCTTACATTGAAAAATATTTTGATTGGTGAAGTGTGGTTGTGCAGCGGACAATCAAATATGGAAATGCCGATGAAAGGTTTCAGAGATCAGCCAATTATTGGCAGTAATGAAACAGTCATCAATTCAACGAACAGTAATATCCGGTTGTACACAGTTCCCCGTTCGGTGCAACGTACGCCGCAGGATACCAGTAAACAATCTTTCTGGAAATCAGCTGAACCAGAAGCAGTGAGCAACTTCAGTGCAACAGCCTATTATTTTGGAAAGATGTTATACGAACAACTGCATGTACCTATCGGGTTGGTAAATATCAGTTACGGAGGTTCACCTGCAGAAGCATTCATGGATGAGGCTGCACTTAAAGATTTTCCTGAAATCAAAGTACCTTCTGCAACCGATACAGCAAAACTTAACAACAAAGTGGCAACTGTTTTATATAATGGTATGCTGAAGCCTTTTCTTGGTTACACGATCAAAGGTTGTATCTGGTACCAGGGGGAAAGCAACAATGATCGTCCGGCGCAATACGAAACATTATTCCCTGCGTTTGTACAACAGATCCGTCAGCAAACAGGACAAGGTGATTTTCCATTTTATTACTGCCAGATCGCACCTTATAACTATACCAACTACACGGCAGCAAACGCTACCACTTACAACTCAGCGTATTTACGGGAAGCACAACGGAAAGCGTTGGCAAAAATTCCCAACAGCGGTATGGCTGTGTTAATGGATATCGGCGAAGAATTCGGTATTCATCCAATGGATAAAGGAACGGGCAGCAAACGTTTGGCGTATATGGCACTGGCGAAAACATATGGATTGAAAGGATTTGGTTTTGAAAGCCCGGCTTATGAATCAATCGTAGTCAGTGGCAATACTGTTACCGTTAAATTCAGCGGTGCTCCAAATGGTTTCACTGCTTATGGTAAAACACTTGCCTTATTTGAAGTGGCAGGAGCTAATAAAATATTCAGGCCGGCGAAAGCTCTTATTACTGCTGGTACTATTGTTATTTCCTCTCCTGATGTTAAAGATCCTGTTGCGGTTCGATATGCGTTTAAAGATTTTGTTATTGGAGATTTGTTCAGCACAGAAGGGTTTCCTGTTTCAAGTTTCAGAACGGATGATTGGTGAAGTCATCATCTGACGCCCCGTCTGACGAATAAAAAATCGCTGAGAAATTCAATAGCTCCGTCAGCGGTTTTTATTTATAACAACGCATCAGACGATGAAATCAGATGCTATCTTCTATTTCAACATCAGCTGCACATCTTTCTTTCTCTCTTCCGGAATTACTTTCAACAAAAAAATCTTTCCGTCCTTCAACTCAGCCTCAATAGTTGTATTATAAGGAGCATGTAATTTAAAATACACATCCATCTCTTTTGGCCAGGCAGGGAATAAAAGAATACGACGATCATCTGTCTGTAATAACATTTCCTGCAAACCAATCATGGCACTGCCGCCCCAGTTATGATCGGGCACCCAATCAAAACCCGGGCCCCAGAATGCGGGAAATCGACGTTCACTGTTTTGCAGTTTCAGCGAAGTTAATCGCCATGCTTCCCTGCTTAATCCTAAACGTGCAGCCCAGATATTATCCTGTTTCCAACCAATATGACTTCTGAATTTAACAACTGAAGTATCGTAATGCCAGGTGTTGAGTGCAGTATCCAATCCCGGTTTCCCTACACCATACATTCCCCATGGAAATACAGGATATAATTGAGGTGATTCAGTATTATTAATTCTCTCCCAATTTTTTGCAGGCGCTATTGTTATATGTCCATTAAAATTTCCATAACTGATAGCAGGGATACGTTTCAGGAAACTTTCGAATTTCAATTTCTTTTCTGCAGTAAGATATTGTTCAGGTAAAGCCAGTAACCGTTTGGTAATGGTTTGCAGGGCAGCAATTGTAGAAGTGGAATTATATGCCATCTTAAATGTTTCTGCACCACTGCCGGGATACAAAACAAGCTGATCATTTCCATCCAGCGCTTTATTCCCTCTTTGTTTGGCGAGATATTGATAATGTTCATCAAAAAACTGCAGACAACTTTCTATAAACGGAATTCGATTGCTGATATCTTTTCCTGTATAGGTTTCTTCTTCCAGCATCATCAAACAAAATTCAAACACAGTATCCCATTCATATTCCAGCCATGCATTGTATTCAACACCTTTATCAAAATGCTCAGGGCGGTTCTGTCCATACTCAGCAAAATTGGGTAAGCCATAATTTTCCATCTGCTCCGTAAAACATGCACCGGCATGATTCCAATAAACTTTTGTTCTTAACTCTGCATTTTTTAATATTCGTAAGTAAAAGTTGAGTTGCGATTGCATCATATCCCAATCACCTGCTTTGATCATAGGGAAATAAACCAGCCGTTGATTCTGCATGGTGTGTAATCCGCCTCCCCAGTTGCGGTAATCAGGTGTTAATTCATTTTTATCTGTATAAACAGGATCAACTGTTAATAATCCACCATTGAATTTTGTTGGCCACTCCCCTTTTGCATTACAGGCAAGCATGTAACGGAAGAGTTGATAATTTCTTCCTGCTTCCCATGCTGCTTTACTTTTTTGTGATGGATCAACTTCAATAAAACTTCTGCTCCAGAATTGATTCCACCATTGCTGTGTTTTTTGAAAAGCCGTTTTATCCTTACTGACTATTTGCTGTAATGAATCAAGAGAATATTTCCATGTTTGTATATCAGTTGTTTGTGCATTGTGCAGGTAAAGACTCAATGAATGCTGTTTCGCTGCTGATTTATTTTTTAAGTTCCATGCTTTGAAATCAGTGTTGACATAAACAGCTTCCTTATTTCCTGCCGGAATAAAATTCTTTCCGCAGAAGGCGCCACCAAATACAAGTTGCTTTAGCGGATTGTATAATTGGTCTTTTACACTTTCTATTCCCTGCTGTGCAACTGTTGCATCAAAAATGGTTTTAATGGTATTGTGATGATAAAACAAAACTTCTGATCCGTTAAAATCTAGCACATCTTTTTTATACACATTATTTTTGGGTGCGGCCCATTTCCATGAATTGGCGAAGTTTTCTCTTGGCTTTATTATCCTGTCTTTGTAACGCCAGCTTTCATAAGCTGCTTCCACATTAATTTTCTGATTGCTGCTGATATCAATATGTGCAACCGGATGAAATACATCGGCCCAGATTTTTACCGTTGCTTTAATGCCGTTATTCTGTCCGTCAACAGTAACATATCCATTCTGCAAATGCAATTGCTGTTTAAAGTTTGCTCCGTTGAATGGATTTGGAGAAAGTTTCACTCTGATTCTTCCGGTCTTCATCAATGCATTGTTGTCATCAAAATTGCCGCTTCGTGCAACGTAGATAAACAGTTCTCCATTCTCCACCCACACATTCATACCAATGTCACCGCCGCCGCAGGGCATGGATTCAGAAGCATTTTTGCTCTGACTGTTCCAGATAATATCATAGCTCGTATTTCCTGTTTGCTGTGCATACAGTGAAACAGTACTTAAAGTAAGAAAGAGGAATAGTATAAAAAATTTCATTGATTTTTATTTGACTAAACCGCTGTCATTTGTTACAAGCTCCGACAGCGATATATGCGATACGTTTATAGATTCATAAACACTCAGATCATTTTCATCTTTCAAAGCATTCCAACTAAAAATAATAGCTCAACTTGTGCTTTACTGTTATTAAAACTGCAATTTACTCTTTCCTTTGTCAACTGACGTAGCCACCGCAATTCCCCGGTGATCATTCTTATCAACGGCGCAATAGAAATGATAAACTAAACCCTTCCATTTCACCACAAAGCTTTTGTGTGCATATTTTGCATCGTAAGGCTCTGATGACTTGATGAGATCATCTCCGTTCCAGTCTGTCCAATTTACTAAATCGTAGCTGCAGGCAAAGCGGTTGAAGGTTTCATTCTTTCTTGTTTCCCAGAAAGCACCAAAATAAAACATCACCCACACATCGTTTACTTTCTGAATCACCGCATCACCTGTAATACCAACGCCATGCTCCATCACAGGATCAGCATGGTAACGTTTCCAGGTGATCATATCATCACTAACAGCCATGCCTATGCGTTCAAACCAACGCCACTTCGGTTTGTTACCACTGCTGTCGCCATTGGCATTGTAGTACATGATAAATTCGCTGCCGAGCGTTTTGTTCTTATCACGAATAATTGTACTCTTATACAACTTCACGTTTTCCCACCAGCGGACATCTTTATCAGTTGAGCCCAATACCGGTTGTGGTAACCTGTTCCATTCATGTGGTTTGATTGGATCATTTGTTGTGTTGGCGATGCCAATTGCTAATGGACCGGATTCATAACCTCTGTCCTTCCCGCCGATATAACTCATCCAGTATTTGTTCTGAAATTTTTCCAATTGATAATTACCTCCCCATTTTGTATTCTGCAAAGCGATATAACCTGCTTTCTGGTTATTGTCCCAATCAGCAGTATCAGAAAAACTCATGATCCTGCCAAGTGTTTTCCATTCTAACAAGTCTTTACTTTTTGCTAACCATGTTTCATAACCACGACCATCAAACTTTATGTAGGTCATGTACCAATACTTACCCTTGCGAAACACAGAAGGGCAATCAATTTTCTTTGTATCATTTTCAGGTGTAACAACCAGGCCGTATTTGTAAGGTGATTTAACTTCATCGTAAACCTGCTGCATTACAGATTGAGGTACTTCCTTCTTTTGTGCATGGAGCTGTGTATCACAAAGAGCACAAAGAATAAACAGCACAAAGATCACAACAGAGCTCTTCGTGTTCTTCGTGAATAACTTTACGTACTTAGTGCCACTACTTAATTTCCTTTGCTTTTTCACCAGCTGATTTCTTTTTTGAATTGAAAGGAACGATATAAAAACTATATTGATAATTTTTTGCTTTGATTTGATATTGCTCCAGAGGTGCAGCCACATCGCTCCAGCTATCATTACCACCCACCCCCATTTGAATGAGATCAATATTGAGTGTGATAAAGCCCGCATCTTTGAGTTTATTCGTATGCTTTGCATTCTGGATATTTTCTTCGGTATAAGGCCATGCACTCATGCTGAGCAAACTATCGGCAACAACTAATAACCCATCTTTTGATTTTGGATTGTGCAGATACATC
>JANOIQ010000425.1:0-4274 GCA_031407835.1 Chitinophagaceae bacterium
CTTGTTTCCCAAACGAATACTGTTTACATCACCCCGCACAACGGCATTGAACCATACGCTGCAATGATTGCCCATAATTACATCCCCCACAATAGTAGCATTGGGAGCGATAAAACAATCGTCACCAAATTGAGGGAAAACGCCTTCTACCGGGAGAATGATGGGCATACGGAATGTGGATTTGATAGCAGGTAAAGTTCGCTAAGTTTTTTGAGTGTTCATAATTGTTGAAGGCTTTTTTACAGATTTAAATGAAGTTTTTTTAAAATTAGCTTGAAAGACAGACTTTATGGTTAGTAAGGCGTTTAAACCTCACGGTTATTTAACGACATTTGCAAACGCATGAATCAACGGGAACTCTTTTTAAAACATGTTGCACAAACTTCGCCGGCACCCCTTGCTTTGGAAATTGTAAAAGCAGAAGGTTGCCGTTTGTGGGATGCTGAAGGGAAAGAATACCTCGACCTGATTGCAGGAATCAGTGTTTGCAATGTGGGGCACCGGCATCCAAAGGTGGTGGAAGCAATCAAAGCCCAGGTTGATCAGTACATGCACCTGCTTGTATATGGTGAATTTGTACAGAGCCCGCAGGTGCAGTATGCGAAACTGCTGACCGATCATCTTCCATCTTCCCTGAATGCTGTTTACTTTACCAACTCAGGATCTGAAGCAACCGAAGGGGCAATGAAACTGGCCAAAAGAGTAACCGGCCGAACTGAAATTGTAGCTTTCAAAAACAGTTATCATGGAAGTACCCAGGGAGCATTAAGTGTGATGGGTGATGAATACTGGAGGAATGCGTTTCGGCCCTTATTGCCCGGAGTTTATCATGCCAATTACAATTCATTGGAAGATCTGCAACTTATTACTTCAAACACAGCCTGTGTTATAGCTGAAACTATACAGGCTGAAGTTGGAGTGAATGCGCCTTTGAAAGAATGGATCATTGCCTTACGGAATCGTTGTACTGAAACAGGTACTTTATTGATATTGGATGAAATTCAATGTGGCTTCGGACGGAATGGATCACTCTGGGCTTTTGAACAGTTTGAAGTTGTGCCTGATATTTTATTGTTAGGGAAAGCTCTTGGTGGAGGAATGCCGCTGGGTGCATTTATAGCTGACAAAGAATTGATGTGGAAGCTGACAGAGAATCCTGTGCTGGGTCATATCACCACATTTGGAGGACATCCCGTTTGTTGTGCTGCAGGCATGGCAGCTATGCAGGTTTTGCTTGAAGAAAAACTGGTTGATACCGTGTTTGATAAAGAAATTTTATTCCGCACTTTATTACATCACTCAAAAATTATTGCAGTTCGCTCAAGAGGATTAATGATGGCAGTTGAATTTGACAGTTTTGAAACGAACAAACGGATCATTGATGCCTGTATCGCACAAGGGGTGTTGACCGATTGGTTTTTATTTGCTTCCCAATGCATGCGGATAGCTCCGCCGTTGACGATTACGGACGAGGAGATAAGACAGGCATGTGCTGTAATTATAAAATGTTTGAATGAGATGATTTAAAACTGTATCCGGAAACTTCCGAAAATACCGAAACGCCTGTATTTTTCTATTGGCATTGGCAGCGGTAACAAACGCCAAACAAAATCAATTCTTAATACCCGTAAAATATTATCAACGCCGGTACCCAGTTCCATATAGGTTTTTCCTTTGAGCGATTGAAACTGATGACCATTGTCAAAAACAGCTCCCACCTGGTTGAATGATTTATTGGAATTACTCAAGCCTCCCCATAATGTTTTTGCCGTCCAGAACTGACGGAATTTTAATTTTCTTGTTGGGGCCAATAAACGGAATACACCGTTCCCAAAATTATGTTCAATATTAATACCTGCATATTCATCACTCAAAAATTCAAAGCGGTTCATGAGGCTGTAAGCATATTTGTTGTAGTAATACATTTCATTGCCGGGATGAATTTCAAGTAAAGGAAAAGGAAGTGTTCCAAATATCTTTCCACCATAAATATTGTAGTAGATCTCACCATAGTTGGCAACCTTAAAATAATCATGAACCGAGAAGCTGAGCTTGTGATATTGATAATTGCTTTTTAAAAACCCCGGAAAGCCTCTTGCATATTTTATTTCTGCTATTGGATAAGGGCTTCCCAAACTGCTTCTTAAAAAGGTTCCTTCCAGGAAACGTTCCAAATATGCAAAGCGGATGCGGAACCCAATTTCAGCATTGTTCAAAGAATCGCCTACGCCACTTTTATAAATACTGTTATCAGGCAAGGAACGAACAGGATCAAATTTCTTCCTCGTGGCCGACACTTCAAATGTAAAACCGCTATGTGTTTCTTTTGAAAATTCGATACGTGTCTGTTCTACTTTCATGAATTTGCTTGGCACCTGTTTTTTACGCACAGCTAAAGCAAAGATGTTATCCGTTCCCACCTCATCATAGTAAACCTGCCCGTTATCATAATCGTTGGCATAGGATACATAAAGCCTGGTGCGTGGATTTTTCCTGAATAGATGTGTGATCTCTGCACGGCCCTTAAACTTCTGATCTTTAAAACCATAAGCAAGATAACCACGCAACCACCATGTTTTGCTGAAGTTTGTACTGGTACCAATATCAAGTCTTGTTCTGAAACCTTCAATAACATTTGCACTCATTACATTAAACCATGGCCCGTATTCAAAACTTCCAAATGCTTTATAACCTGTACCTAAAAAACTCACAATATCGCTGTACCGTTTAAACAAAGGCATACTCTGCAACGTATCAATCATATTATAAATGGCCTTCTCATTCTTTTCTAATTCTTCATGTCTTGATTCTGTCCAGTATGCTTCGGGCTGTTCAGTTGAGCCGGGCATCAATACAGTCTCTTCAAGTTTTTTATTCTTTCGAAGTGTTTCCCACACAATGCCAGAGTTTACCAGCACATCTTCATAGGTTGTTGTTTTGCGGCCGGTTACTCCAAACTTTTGTTTGCCAATGGCCGATACATCAATAATGAATTTATCTTTTGACAGAAACCAGGTACTATCGTTAATGAGTTTATACTCCTGCACAATACTCAGCTTATCAACATAATTCACATTAGCTTCTTTTGATAAGCGCAGGTTCATTTTTTGAATAGCGAAGGTTGTATCATGCACCCAGCAATCACCTTCAAATGTATTTTCACCTTTGCGTTTGGGTGTAAACACTAAATGAAAGAAACGTTTACCTGCAACATACTGTGTATCGATTAAGCGGTAACTGTAAAACGCATCGCCATTATCACTGATAGGGCTGATGAATCGTTTGTCAAAAATGGGGATATAGTTGTTGTACACATTGATATTCTGATCCATGCCACCCAGCAATTTTTGTACACTTTCATTTTTTAAACCTGATGTACGGCTTGCTTTTATTTCTTCTCTTCTTTTCAGCGGATCTTTCTGAAAATAGTAGTCAGAAATTGTTTCTGTTAGGAATACAGGAAGAAAAGGTTTTTCTTCACTGGTACTGTCAATGGTTTGATCAATGATAAATCCGAATGGGCGTAAAGGACGGATGTTTTTGAATTTTTCTTTATTCAATTTGTTCAGATCAACTTCTAACTTATTATAAAGTTCATAGCCAAAATTTTCAAAACGGTAACGGTCGTTAAAGGGCTTCTGTTTCACCACTTTCCGCCAAAGAATCCAGCCCCTGCTGTATTTTGATTTTACCACCACTTCTTTTCCATCACCACCACGTTCCATATTTATGAGCAGAAAGACGCTGTCAGCAGCGAAAGCAGGAATTGCCAGTGAAAGGGATTTATAACCAACATAAGTTACCAGCAATGAATCACCAGGTTTGTAATCGGTTAAATGAAAATAAAAACCTCCGACAGAGTCACTCAGTTTTCCGAAACCTGATTTTTTCAATACAACAGAAGCAAAAGGAATAGGCTCATCAGAATGTGAATCTTTAATGAGGCCACTAATCACTTTTGTTTGTGCGAAAGCGGCGGTTCCAGAGAATAATAGGAAAAAGAATATTGAGACGAACTTCATTCGGTTGGTAATGCTTAAAATCAAAAATTAAAATTAGGAAATCACGGCGATGTGAGACAGCTTTTCTTTCATAACTCTGCTTATTCATTTTACAAGTTTCTGTTAAAAAAGAGCAATCTTATTTGGAAAGTAATGAAATTATGTGTTTACTTTGTAATTCAAAGTGCTTTTATGAACAGCCAAAATCAATCACTCGAAACATTAGCTGATATTAAAAAAATGATGGACCGCAGCAGCCGGTTTATCAGTCTC
>JANOIQ010000435.1:0-18221 GCA_031407835.1 Chitinophagaceae bacterium
TTCAGTACATACATACCACCATTTTCTTTTACTCCCGGATCTTCACTGTACTGTGCTGCCAAAAAATCAAATTTCTTTGACCCGCTTTCAACCATTTTTTTATACTCTTTCAATTCATCCTGTGCATACTCTTCCATTTCCCTTCCTGCCTTTGGATAAATTACAATCTCTCCAATCTCCAGTTCCATTTCATAAAAACGTAAACTGTCTTTGAGTATCTTCTCAAAATATGCCTTTACTTCATTGGGCGTTATTTTTACATTCTCAACAATTTTGCTGCGCATTGCACCGGCCAGTTTACCTTCTTTAATTGGTTCACGCATTTCCTCACGGAACTGGTAAATTGTTTTACCGGTAATCTGTTCAATTACTTCTCTTGAACCATACTGCTGAATAAAATAACGGATACGGTTATCTACATCTGCTTCTACTTCTTCATCACTAACAGGTAATGAATCTTTTTCTGCCTGAATGGCCAGCATTTTATTAATGATGAGCTGCTGCATTAAATAACAATGTGCATCCGGAGGCAAATCATATTCTTTGCTTTTGGCATCGTTGAGTTGATTGTCAATATCTGATTTCAATACAATACGATCACCTACAACTCCAATGATCTTATCTGCTGTGATCTTTTTTGTTTGTGCCTGTACTGCAAGTGCAGCAAACAAAACAATTATGGTAACTAATTTTTTCATTCTGTATTAATGATGAGCATCAAAAGTAATAGAGATGGCCGTCTTTCAAGCAGGGCCATCTCTGTTTTAACATTCCCTTGTTTGAGCAATGTTTTATAATGTACGTTTCACTTCTTCTTCTTCAAAGGCAACAACTGTATCGCCTACGTTCACATCTGCAAAGTTCTTAATGGTCAATCCGCACTCCATGTTAGAGGCAACTTCTTTTGCATCATCTTTAAAGCGTTTTAAACTTCCCAACTCTGCAAAACCACCTTCCTGTCTTGGATAAACGAGGATACCATCACGGAACAACCGGACTTTCGCATCACGTTTGATCTTTCCTTCCAGTACATAGCAACCGGCAACAGTTGCTTTATCAAACTTATACACTTCACGTATTTCAACAGTTGCAACTTCTTTTTCTGTGATTTTAGGTTCAAGTAACCCTTCCATCGCACTCTTCACTTCTTCAATTGCATTATAGATAATAGAGTAGTTTTTAATTTCAACTCCCTCCTGATCTGCTAATCTGGAAGCCTGTATTGATGGACGAACATTAAAACCAATCAGGATTGCATCTGATGCACTTGCCAGTGTAACATCTGCTTCTGAAATTTGACCCACTGCTCTATGCACCACATTCACCGCAATTTCTTCTGTTGAAAGTTTCTGCAATGAATCCGTTAAGGCTTCCACAGAACCATCCACATCACCTTTGATGATCAGGTTCAATTCCTTAAAGTTACCCAAGGCCAAACGACGGCCAATTTCATCGAGAGTAATATGCTTCTTGGTTCTGATACCCTGCTCACGGAGAATCTGTGCACGGCGGCCGGCAACTTCTTTTGCCTCTCCTTCATCTTCGTACACTTTAAATTTCTCACCCGCCTGCGGTGCACCATTTAAACCAAGTATTTGAACAGCAGTTGAAGGACCTGCCTTTTCGATACGCTGGTTTCTTTCGTTGAACATCGCTTTAACACGTCCGTAATGCTGACCCGATACAATCAAATCACCTTGTTCAAGTGTTCCGTTTTGTACCAGGATGGTAGCAACATAACCACGGCCTTTATCCAGTGATGCTTCAATAATAGAACCTGTACCTTCCCTTTCAGGGTTTGCTTTCAGATCAAGCAACTCAGCTTCCAGTAATATTTTCTCCAGTAACTTATCAATGTTCAATCCCTTCTTGGCTGATAATTCCTGGCTCTGGAACTTACCACCCCACTCTTCAACCAGGATATTCATTTGTGATAACTGCTCGTATATCTTCTGCGGATTAGCTCCGTCTTTATCCATTTTATTGACCGCAAAAATCATTGGCACCGCTGCTGCCTGCGCATGGCTGATGGCTTCTTTTGTTTGTGGCATCACTGCATCATCAGCAGCAACAACAATCACTGCGATATCTGTTATTTTCGCACCACGAGCACGCATGGCGGTAAACGCTTCGTGACCAGGTGTATCAAGGAATGTGATTTTTTTACCCGCCGCATTGGTTACTTCATACGCACCAATATGCTGAGTAATACCTCCGGCTTCACCAGATACGACATTTGCATTCCGGATATAATCGAGCAGGGATGTTTTACCATGATCAACGTGTCCCATGATGGTAACAATGGGAGCTCTTGGCTTCAGGTCATCTCCATCATCCACTTCATTCTCTTCCTCCATTTCTGCCTGCTTCTCCATATCAATGAACTCAACTTCAAATCCGAATTCACCGGCAACCAGTTCAATTACTTCTGCATCCAGACGCTGATTGATGGATACCATCAAACCAAGCCCGAAACATTTTGCCACAACATCAGTTGCTGAAACGTCCATTAAACTGGCTAATTCTGCTGCGCTTACAAATTCAGTTACCTGCAGTTTATTATCTTCAGTGCCGTCGTTCATATGATCGGCCATCTCTTCACGCTTGAGTTTGCGGTATTTTGCTTTTAAGCTCTTACCACGACCGCCCCCACCTGAAAGCTTGGCCTGTGTTTCACGAAGTTTTTCCTGAATTTCTTTTGCATCAATCACCTTATCTTCTCTGCGGGGAGCTGCACCAGCTTTGCTGCGATCGGATCTGCTGATAACAGTTTTTCTTTCTCCAGTCCTTTGAGGATGACCGGCCTGTTGATTATTTCTGTTCTGGAAACCGCCCTGTTGCTGACCACCACCCTGCTGATGACCGCCACCCGGTTGCGAACCACTTTTTTTATCAATTGGAATACGTTTCCGTTTTCTTTTTTCTTTATCAGAAACAGGTTTGGGGCGTGTATCCTGATTAACAGGCAGATCAATTTTGCCAAGAATTTTTGGCCCTTCCAAAATATCAGCTTTGATGTTTTCGATAACCGGTTCTTCTTCCTCTTCCGGAATTTCTTCAACCGGCTGCTCAATTATTTTTTCAATTGGCTTTTCTTTCTTCGGAGCAGGTTTATCTTCCTGCTTCTGCACTTTCTTTTTTTCTACTTTCTTTGGGCGTGTAGAAGAATCTATTTTATCGAGATCAATTTTATTGATAACCTTGGGCCCTTCAACTTCAGGAGCTTCGATTTTTGTAATTTCCGGTTCTGCAACAACCTTTGGTTCTTCCGGAACAATAACTTCAACTACCGGAACCGGTTCAACAACTTCAACTACCGGCTCTGCT
This sequence comes from Chitinophagaceae bacterium, assembly GCA_031407835.1. Taxonomy (GTDB): domain Bacteria; phylum Bacteroidota; class Bacteroidia; order Chitinophagales; family Chitinophagaceae; genus Lacibacter. Next base: position 3,328 of record JANOIQ010000435.1, read on the forward strand.
ACCTTCACTTCTTCAACCTTCGGTTCTTCTTTTGCAGCAACCTTCTTTACTTCTTTTTTGATTGAGATATCTTCCTCTTCTTTTTTCTTTTTCAGATCGGCCATGCCGCCTTTCGGTATCTCAATCTGATCACTTTTTGCTTTGGCTAACTTGTCAGATGAAAATTCTGCCTGCAGAGAACGATACATCGCATCTGTAAGCTTTGCTGTTGGTTTCAGATCATCTTTGTTAAACCCCTTTGCCGCCAAAAAATCAATAAGAGTGTCTTTACCGATATTGAACTCTTTGGCTGCTGCCATTAACCGTGGTGTATTACTTTCTGACATAATATCCTTCCTTGCTCCTGCTGAGAGAACCAGGGAAAATCTTGTTTAAATGTTTAAATAAATCTTATCGTTGATAATCTTTACAGATTATTCACTTTCAAATTCTTCTTTCAACACACGCTGTACTTCAATGATGGTTTCTTTTTCCAGATCAGTACGACGTTCCAGCTCTTCTGTTGTTAATTCCATCACGCTGCGGGCTGTATCACAACCAACACGTTTCAACTCATCAATCACCCATCCTTCAATTTCATCTGTAAATTCATCCAGATCAATATCAAACTCATCCTGCTCACCTTCTGCATCACGGTACACATCAATTTCGAATCCTGTTAATTCACAGGCAAGTTTAATGTTAACCCCTCTTTTACCAATAGCCAGAGAAACCTGGTCAGGTTTCAGGTATACTTCAGCATGTTTTCTCTCCTGGTCAATATTCATGCTGGTGATCTTTGACGGCGTAAGTGCACGCTGAATCAACAGGTTGATATTGTTGGTAAAGTTGATGACATCAATATTTTCATTCTTCAATTCACGAACAATACCATGAATACGGCTACCCTTCATACCCACACATGCACCAACCGGATCAATACGATCATCGAAGCTTTCAACTGCAACTTTCGCTCTTTCTCCCGGTTCACGAACAATCTTTTTAATCACAATTAATCCGTCGAAAATTTCAGGCACCTCAATTTCCAGCAATTTAGCCAGGAATAGGGGACTTGTTCTGGAAAGAATGATTACCGGTGCGTTATTTTTCAATTCCACTTTCTTAATTACTGCACGGATATTTTCTCCTTTTTTAAAATAATCCTGTGGAATCTGTTCACTCTTTGGCAATAAAAGTTCATTTCCTTCTTCATCGAGCAACAACACTTCTTTTTTCCAAACCTGGTACACTTCAGCGCTGATGATTTCACCAACCCTGTCAGTATATTTTTTAACGAGCCCGTTTTTCTTTAAATCACCGATACGACTGGCCAATGTTTGTTTGGCTGCAAGGATTGCACGGCGTCCGAAATCATGAATATCCACGTCTTCATATAATTCTTCGCCCACTTCATAATCGGGTTCAAGCTTAACAGCTTCGCTGTATGCGATCTGTGCAAGCGGATCTTCCACCTGTCCGTCATCAACGATTGTACGACGGCGCATGATTTCCAAATCACCTTTTTCAGTGTTTACGATTACATCAAAGTTGTCGTCGGCTCCGTATTTTTTACGCAGCAATGTCTTAAACACATCTTCCAGCACTTTCATCATAGTAGGGCGGTCAATATTTTCCGCATCTTTAAACTCCTGGAAACTTTCTATAAGATTGATACTTGCCATAACACGTTTTTTTAAACTACCGGCTGTTTAGTTTTTGCAGCCGTAATTAATTAAATACAATTTGAATTTTTGTTGATTTTATATCATCAAACAAAACGGTGTGTTGCAACACCTCTTGTTTTTTACCTTTGCCTTTTGTTTCTTCTACAACCACTTCATTTCCTGTTGACAGCAATTTCCCTTCTATTTTCCGGCCATCTTTCAGCACCACTTCAACCAGCCGGCCAATGCTTTTTTGGTATTGACGGTTTAATTTCAGCGGTTCTTCCAAACCCGGTGATGAAACTTCCAACTCAAAATCACCCTCATTAAATAAAGCCGCTTCTTCAATCTGCTTGTACAAAGCCTTATTGTAGGCAATACACCTGCCGAGTGATAATCCGGCATCTGCATCTGCAAACACCTGGATATTATTTCCTGGTTTCAGTTTAACGTCTACCAGGAAGCTATCCGGGTCTTTGGTGATGATTTCTTCAGCGAATTCTTTAATCCTTGCAGTTTTTTGCTCTATGTTCATGTAGGTGAAATAAAGAAGGGAACGTTTATCGTTCCCTTCCACTGTTTCTTTTTCCGCTGCAAACTTAAGACAATACAGGGTAATGGAAAAATTTTTTTACCCGTTGTGCCGCTTGTAAAGCTTTAGAGGATTCTTCACAAATAATGCCTCTGCTTTGATTTATCTTTACAGTATGATACGTGTATTAGTAATTGCACTGCTTCTTTACTTTCTTTATCAGTTTATTTTTCGTTTCCTGATACCAGTAAGCAGGGCTGCCCGTGAAATGAAAAGCAAGATGAATGAGTTTCAAAACCAAATGCAGCAGCAACAGGGCTTTGACCCTCAGGCCGAAGCGGCTAAACAAAACACTCCTCAGCCAAAAACTGGTGATTACATTGAGTTTGAAGAGGTGAAATAATTGAAGCCTATAACCCCAGGTCTTCTATTTTCATGCCCGGCAGCAAATGAACGGTTTGAATGCCCAGTTTTTGAGCGGCTTCAACATTATTGATGCTGTCATCAATAAACAGGGTTTCAGCGGCAACAAGCTGATGTTTCTCCAATACAAATTCAAAAGCAGCGGCATTGGGTTTTCGATGACCAATGCGATGTGAATAATAGGCTGCATGGAATAAATCATCAAAAGAAGATCCTTCAAAAATAGTTCGGTATCTCCGCTGAAATTCCTGCAAATGAATTTCATTGGTATTGCTGAGCAGATAAAGGTTGTACCTGCTTTTCAAGTTTGCCAATACAGCAATGCTTTCCTTTCTGAAATCGAGCAGTAAGGCATTCCATGCATCTCTTATCTGGTTGTTAGTAAGGTTTAAACCTGTAGCTGTTCTTAAATTATCGTAAAACAAATCCTCATCCACTCCTGTTTCCAGTTTTACAAACAGATCGTTGCTGTGAAATTGAGTAAAGAAAGAAGAAAAATCCTTTACACCAAGCTCTGCAAATGCTTTTTCAGTTAAGCTGAAATTAATATTGAACAGCACTCCACCAAGATCAAAAATGACATTGCGAATATTTTTCATGCTGCAAAGAAACACCCCAGAATCAAAACTTGTATGCCCTGAATTGATTATTTATCAAAGCCCTGAATGGCATCAAAAAAACTGCAGAAAATTAACGCTGGAAATTAAATGAAACTGAAACACGTATTTTTCTATCTTTGCCCCCGCCCAAAAGGCTTTGGATCCTTAGCTCAGATGGTTAGAGCATCTGACTCATAATCAGAGGGTCGTAGGTTCAAATCCTACAGGATCCACAATGGAAATCGCAGGTCCCGACATTGACAGTCGGGATGCTGACCGAAGTGTCTGCATTCAAATCCTGCAGGATCCATGACATTGAAATCAGTTTATTGCCGGAAAGAAAGGAAGATGGGAAATTTTTTGAAATGTTATATTCACTTCCCGCCTTGCCCACTTCCCGGCATTATATTTAAAATGGCTTTAACCTTTGCTTAACCGATAAGCAAATACATTTGCCTCTTTACAATTATGAAATATTCATAAATAAGTGGCATAGCTGAACTGACTGATGAAGAACACTTTGATGAATACCGATAGTTATCGGTACAATGTGGCTAAACCACAATTAAAATGCACACATGAAAAAAGCAATACTGTTTTTATTCCTCGCAACAACAAGTGTTTCCTTATTTGCACAGGAAACTGAAAAGAAGAAAAAGAAAGACTGGTCGAAAGTGAATTTAGCCGGCAGACCAAAGGATCATTTAATGCTTCAGATTGGTTACCTGCAATGGTTAAACAAACCTGATTCTATTGCAACCAAAGGCTTTGCAAGAACGGTGAATGTATATTTCTCTTTTGATTTTCCGTTTAAAGTAGATCCCCGCTTCAGTGTTGGCCTGGGTGCAGGTGTTGGTGCAGATAATATGTTCTTTGATAAAAGTGCTAACAGAAATCTGAATATCATTAACAGCACTGCTTTCTCATTTGCGAAAGAAACCGGAAAGGATACTTCCAATAAGTATAAATCAATGAAGCTTGCTACTACCTACCTGGAAGCTCCGGTTGAGTTGCGTTTCATGGTTGACCCTGAACATCCAAACAAGAGTCTAAAATTTGCACTGGGAGTAAAGGTTGGTACAATCATCAGCGCAACAGACAGAACGAAATTCAGTTCAGATGGCAGCGGCAATAGTGCTTACACCCTGAAAGAAAAATCCCGTATTCATTTTAATAATCTGAGACTGGCAGGAACAGCCAGAATAGGCTTTGGAAATTTTGCCATCTTCGGTCAATACCAGTTAAACGACTTTATAAAGGAAGGACGTGGACCCAACCAGATAAGACCATTTACATTTGGATTAGCCTTAACCGGGTTATAATATTTATTACAAATAATTTGCAGCGGGTGGTTCAAGAACCATCCGCTTTTCTTTTTTATATACACAGCGAACTTATTCTACATTTGCAGTTGAATTTTTTATACAGTGATTGAACGTAAACAGGTAATACAACAGGAAGAAAGAGCCATCATCGTAGGCGTAGTGCAAAAAGGACAAACAGAATTACAGGTGCAGGAATACCTGGAAGAGTTATCCTTTCTTGCAGAAACGGCCGGTGCGGTAACAATTAAACGGTTTGTTCAACGATTGTCTCATCCCGACAGTAAAACCTTTGTAGGAAAGGGAAAGCTGCAGGAAATAAAAAAATATGTTGGGGAAAAAGATATTTCATTGATCATTTTTGATGACGAATTAACCGGTGCCCAGATCATGAATATTGAAAAGGAACTGGGCATTTATACCATTGACAGAAGTGATTTAATTCTCGACATCTTTGCACGCCGTGCACAAACTGCACAGGCAAAAACACAGGTTGAACTTGCACAATATCAATATATCTTACCCAGGTTGAAAGGGATGTGGAAACATCTTGAACGTCAGGGTGGCGGTGTTGGTACAAGAGGACCCGGTGAAACAGAAATTGAAACGGATCGTCGAATTGTAAAGGATAAGATTTCTGTTTTACGTAAACGTTTGGCTGAAATTGACAAACAAGCTTTCACACAACGAAAAGACAGAGGTGAATTTATTCGTGTTGCATTAGTGGGTTATACAAACGTTGGCAAAAGCACATTGATGAATATTCTCAGCAAGCGTGAAGTATTTGCCGAAAACAAATTATTTGCAACGCTTGATACAACAACCAGCAAGGTTGTATATGAAAACACTCCCTTTCTGTTAAGTGATACAGTTGGATTCATCCGTAAGCTTCCCCATCATTTGGTTGAAAGTTTTAAAAGTACATTAGATGAAGTAAGGGAAAGCGATGTCCTGCTCCATGTAGTAGATATTTCTCACCCGCAGTATGAAGAACAGATTAATGTAGTAAACAAAACGCTGCAGGATTTAAAGTGTCATGACAAACCGGTTATAACCATTTTCAATAAAATGGATTTGTATGAAACACTTCATTTCGATGAGTGGCTGGAAGATGATGTAAAAGCAACCATATTACAGGAAATGAAAGAACGCTGGGAAAATGAAACAAGGGGAAATTGCGTATTTATTTCAGCAACTGAAAAAAGAAATATTCCTGAACTGCGCACAAGAATATTAGAGAGTGTTAAACAGATTTACAACATACGTTATCCCTATAAAACAGAGTATCTCTATTAATGTCTGTTGAAAAAAAATACAGCTGGCATAAAATAGCTGAATCTGCTGCTGATTTCATTTGGCAGGAAAATAATCTTTGCGAAATAGAAATAAAAGGGAAAACAATCTGCATTAGCAAAAAAGAGAATGAAGTGTTTGCCTGTGCACCTAAATGCCCGCATGCAGGAGGTCATTTATCCCATGGCTTTACAGATGCAGCAGGTAATATTGTTTGTCCCTTACACAGGTATAAATTCAGTTTACAAAACGGGCGCAATATCAGTGGTGAAGGATATTACTTAAAAACATATCCGGTACAAAAAAGAGATGATGGAATTTACATAGGCATAGAAGAAACTGGATTTTTTGGTTTCTTTAAATAAAAAAATTGCATTTAAATAGGATCGAAAAAACGAAAATCCCCTATTTTTGCCGCCCATTCCTCCCTAGCTCAGTTGGTTAGAGCATCTGACTGTTAATCAGAGGGTCGCTGGTTCAAGTCCAGCGGGGGGAGCTAAAGCTCCGGTTTAGTCCGGGGCTTTTTTATTTTATCTGTAAACATTCCCCAAAATCTGTTGTTCTGAACCTGATTATCAGCTAATTGAAGAACTGATGTCTTTTTAAGGCATATTCCAGTCATATTCAATTTGCCGCTTTAACACCTTCCCTGCGCTTATAAGGTTAAATTTGCTCCCGATTGTTTAACCACCGCCGTTAGGGTTAGCTCCAAAACTGATTCTGCTTCACTGAAATACTTTTTTAAAATTAAAAACGTTGCAGTATATGTATTTGGAGAATAAGAATGTTTTACTATTTTTATCAATCCTTGATTCCTTAAAAAACCGTACTATGAAACTATTTCGTACCAATCTGGTCTATTTGACCATTTCAGCTATCATTTTCTTACAGGTTCCCATTCTCATTGCTGGGAGCAGCCCAAAAGACAGGAAAATCTCAAACAGCTTCTTCACCAATGCCACTGCAATTGTAAAAAGTGGAGAGGAGCTGATTGTTGAAAGAGCCGACAGTATTTATAATAATCTTCAATTATTACAGGCTGGGTTAAAAGAAGAGGCATTTGAGCTGGCATACAAAGGCTATTATAAATTACTGGAAGAGGGAATGGTAAACAGATCTGAAATTTTAACTATTGCAGATTTCTCAAAATCATCTTCGCAAAACAGGCTTTATATTATTGACATGGTTGAAGGTAAAATCCTTTACCAAACCTTAGTGGCGCATGGCCGCAACAGCGGCTTGAATTATGCTACTGATTTCTCTAACAAACCCGAATCAAACAAAAGCAGTTTGGGCTTTTATCTTACCCTTCAAACCTATTTTGGCGATAATGGATATTCATTAAAACTAAAAGGTCTTGAAAAGGGAATAAATGACAGGGCATACGACAGGGCAATTGTATTGCATGGCTCAAATTATGTAACCGAAAAATTTGCAAACATTAACGGATATCTGGGCCGCAGCTTTGGTTGCCCGGCAGTACCTGCAAAGCAAACAGCAGTTATCATTAATACAATTAAAAATGGAACTGTTATGTTTATTTATCATCCCAATAAACAATACCAGGCTAAATCAACCATATTAAACAGCTGACTGTACTTTTTGTAAACCAGTTGATCTCACCAATTCCTGATGAAAAACCCCGCTTGTACGGGGTTTTTATTTGTTGCTTATTTCTTCAACCTAATTAATAGTAAAGCTCACTAAAAGATAACACGAACTCTTCGTGTTTTAAAAAACAAGACATAACAGTCTATTGTTATCAGCTATTCACAATAGATGCAAAGAAAAATAAATTATATAATAATAAACCAGGTAACTGCCTGTATCAAAAGCCCTGTTATAAAACCAACAGTAATTTCCGCTGGTTTGTGATCACTCACAATAAACCGGCTGGTTGTGGTAATACCGGCTATTAAAAACACAAGTAACAGAGAAAGTACATCATCCAGTCTGTTGGCAAACAGCAACAGGGAGAAGAAAGCAACAAGCCCACCCACCCCAATTGCATGCATACTTACTTTCATATAATTGTTGATGAGTAAGGATGCAGATGATGCTATAAAAACGCTGAGCAAAAAAGCGGTGAGCTCAGATGGATCACCTAATCTTTTGGATACATAAAAACTCCAGAAGAAAAAGGTAATACAGGCAACATAAGGAATAATGCGGTCTTTTTGTGTACCCAGTTGAATAGAAGAAATAAACCCAAGTGCTTTCAGCAAAAGCACCGTTACAACCGGTAAAAAAATAGAGGTGCTGAAAACACGCAGAAACACAACCATTTTTTCAAAAGTCGTTTCCCCGATAAACACAAGACTGTTTCTGAACAGCAGATATAACGTTACCCAGGCAATCATGAACAACGGATGAAACAGGTAGGAGAAAAAAGAAGCGAAAAACCGCAACACCGCTGGATGCAGATCTACATTCAAGCCACCTTTCTCATTTACCATCATTTGATCCATAACTTATAGCTGTTTACGCAGCCTTGCAACAGGTATATTCAATTGCTCCCTGTATTTGGCTACCGTTCTGCGTGCAATATTATAGCCTTTTTCCTGAAGTAATTCTGTTAATCGTTCATCACTTAGTGGCTTACGCTTGTCTTCCGCCTCCGCCAGATCCAATAATATCTTCTTTACCTCCCTGGTTGAAACTTCTTCGCCGCTGTCAGTACTTAATGATTCACTAAAGAAAAATTTCAACCGGTAGGTGCCGAATTCTGTTTGTACAAATTTACTGTTGGCTACACGGCTTACGGTTGAAATATCGAGCCCGGTTTTTTCAGCGATATCTTTTAAAATCATGGGTTTGAGTTCTGTTTCATCACCGGTAAGGAAAAACTCTTCCTGATGCTCCATGATAGAACTCATTGTATGTAAAAGCGTATTCTGCCGTTGTTTGATGGCATCAATAAACCAGCGGGCAGCATCAATTTTTTGTTTGATGAACATCACTGCTTCTTTCTGCCGCTTGTCCCGTTTACTTCCCCGGTCATATTCTTTCAGCATATCCCGGTATCCTTCACTGATCCGCAAATCAGGTGCATTACGGGAGTTCAGCGTTAACTCCAGTTTGCCATTACTATTCAGAATAAAGAAATCAGGAACAACATAAGCCTCCGCCTTATTTACCTCACCCACATTGCCACCGGGTTTTGGATTGAGTTTTACAATCTGGCGGATGATTGCTTTTAACTGCTCATCATCCAATGAAAGGCTTCGTTGTATTTTTTCGTAATGCTTCTTGGTAAATTCATCGAAATACTTTTCAAGGATAAGGATGGCAGCCTGTATGTCTTTTGAAGAATTTGTTTTGAATTTATGCCGTAACTGTATGAGCAAACATTCCTGCAGATCACGGGCACAGATACCGGGCGGTTCAAACCGCTGAATCAGCAGGATCAGTTCTTCGATCTCCTTTTCAGATGTTTCAATATTCTGGCGGAAAGCCAGGTCATTTACAATGGCGCTGTTTTCCCTGCGCAAATACCCCTCATCATCAATGCTGCCCACTATCTGCTCTGCTATTGCCTGTTTTTTATCATCCAGTTTCAGCATACCTAACTGCTGAAGGAGCAGATCATAAAAACTGGCTTCAAGCCTTACTGGCGATGATTTCCTTTCTTCCTGATCAGCATAATTATCTTCTCTTGTTCTGTAATCGGCTATTTCATCATCTCCGTCATTTACATATTCATTGATATCTATGCTTCCATATTCATCTTCACTTCCTTCTAAATCATATTCATCTTCTTCGCTGCTGTCAAACTCATCTTTTAAATCTTCGTTATTCTGTTCATCACTGTCTTCGTCTGATTGTTCAAGTGCTGGGTTTTCTTCCAGTTCTTCTTTAATCCGTTCTTCCAGATTAGCCGTAGGTACCTGCAGCAATTTCATCAGCTGGATTTGCTGAGGAGATAGTTTTTGAAGTAATTTTTGTTGAAGTCCCTGACTGAGTGCCATTTTCCGGATACAGTTTATCTTTACAATGTAATTCTTTCAGCGGCTAAATTATTAAAAAATCGCATCATGTTTAAAAATTGGAACAATTTTTGTGCTTTGGCGGCCATTTTCTTAACATTCTCTTTGAAAATCAATGCACAAACAGCAGATACAACAGCAAAACAAGCCGTAATAAACCCAGTTGTTCTGCCCACTTTTCACTTATTTACCACTCAGCCATCACTTTTTTTAACAAAAAACAATGCCTTGAAGGTTAATTGGGGAAGCCCTTTCAGCAATTGGGGCATTATGTGTATAGGAGAATATAAGCTGGAAAAGAAGACCGGCGTTCCGCTTCGTTTCAGGCTGGGTTCTTTGGAATATGTAAACAAACTGGAAGGGAAGAAATAAAAAAAGCAGCAGAATAACCTGCTGCTGTATTGATGAGTTGAGTAATGAATTATCGTTTCCCCCAAACTGCAACCCTTGCTTTGCCTTTAGCCCGGCCAATTGTAGAATACAAAAAGTCAATCCGGTCTAGTTTTCTAACACCCCCGGGTAAATCAATTACCCTGCTTTCCTGACCAGCTCTGAATGCATTCTTTAATGGAACATTCATTTTTTCTCCATTCTCAAAATAGATGTCTGCATCAACAATTCGCAAAGGGCCATCGGTTACCCTGATTTTTATTTGACGGTAAGCATCATTGCCACCAACACGTAATACATCACGATCGGGACCAAAAGCTGCCCATTTATCGCCTATAAAATGCCACCCTTTCTGAACTGAAGTAAATGAGTTGAACGTTGTGAATGCAATCACAGCCAGTAAAACAAAACAGATCTTTTTCATGTAATAATTTTTGAAGTGAATATTCAGTTGCTTATGACAGGGAAAGAAACCGAAAGTTAAATTACTTCTTAGAAAAAGATTTTGCAAGAGCCTTTTATACAATTTCAGAACACATCTTCAGTATGTCCGCTCTGGCTGATAGATTTAACATCCTGATTTGCATCGAGTCTTTCCAGATGATTGACGACGGCTCTGATTTCTGCAAATGTATATTCATCGCCTAGCATCCCCTTCAATTCACCTGACTTCATCTCAGGGTTATTGACGATTGCTTCTTTGATAATCTCCACCTTATTATCTGAAACCAGTTTAAACACAGATATTTCACCATGCTTTACTGCTTCAGCCAGGTGTCCTTCAATGGTGCTATTGGCGAAATTGCGCAGTTTAGCTATTTCTTCAATTGTTTTTCCTTCTTTATAATATTGCAGTGAAACTGAAAATGAACTTACTTTATCGGCCTTTTGGGTTGAAGGTTCTTTTCGCTGTCTTTTAGGATTCGTCAGCTTTTCTTCAATATTTGTTTCGATGTTGTGCTCATTGCAATAGTTCTGAACCATTTCAATAATCTCATCGCCGTATTTATCAACCTTTGCTTTTCCAAACCCACTTAACATGATTAAATGATTCTTAGCAAGAGGAAGATAAGTGCAAATCTCGGTTAAACTGTTGCTGTTGGCCAACATATAAATAGGCATATTGTTTTCCTCACACACACGGTCTCTCCATTCTTTCAATTGAAAATACAGTTCTGCATTTTTTATATTGGATACTGTTTGCTTTTTATTGCTGGCATAGCTCGTTATCCGGAAACTGGGTATGGCCAGGTTCAACTTATGTTTCAGAAATCCGGTAACAGAAAAGATTTCTTTCCCGTACTGGAGCAAATAGACAGAAGTATGCAGTGCTACACAAAGTAATTGCAGATGCTCATTCACTTCATCAGCAGCCGTTTTAAGTTCTGTAATCAACGGATGCTGATTCACTGTTCGCTGCAATGCGGTGATACGTGGAAGGAAGTACATCGTTGCGTCCTGGATTCGCTTTTGCAAAGCCGGGTTCTGTTCCACGATTCCTTCTTCCTTTAATAATCCATGGATGCGGCCAATAAATTTTTGTGCAACGGTTTTCTCTCCTTCAAATTGCTGTAACAAATCTTCTATCCATGTTTCTGCTTCTTCATTTAACTCATGCGTATGCTTAACGATACTTTCCTTTAGTTGTTTAATGGCAGTTTCTGTTTGCCCAAATAAAAACAAATCTTCCAGTAAAAGCAGTGTAAACAATTTCCTGGCCTGTGCAAACCGTTCGGCTAAAGAACCCCTTGTTGCTAATGAGTTTTGCCCGTTGAGTACATGCTGGTTATTAAAAATAACTGAAGGATTTATTTTTGACAGTAAAACAATCCCACCAATACTGGTGCATCTGCTTAACGCAACATAAACCTGCCCGCTGCTAAAAGAAGCTCCTGCATCAATCATTACCTTATCAAAAGTTAAGCCCTGACTTTTATGAATAGTGATGGCCCATGCCAATCGTAAAGGATACTGTTCAAAAGTACCCATTACTTCCTGCTCCAGTTTTCCATCGCTGCGATTTAATGTATAACGGGAATTTTCCCATGTCTCTTTCAATACATGAATATCTTCCCCATCACTTGTAACTATGATTTCCGCATCATCCAGCGATTTCACAATGCCAATCTTCCCATTGAAGTATCGCCTGGCGATTGTATCATTTTTCAAAAACATTACCTGTGCACCTTCTTTCAAAACCAATTCCGCATCAGCAGGGTAAGTGTTCTCCGAAAACTCTCCTTCAATATCGGCTTTATAAGTAAATGAAGAGGAACTGAGCTTTTGTAATTGCTGACGGTTGATCAGCTCTGCCTGGTTATTGTGCGAAGTGAGCGTAATATATTTTTCATCAGCCAAAGGCTGAAAGCCGGGAATATAACGTTGATTCAACTCATCGAAATCTTCCTGTTCGATCTGGTTGTTTCTTACTTTATTCAACAGCTCAACAAAGCTTTGTTCTTTCTGGCGGTAGATTTTATTCAATTCAATCAGCAACGGCATTTGTTCTTTGATTACCACGCTGTCGAAAAAGAAAGAGGAAGAATAATATTCCTGAAGAATACCCCATTCCTGGTTTTGAGCAACGGGTGGCAGTTGAAACAAATCACCGATAAAAAGCACTTGAACTCCACCAAATGGAACATGATGCTGATAACGGACGCTTCGTAAAATGGTATCAATGGCATCCATTACATCGCAACGAACCATACTGATTTCATCAATGACCAGCAGTTCCATTTTACGCAGCAGGTGTAACCGTTGTTTGTTATACCTGATCTTCGAAAGTAATTCACTCTTGGCTGAGTTTGTTGGAAGAAAGGGATGAAAAGGCAATTGAAACAGGCTGTGCAATGTTACCCCGCCTGCATTGATAGCAGCGACACCAGTTGGTGCAGCTACAATAATATTTTTGGAACAATGTTCTTTAAGATATTTCAGAAAAGTTGTCTTGCCTGTTCCGGCCTTGCCCGTCAGAAAAATACTTTCCTGCGTTTCGGTTACAAAACGGAAAGCCAGATCAAATATTTCATTGCGTTCCACAAATTGCATAGATAGAAAATTAAAAGATCAGCCGTTTGTAGTCAAGTGCTGATTTGCCAAAGTTAACAATCAAACCTAATCTTAAACCGGAAGCTTTGAGGTAGTTTAATGTTTGAGCAATAGCATCATCTGTTATGCCATCCTTATTTACTTTTACTTCCACTATTATATTGCCAAACAACGTATAGTCTGCAAAGAATTTATGTTTCAGTATGATTCCTTTATAATCAATAGCGTGTTCATCTTCCCTTATGTAATTCATATCCCGTTGAAGAAACTCAATTTCCATCGCATCCTTGTACACTACTTCAAGGAAACCATAGCCAAGGTTTCGATAAACTTCCATACTGGCACCTATTATTCGATAGGTCTCCGACTTTAAAATAAATTCTGACATATCGCTTTAACTTTTAGGAAGCCACAGATTTCACAGAAACACACAGCTGTTTTTTGTGTAAATCCGTGAAATCTGTGGCTATAACATTATGCCCTCACTTTTTCTCCCAGCATCAACAGCTCATTTACATGAACTTCGGTACTGTATTTTTTATTCCCGTCCTTATCGGTGTAGTTGCGGTTTACCAGTTTCCCTTCAACCACTATTTCTTTTCCCTTGGTTAAATACTTTTCAGCAATTTCAGCCACCTTACCCCAGGCAATGATATTATGCCATTGTGTTTCAGTGATCTTTTCGCCTTTTGCGTTACGGTAGGTTTCATTTGTGGCAATACTGAACCTTGCCATTTTTTTACCGCCATCTAATGTTCTTACTTCTGGTGCGTTGCCCAGGTTACCAATCAGTTGAACTTTGTTCTTAAGTGCGTACATGACTTTGAAGTTTACTTGTTTTTAATTTTGTTATCTCAATCAACCGGTGATGTTATTGCCGATTGACAACACAAAGATGATCCGGCACAAAAGCCTTATCCGGTTTTTATCCGTTTACTCCCGAAGCTAAACGTGTAAAAACGTTTGCACACGGATAAATAATTGTATATTGATCTCTCAAACACTTGCTATGACTGCATCTGACAGCAAAACCTGCGTGGCCTGTGGCAAGACACTAAAAGGGCGGGTTGACAAAAAATTCTGTGATGATTATTGCCGCAACAGCTATAATAATCTGCAAAAAGCAAAGGGAGTTCACAGCAGTTATGTGCGGAATATCAACAACACCTTACTGAAAAACAGGAAGATCTTAGAAAGCATTTTACCTGATAAAGAAGAAACAGCCAAAGCCAATAAAGACAAACTGCAACGACTTGGGTTTCACTTCAAATACCTCACGCATCTCTACACAACAAAAACAGGGAAGACTTATTTCTATTGTTATGATTATGGGTACCTGCCGTTAGAAAATGATTGGTTCCTCATTGTTAAAAAGAAAGAAGACTAATTTCGCCAACAGAAATGAAAAATATGCAACCGATCAATACAGCAATCTGTTCTTTTGGAATGAGCGGATGGGTGTTTCATGCTCCCTTCATCAACTCACACCCAGGCTTTCGTTTTTATGCCGTTTGGGAAAGAAGTAAAAACCTGGCACAGGAAAAATACCCTGATGTAAAAGTGTACAGAACACTGGAAGAAATGCTGGCTGATGAGTCTGTTGAATTAGTGGTGGTGAATACGCCTAACGCCACGCATTACGATTATACCAAACA
>JANOIQ010000473.1:0-3113 GCA_031407835.1 Chitinophagaceae bacterium
TTATTATTCTTTCTGCTGCACATGACAGTTGGTATCTATTTCAACTGGGCGTTTTTTGAAGGCAGCCCCCGTATTGGTAATATCATTTACTATTTTGTTTTTCTTGCATCCCTAGCCGGGCTGATTTATTTTTTTTACTGGTTGTGGAAGGGGAAGTTGTAATCAATGTCTGTTCACCCGAAGGGTGACTGTACATTTTTCATTTATATAAAAAGGTAAGAATACTTCGAAGAGTGTTGAATGCAGTCAGGTATGCCATACTTTATTGTTGCTATTCATCATCAAAATAATCGCTGTCAATTCGTTTCACTTCATAAATCTGATTTGTCGTTACTCCTAGATTATAGTCAATCATATATTGTGCAAGCTGCTCACCATCTATTAATACTATTTTTGTTTCGTTCCTTGGAGTATAATCAAGAGCTTCCCTTGTGAATTTAGATGTGGTTATGAATATGCCTTTTTTTGCACCTTGCCCAGCCAAGGCTCCAATAAACTTATGTATTTCTGGTCTTCCCACAACATTGCCAATTTGCCAACGCTTTGCCTGAATGTAAATAATATCAAGACCAAGTTTATCCTCTTTAATTGTTCCGTCTATTCCCTCGTCTCCACTTTTTCCAATAGCTTTGCCCGCATCTTTAATAGAGCCACCATAACCCATTTTTACTAAAAGCTCAACAACAAGCTTTTCAAAAAAAGAAGGCGGAAGTTCAATGATTTTTGTACGAAGTTCTTCCGCAAGAGATTTTCTTATGTTTTGGTAAGCATCTTCTAAAGTTTCTTCTGGTGTTTTGTTATTATCAAGTTCAATAATAGTTTGCACTATTTCTCCCTCTTCCTTTTTTGTGTTTTGAAATTCTAAGAACTCTGGAAATTGCCGTAATAGATTTACATCTATAAATTTTGGATCCTGCTTAAGAACATCAAGGCCACGCTGTGTAATTTGCACAGTAGCTCTTTTTTTAGAATCAAGTAATCCTGCTTTTTTTAAATAGGTTCTTGCCCAACCCACACGACTTCCAAAAATAAAAGTTTGACCACTAGGTAGTAATTCTTTTCGCTCCTCATCAGTTAACTGAAATTCCTTTGCAAGGATCTCGGTTAACTCATTCATTTTATGTTCCTCTCTATCAGTTGTTAACTTTAATAAAGGGAGCATTGCCATTTGATAGCTTGGTATTGGCATATTTATATGACTTAAATTTTTTACTTATCCCCCGGATTCAATATCACCGGCGTATTTCCCTTCCCCATAATAATAATTTTGGCATTGGGTGATTTGCTTAACTCTAGGTTTGCTTTAATGCTTTCATACTGCAGCTGCCTGTCGGTTAAACTTTCGCTGATGATGCGCTGATAATCGGCAATGCCCTGTGCTTCTACACGTTTACGTTCGGCTTCCTGTTTTTCTTTTTGCAATACAAACTGCATTTTCTGTGCATCCTGTTCGGCATTGATCTTTTGTTCAATGGTTGCTTTTACACTGGCAGGCAAAGTGATGTTACGTACCAGTAGATTCTCAAGAAGCAAGCCTCTTTTCTTAAAATCGTCTTCAATGTTTTTGAAAATGCGTTGCTGAAATTCATCTCTCTTGGTTGAGTAAAGGGCAACAGCTTCGTAGTAAACAGCATTATCCCTGATACGTGTACGTGTAATTGGGCGAACTATTTTATCTTCAAAATCTTCTCCTGTTTGTGCCAGTAATCTTGGTGCTTCAGTTGGTATGATGCGGTATAAAACGGAAAGATCAATAGTTACCTCTAATCCATCTGCTGCTAATACACGGATAGCATCGTCACCGGTTTTCATACCCTCGTCATGTACACCACTCATGGTATAGTTTTTTGTTTTCACATCCATCTTTACCACATCCACTAACGGATTTACAAAATTCAATCCACTTTGCAGAATACGGGTTTGCACTTTACCGAAAAGTTTTTGTACACCAACCTGCCCTGCATCAATCTGCACAATACAGGATGTGAGGAAACCAATCAGTATAACTACAAACCCTAGTGTGCGGATGAGTTTTCCGAATTTCTGAAGAGGGCTATCGGCTTTTGCAACAGCAAAACCAACTCCAACGGCGATCAAACCAAGAATAATGAGGAACATAGTATGAAAATTTAATGATATTGTGAAAGTGCAACAAGGTACAGGAAAGAAAAACAAAAAATCATGATCTTCAGCTGCTGTGGTCAGCAACAATCACCCATTGTCCTTTAATCTTTCTGAACAGTAAGGTATAATGCCCGCCAATATCTCCGTCCTTGTCTCTTTTCAAATGCCATTTACCAATTACATAGTAGGCATCGGGAGCAAGCTTTGTCAATTTTAGAATATCAAAACGAAGTTCACCCATGGCATCCATGTCAGGATAATTTTTCCGGTAGTTGGTCAATGTTTGATCATAGCCATATGTAACGCCGCTTTTGCCGATAAACATCAGTGAGTCACTTTTCCAGTAGCCATTCATGAAGCTTCGCAAATCTCCGCAGTTCCAGGATTGTGTTTGTTTTTCAAGAATGGCGAGAATTTGTTTTTCATCTTTTGTTTGTGCAGAAGAGTGAATAGCTGCAAACAGCAGTATAAAGAAGATCAGTTTTTTCATACGTTGAAATTACAGCAAAACAGGAAATGCTTTGCTGAAAAAGAAAGCGGCTTATTGAGCCGCTTTCTTTTTAACTGTTACCCCATTTTTTCTTTTTGAGGAATTCAATACTTTTTTTAATACACTGTTCTTCAGGCATGGTATAAGCTTCCTGCTCAACAAATGCATATTTTAAACCAGATAATTTTTTCTCTGCAAAGAAGGGAGCAAAGTCAATGGTGCCATCGCCAACTTGTGTGCTTTCTTTTACACCCTTTGAGTTGGTGGTCATATCTTTCACATGCCACATAGTAAATCGGCCGGGATATTTCTTAAACCAATCAATGGGTTTTTCTCCTGCAAACACAACCCAGTAAAGATCAAATTCAAAATCAACCATATCTTTATCGGTTTGTGTCAGCAATATTTCAAGGAACTGTTTACCATCATCTACTTTCTTAAACTCAAAATCGTGGTTATGATAGGCCAGTTTCATGCCGGCAGCTTTTGTAAGCTCAGC
>JANOIQ010000483.1:0-16132 GCA_031407835.1 Chitinophagaceae bacterium
AAAGAGGCGTTGAAAGTTGCGTACCTTAGGATCAAAATCATTTAACTGACTTATTTGAGTAAAAATGGGTTCCCAGGTTTTCATAGGATATAGGGTCAGGCATGGTTCAATGCCCCGGCTGATCACAAACTGGTTGCTCCAGTCTTCCGGCATCTGCTTTTTAAAGCCAGCCGGTAGCAGGAAGCGACCTTTTGCGTCAAGCGTAACCTCATATTCACCTAGAAAACCAATCAGTTATACTTGATTTTGAATTATATCTACACAATTCTACACAAAATAACACAAATTCCCACTTTGAGGCCAAAATGGGGTTACTTTATTTTTTCCACAAACCGCTGAGCCATAATAGCAAAGGAATACAGCCCATTTAAGGGTGATTTTAATAAGACATGATGTGGATTACGGTGAATTAGCTGTGGAAAAGCCTGTTTTAGATGTGCATTACTCTGCCACTATTCAAAACAAACAGAAGATTTTTTTGTGTTGCTGATGATTCATATTTCAAATGAGTAAATAATAACTAAACCACCACAAAGACAAATGAAAAATTGTAAGAAATGAAGAGAGTACTATTTAACAGTGGTCGGTGGAGACGCCCGACCACGGCGTGTCTCCACCTTTATGGTGAAATTTTGTAAGAAAATATATGAGAACTACTCTTACAAAAACAAAACTGCAATAAAGTTTAGCGAATTATTTTTTTAAAGGGAAGTCAATTGTAAACGTACTGCCTTTACCAATTACGCTGTCGGCTTTTACTTTTCCTTCATGGGCTTCTACCATTGTTTTTACATAACTTAATCCAAGTCCGAAGCCTTTTACATTATGCACATTTCCTGTATGTGCCCTGTAGAATTTTTCAAATACACGGGTGAGTGTTTCTTTATTCATTCCTATTCCATGATCTTCTACCTGCACACGAATGTTTCTGCCAAAATTCTTTGTAGAAATTTTCAGTTGAAAAGAATCATCTTTTGAATACTTGAGTGCATTATCAACTAAGTTATTAATGAGATTAGTAAGATGCACTTCATCTGCTTCCATTAAATCGCTTGCAGCATTGAGTTGTACTTCTACCTTGCCATGCTTTTCTTCAATCTGTAATTGCAGGTTATTCAAAACATTTTTAATAATCTCATGCACATGAATATCTCTTTTATTCAGCTGCACTTCCTGCCTGTCCATTTGTGCTGCCTGCAGAATAGATTCAACATGCTTGTTCATCCGCTTGTTTTCATCTTTGATCATACCAGTGAAATAACCCATTTTTTCGGGATTGCTCATTACTTTCTCATTCTTCAACGCATCAACAGCCAATGAAATAGTAGCAAGCGGGGTTTTTAACTCATGCGTCATATTGTTGATGAAATCATTTTTCATATCGCCCAATTTTTTCTGACGCAGCAATGTTCTGATAGTAAGAAAAAAAGCAGTGATAATAATCAGCGTAAAAAGTATAGCACCTCCAATCATCCAACCCAACGATTGAAATATATACGATTTATAGTTGGGTACAACAATAACAAGGGCTTCTTCAGGAGCTAAACTTTCCAGTACACTTCCACCTGCAGGAATCAGCGGATAATAAACACGTTTATTATGCACACTATCCATTGCCATTTCATAGAATTTTGGAGATTTCATTTCATAATGACCAAACACGTTATCACTTGCAACAGCAAATTCAAATTTTGTGTCCTTCATATTCTGCGCTAAAAAAGCCTTCTGCAGTTTTTCTTTTATTTCATAAATAGTAAAGCGGTTAGTAACGGAAAACTGTTTATAAATATCATATGCTTCCCCGGGAAATTTCAAGCCGGGCATCTGACCCGGGTTATTAAACGTTACACTTCGCTGGGCAACCAGCTCCTCACCTACCTGCTGACTGATGGCAGAAATATTTTCTTCCAATTGCTCTTCCCTGAATAATGCTAATGTACGGATCCACGACACCTGGATATAAATAATACCAAGCAGGGATAACGTAATAAGCGCAATGATTATGGGGAACGTTTTCTTCATGACTGCAAAAATAGCCGTGAAAGTAAATGGAAATATGCTAAAATCAACAGTTGTGCCCTTTTAACTTGATTTTGACAACTGCATTTGCTGAAAACAAAGAATAATAATCTGAAATTTAGTTTGTAAATTAATTCTATGATTGAACCGGCAAGTGGAATATTATTAATATCAGATCCTTTTTTGAAAGATCCCAATTTCAGACGCACTGTTGTGCTTTTATGTGAACATAAAGAAGAGGGAACCTTTGGGCTGGTACTCAACCGCACATTTGATCATACACTTGATGAACTGATTACAGAACTGGAAGGTTACCAGGTTCCTGTTTATTATGGCGGCCCTGTACAGATGGACACACTTCATTTTCTGCATCAGTTACCTGACGAAATTCCGGGTGGACAGGAAATTGCCAATGGAATTTATTGGGGTGGTAATTTTGAATCTGTAGTTACTCAATTAAAAAACGGAACCCTTGATTTAACTAAAATCAGATTTTATCTTGGTTATAGTGGCTGGAGCAGCGGTCAGCTCAGTGAAGAAATGAACGTAAAAAACTGGCTTACTGTAACTGCTACACAAACACTTATTTTCAATACGGAATCTGATGCTATCTGGAAAGATGCCATAAAATCAATGGGCGGAGAATATGAACAACTGATCAACTACCCCATTGATCCCCAATTAAACTAATGATTGAATAAGTGCAGCAAACAAAGTGCTCAGTTTTTCATCTGCTCTGCCAGCTACTTCAATGATCTCTGCAATATTAACCGGTTTCAGATTTTCAGGATCACATTCATCTGTTATCACACTTACAGCCAAACATTTCAATCCAATCTGGTTGGCAACAATCACTTCTGGCACTGTACTCATTCCTACCATATCTGCACCTGCGCTGCGTAACCACCTGTATTCTGCTCTGGTTTCAAGATTAGGGCCCATCACCGCAACATACGTTCCCTTGTGTAATGGTATATTCAGGAAAGATGCTTTTGTGAAAATCAGTTCTTGTAACAATGCATCATAAGGTGCACTCATATCCACAAACCTTTCGCCCAAAGCCGGATCACTCAATCCACGCAATGGATTATCCGGAAGCATATTAATATGATCATCGATAACAACAAGGTCACCTTTTTTATAGTGAAGATTCATGCCACCCGCTGCATTACTCAACAAGAGTATTTCAACTCCCAATTCTTTCATTACCCGAATGGGAAACGTAACCTGTTGCAAACTATATCCTTCATAATAATGAAAACGTCCCTGCATGGCAATAACAGGTACAGTATCTAAATATCCAAACAGCAGATTACCTTTATGAAACTCAACAGTGGCTTGCGGAAAGTGAGGAATATCGGTGTAAGGAATACTTGCTTCCACTTCAATTTTATTAACCATTGCACCAAGGCCCGTACCTAATACAATCCCAACTTTAGGGGTTTTGTTGATGCCTTTGTTTTTTAAAAAAGCAACAGATTCTTTTATTTCTTCAACAATTTTACTCATATTTTGTAAATATATCCAATCTCACGGGGTAACATTTACGTATATCGAAAAAAACCAGTTTTTTGCGACTATTAATACTCATCATATCAGTCATTTCGCTTTCTTTTTTTGCGTCCGCACAAAATGCGTATAAGCAGGGAAATGCTGTGCAAAATTTTAAGATTCAAAAAATATTAAATGCTAAAAAACCTGCGGCAGATCTGAAAGATATCAGCAACGAGTTAGTGATCCTTGATTTTTTTGGTACCTGGTGCGTTCCCTGTATTAAAGCACTGCCTCATTTAACAGAACTTCAGGAAAAGTTCAGTACCCAACTAAATATTGTTTTGATTTCAACTGAAACAGAAGAAAGACTACAGAAATTTCTTTCGGCAAGGAAAAATTTCCGTTTTCCGGTGGTAGTAGATGCTGAAAATAATATTACTACTTTATTTCAGCCCCCTGCCTATCCATATACCGTGATCATGAAAAACAATCAAATCATTGCCATTACAGAAGCATCTGAAATTACAGAAGCATCTGTTACAGCCTGGTTGCAGAATAAAGCAGTGATGGAAGAAAAAGAGCCTCCTGTTACAAATCCAAAAACGAATTATAACAAAGTGATGAATGCAAATAACCGCAGCAGTAACTCACTTGTAAAACTATCGCAGGATTTTATGTACGCTGCCAAAACAGGCGACAGCACCTCAGTATTTGAACAACAGTTAATGACAGTTACATTCGATGCTTTAATAAAGCTGCTGTCAACTGACGATGAAAAGAAAGCCTTCTGGATTAACTTATACAACGGCTATGTACAGTCGCTGTTGAAACGCAATCCCGATTCATTTAAAAACAGAAGCTCTTTCTTTAAAAGTAAACAAATTACTGTAGCAGGATTGAAGTTGAGTCTCGATGATATTGAACATGGTATTCTGCGCCGTTCAAAAATTAAATGGAGTGCAGGGTACCTCGGCAAACTCTTTACGGGGAAAACAGAAAAGCAATTACGTGTTAATAAATTAGATTACCGTTTACATTTTGCACTGAACTGTGGTGCAAAAAGTTGTCCGCCGGTTGCTTTTTACAATCCTGAAAACTTAACTGCACAATTAGATATTGCAGCAACAGCTTATTTAACCGGTGAAGCAGAATATAATAACACAGAAAATTTGGTGAAGCTCTCTGCCATTATGGGATGGTTCCGCAAAGATTTTGGCGGCAAAAAAGGAATGATCCGTTTGCTGAAACAAAAAGCAGTTATTCCGGAAGATGTGCATCCGAAAATAAAATTTAAACAATACGACTGGACATTATATTTAAATAATTATCAGAAATAAAACCAACACTATGCCCAATCATTATTACAATGCAGAAGACCTCGCAAAATTCAGCAAGATCGGAGAATATCAAAAAGATCTGGCTGACAAATTCTTTAGCTGGTATGGCGCTGCTTTTGCAGACAGTGCTTTAACAGCCAAGGAAAAATCTTTAATCGCATTAGCTGTTGCACATGCTGTACAATGCCCCTATTGTATTGATGCATACAGCAGCGATGCATTTGAAAAAGGATGGAACGAAGCACAGATGATGGAAGTGGTACATGTAGCAGCTGCCATTAAAGGCGGTGCAGCACTGGTACATGGCGTGCAGATGATGAATAAGGTGAAAGAAATTGCCATGTAAAAAACTAACCCAGCGAATTACCAACCATCAATTACTCAATAGATGAGCAGCAATACAAAATCATTAAAAGCACAAGGGAATAGTTTAGCCGATGTGCATGAACAGATTGAAATATTAGAACATGGTTATAACGGTCATGAATACCGCATTATACCCTTTCAGCAAAAACTCGAAGCCATCGGGCTCTATCCATTGACATCAACTCAACTGGAAATTTTCCAGATCAACGTTGGTAAAATGTGTAACCAGGTGTGCAAACATTGCCATGTAGATGCAGGACCCGACCGTAAAGAAATTATGACCCGTGAAACCATGCAGTTGTGTATTGATATACTGGCTGCTAATCCATCTTTCAAAACAGTTGATTTGACAGGTGGTGCTCCAGAGCTTAATCCTGACTTCCGTTGGTTTGTGGAAGAAATAAAAAAACTGGGCAAGCACATCATTGTTCGCTGTAATCTCACAATCATCCTTGCTAATAAACGCTTCCATGACCTGCCCGAATTTTTTAAACAACATCAGATAGAAGTTGCTTCATCACTCCCGTTCTATTCTAAAGATCGTACCGATCGGCAGCGTGGAGATGGTGTGTTTGAAGATTCCATTAAAGCATTGCAAATGCTGAATGCAGTAGGTTATGGTGTAGAAGGTACAGGTTTAATTCTCAATCTTGTTTACAATCCGGCTGGCGCCTTTTTACCTTCTTCGCAAACCACATTGGAAAAAGAATACAAGGTTGCATTGAAAAAAGATTTCGATATCGTTTTCAATTCGCTGTTTACCATTACCAACATGCCCATCAGCCGATATCTTGATTATCTGTTACAAACAGAAAATTATGAAAAGTACATGGAAAAGCTGATAGCAGCTTTCAATCCTGCTGCTGCTGCGAATGTGATGTGCCGCACTACATTATCAATTGGATGGGATGGATATATCTATGATTGTGATTTTAACCAGATGCTGGAGATGAAAGTATCCTGTAAAGAATCACAGCATTTATCAACATTCAATGCGGGGGCGTTAAACAACAGGGAGGTCATCATCAATCAACATTGCTATGGCTGCACTGCAGGTATGGGCAGTAGTTGTGGCGGAGCTGTTGCCTGATTAAAAAGTAAAGTAATCCGCAAATACAATTTTAAAAAACCGCATTTACGCTCATTACGTTAATACGGTAACATGTTAACTGTTTACATAATGGAGAAAATTACAACCGGGCGCAATAAACAATTACCACTTATTTACTCCTCAGCAAGATTCAGTTTGATAATAGCTTTTATCTGCTTGTTTTCATTGAATGATTTTGCACAGGTTACCAGTTCAGGTATTCGTGGCAGTGTAAAAGCAGAAACCGGCGAGGATCTGCAAAAAATAACGATCCAGGCTATTCATGAACCTACAAAATCTGTTTACAGCACCCTGTCACAAAACGGTGGTACGTATAATTTACCTAACCTTAAAAGTGGTGGCCCCTACACAATCATTTTCTCCTATGTTGGCTTTGTAAGTGATACCATTACTGATGTGCAGTTAAGTTTAGGAACAACAGAGATCATCAACAGTGTATTGGAACCATTGGCAAAGTCGCTGAATGACATTGTCATCAGGAGCGATAAAAAAATAATCCGCAGAACAGGTGCCGGTACTTCGATTTCAAAAGACCAGATCGATAAATTTCCAACCATCAGCAGAAGCCTGCAGGACTTTACACGTTTAAGTCCACAGGCAAACGGTAACAGTTTAAGCGGCACCAACTATCGTTATAATAATTTAAGTATTGATGGCGCAGCGTTGAATGATGCATTTGGTTTTACTGAACCTGCAAGTGGCGCAGGTGGTTCACTGGCATCCGGCACACCAGGAGGTTTGGCTAAAACACAACCTATCAGTCTTGAAGCAATTCAGGAAGTACAGGTTGAAGTATCGCCTTACACAGTTACGTTGGGGAATTTTACCGGTGGCAGCATCAATGCTGTTACAAAAAGTGGTACCAATCAATTTTCAGGTTCTGCTTTTTTCTCAGGAAGAAATCAATGGTTAACAGGACCAACAGCCGATGCTAAGCGTGAACGAATTGAAAATTTTTCAGACTATCAAACAGGTTTTCGTTTAGGTGGTCCGATTATAAAGAATAAATTTTTTTATTTTACAGCCATTGAAATTGCAAGAAGAAATGAACCGGTAGCATTTGCTCCCGGCAGTTCCGGTTCTGCTATTCCATTTGATGTTGCAAAGTCCTTATACGATACTGTCCTCTCCCGTTATAATTATAATTTAGGTTCGTACCAGGATGTGGAATTGAAAATAAACAGCGATAAGTTTTTTTTAAAGCTCGACTGGAACGTAAACAATGTACACAAGCTGAGCATCCGTCATAATTATGTGCAGGCTTTTGCAGATAACAATGAACGTTCAGCTAATATTCTCAACTTTGCCAGCCAGGGTTTTCGTCATTACAGTAAAACACATAGTGCTGTATTTGAAGCGAAATCAAATTTCTCCAGCCGTCTTTCCAATAATTTAATCATTGGTCTCACCCATACAAAAGATGAACGTGAGATCAAAGGTGGTTTCTTTCCGCACATTGAGATCACTTATAACACTGCCAATACGATTTACTTAGGTGCTTATCGTGAAGCAGCAGTATATGGATTGCAGTTAAGAACTTTTGAACTTACAGATAATCTTACGATTTACCGTAAGAAACATACCATCACTGCAGGTACACATAATGAGTTCTACAATATTGATTATCGTTTCCTCACTGCTTTTAATGGCCGATGGGCCTACAGAAGTGTAGATGATTTTAATGCGAGCCGACCCAGCCGTATCAGAGGTGTGTATAATTTAAAGAATAATGATTATCAATTCAACCGCAACAATCCTTCTGCCAGTTTTCGTGTGTTCCTGTTGAGTCAATATTTGCAGGACGAAATTGCAATTACCAAAAATCTGCGTGTAACAGCAGGTATCCGTTTTGATTTTACTGCATACCCTGACAGACCCGGTGTTAATCGGGATGTAACAAAAACAAAAGGGTTTGAAAATTATGATAACAGCAGCAATCCTTATCCGCAAATTGCACCAAGGCTTGGTTTCAACTGGAACATCAGCAATAAACAACAAATTTTGTTGAGAGGTGGCAGCGGTGTGTTTAATGGTCGTATGCCTTTTGCATGGTTAGCTTATCCATATTATAACAGTGGTACAAATTATGGTAATGTGGATTTTCGTCCAACAGGTGCAGTACCATTAATCAATGATGTATCACAGGTTGCAGCTATCTATCAACCGGGGATACGTGAAATTAATCTGTTGGATAACAACTATAAGTTACCACAAGTGTTCCGTAACAGTTTAGCCCTGGATTGGAAAACAAATAATGGATGGTCGTTTACAGTTGAAGGAGTTTATACCAAAACACTGAACGATGTATTGTATAAAACCATCAACCTCAAAGACAGTACAGGCAACTTAAATGGAACAGGCGATAAAAGAACAGTGTACCTGGGCAATGGTAATGCACAAAAACTGAATGCATCTTTTACCAATGTATTCCTGCTCACCAATACCAAAGAAGGTTACCGTTACCAACTATCGGCAACAATAAGTAAACGTTTCAAAGCATTTCAGTTTGTAAGTTCTTATACTTACGGTGTATCGAAAGATATTTCAAACGGTGTGCGTGTTTCGCCACAGGCAAATTGGGAATTCAATCAAACTCTTTTACCAAACGCACCGCAATTATCTTATTCAAACTTCGATCTTCGTCACCGCAGCATCAGTAACCTGCAATACGTACATAAATGGAAACGCAGCAGTGTAAATGTGATCTTTGTTTATACATTACAATCAGGCAGTCCCTATACTTATACTTATATCGGCGATATTAACCGTGATGGTTCGCCCAATAATGATCTCATTTTTATTCCACGCAACATGGGTGAGAGTAATTTGGTTGATATCAGAAATTCAGGAGGAACAGTCATCACTACTGCGGCTGAACAATGGCAGCAATTAAACAGTTACATTGATGCCGATGATTATTTACGTACCCGTCGTGGGCAATATGCAGAACGCAATGGTGCCCGTACACCATGGAACCAACAGCTCGATGTAAAGTTGATGTACAATCTTCACCTCGGCTCCAAAGAACATCCGCATACACTTGGCTTTTCTTTGGATGTATTCAATCTGTCAAATATGATTTCAAAAAACTGGGGGCGGCAATATTATGTACCCAATATTTTAAACAGCAGTTATCAGTTACTTACTGTTGTGCGGGTGAACAGTTCGTTACAACCAGAGCTTAATTTTTCAAATCCTAAAACAACAGCCTGGCAATACGATGCACTGCTTTCGAGAGCGCAGGGATTATTTACCGTTCGGTACAGCTTTTAAATGGCAAACAAAACAACATGACTAAATAATAAATTTTTTCAAAACAATCTCACCACCAAATAAAAACAGACAATGAGCACTACTTATCTTGAAACAACAAAGAATGTTTACAAAGAAGCAGCAGAAAACCCGCAGGTTGGTTTGTGTTGTACAACTACACCCATTTGGCAACTGCCCGGTTTAGATATTCCTGTTCGTATGCAACAGATGAATTATGGATGCGGCAGCACCGTTCATCCAAGAGACCTGGTGAATAACCCAAGGATATTGTACGTTGGGGTTGGTGGAGGAATGGAATTACTGCAGTTTGCTTATTTCAGCCGCCAGGTAGATGGTGTTATTGGTGTTGATGTGGTGGATGAAATGTTGCAGGCCAGCCGAACTAATTTTACAGAAGCAGAACGTTTAAATCCCTGGTTCCGTTCAGAGTTTGTGGATTTGCGTAAAGGGGATGCATTGAGTTTGCCTGTGGAAGATAACAGCATTGATGTGGCTGCACAAAACTGTTTGTTCAATATTTTTAAACAGGAAGAGTTGAAACTGGCCCTGCAGGAAATGTATCGTGTGTTAAAGCCAAGAGGCCGTTTGGTAATGAGTGATCCAACCTGCGAGCAGGATATACCTGAAAACTTACGTGAAGATGAACGTTTGCGTGCTTTATGTTTAAGTGGATCATTACCGTTGTGGGATTATATTAAAATGATCACTGACGTAGGATTCGGTACGGTTGAAATAAGAGCGAAGCGTCCGTACCGTATTCTTGATCCAAAGAATTATGATACCAATGAATTACTGTTTATTGAAAGTGTTGAAGTGTGTGCCATTAAAGATCCGATGCCTGCAGACGGACCATGTGTATTTACCGGTAAAACAGCGATCTACTTTGGTAACGAAGAATGTTTTGATGATAATAAAGGACATGTGTTATTACCAAACCAGCCCTTAGCTGTGTGTGACAAAACAGCTGGTGCATTGGCATCATTAAACAGAGAAGATATTTATATTTCAGGCTCTACCTGGTTTTATGATGGCGGTGGATGCTGTTAATTTAAACCTTACATGAGCAAGAAAGCAATTATTGTATTTGTAAAAAATCCCGAACCGGGAAAAGTAAAAACAAGACTGGCAAAGGATATTGGCGATGCTGCAGCCGTTGAAGTTTACCGTCAATTGCTCCAGCATACGCATACTGTACTCTTACCAATTGCAGCTGATAAATTTATTTTTTATGCAGATGAAATAAACCGCCTTGATTTGTGGGAAACAACTTCGTTTTACAAACAACTCCAGCAGGGAAATGATTTAGGTGAACGCATGTTGCATGCGTTCACCTTTTTGTTTGACCTGGGATATAAACAGGTGGTAATTATTGGCAGTGATTGCCCGCAACTCGCTTCGCATCATCTCAACAAAGCATTTGAACTATTAGAAACAGATGACGTTTGTATTGGCCCTGTTGATGATGGCGGTTATTATTTACTTGGATTGCGTGCAGTACATCCACCCTTTTTCAGCAATAAGGCATGGAGTACCGATACAGTTTACAGCAGCACCATACATGACGCAGCAGAAGCAGGATTAACGGTTGCATCAACAGAACAATTAAGAGATGTTGATACATTGAAGGATTGGCTGGAGTTGAAAAATTTGCTTGCTTATTAAAAAGCTTCACCAATGGTAAAATAAAAAGCTGTTGAATTTTTTCCGAAACCTGCGTCTAAACGCAGGTTTAATTTTTCTGCAGGGTTTAGTGCAAATCGAAGACCTGCACCATAGGTTGTACGAATGTCTTCTGCAATATTTTTCAATTGATCATTGACTGCTCCTGCATTCGCAAACACCGTTGCACCAAATCGTTTGTAAATTTTGAAACGATATTCTGTACCGAATGCTAACAGGTTTTTGTCTCTGTATCGTCCTTCATAAAAGCCACGCATCTTTTTATTACCACCCAATAATGCCAATTGGCTGAAAGGTACATTGCCTGCAACCATATCTGCATAGAGATTAAAGGCCCATACATTTTTACGTTTAGTTGAAAGGTAGGTGGATGCATCCAGTGTATATCGGTTGTATTGATAGTTGCTGCCTGTTGCATTACCATAAAAATGGGCACCTGCATCAACAAAAACACCTGAGCTGGCAAAGAAAATATTATCACGGGTGTCGTAATTCAATGCCGGACCAATACCTGAAATAAAACTTCTTTTACTTCCTTCGATTGTACCACTTGCTAATTGTTTGCCCGGTTCTGTTTCAATGATCTTATAATCTTCCAGCCAGTAACGCACACCTGCATATAGTTTCGGATTTATTTTGCGTAAAACATTTAATCGTAAGCGTGGATAATTTACTTTGTATAATTCTTTATAATCAGATGGTTGTTCATTGCCAATGCCAAAAAAGTAGTAAGAGTATTTGTAATAACCAACTTCACCATATGCAGTGAACTTACTACCGGGCGTATAAATGCGGAAGGGGGCAAACAGTAATAGTTGTTTATTGAAAGTATAGGCTGCTCCAAATTGCACCTGTGATGGATAACGTTGTGCCGTATCGTTTTTATTGCGGAAGGTATAGGCTGCAAATCCACCAACAGCTACACTTGTCTCCGGCGAATAGAATACAACAGGAAAAGCTGATAAGCGACGGGATTTATTTTTTCTGCTGCTGTCCTGCGAAAAAATAACTCCATAGAAAAGGAAGACGATGACTGCAGAAAAAATAAATCTCATAATTTGTTGCACCTGCTACACTTTCACCCTTGAGAAACTTAGGCTTTTCACCATCCAGTCGGGTAAAGGTTTTTCAGGCTTCCTGTTTTTTAAGTTTAAATACCAGCCTATTTTTTTCAGAATCGGTACACGATGTGTTTCCACATATTCAATCCATGTACCATCCGGATCTTCATTGTAAGAGAAATGACCTGCAGCTTCACCCATATCAAAACTGTTGGCACTGTCAACCGTAAACGGAAAACCATTTTCATTGCAGATCCGTTCATGCTCTTCATATCCATTAATGTCGAAACACACATGAATATATCCCTGATCGCCCCAGTAACGATTTTCAAAAATATTTTTTGCTGTACGATCAGTTACTTCCACTAATTCAACATACGTAGGGCCTAATAGTTTTGAAAAAGCCCCCTCTTGTTTACGGGTATGACCCAACATCACACGTTTGAAATGATGCTGACCACCCGGCATTTTGCTGAACTCTTCATAATGACCTTCACTTAAAAACAATTGCTTGTCGTAACCCAATACCTTTTCGTAAAATGGAATTGCTTTTGCAAGAGAACGAACACCAATGGTTACACCACAAACAGCACCCGTTAAATGTCCTGTATTGCTGAACCAATTATCATCGGCCATCACTTCAAAAATATTTCCGTACGGATCTTTCAAAAAGAACGATTCAATACCACCGGGATTTTCTTTGGGCATACTTAACAAATTCAATCCTTCCTTCTCATAAAATGTATAAGCTGCTTTTACATTTCTGCATTTGATCTTGATGACGAAAATACCTGTGTCACCTAACTGCACTTCAAATGCAGCAGGCTGCGATTTCCGGCTTCTGTATTCCCATATTTCAAATCCACCACCGCCCTGCATATTCAATGCGAGGATTGCATAACGCTCATGTCCTTCACCGCCGGTATAACGTTTCATCAGCTCCGCCCGTGCTGCATCTTTAAACACTACGATGTCTGTTCCAAAATATTTATTGTACCATTTAAATGCCTGGTCGGCATCAGTTACTCCAATTCCAACCTGTTGAATACCGCTGATAATCCGTTTCATGAATCTTATTTTTATTTACGAATGCGTGAAGATATTAGTTTTTGCTTTTTACCATTTCAAAATTTGACCATAGGCAGATATCATCTCTTGCTGGCTTGCTCCTTTTTTATACATTGATATCATCCTGCTATTGGCCCTTTGTACTGCCCACAGGCTGTTTTTTTCATATTTTCTGTCGGAGATGAGTGCACCCTTGCTGAAAATTTTATACTTCTCTCCAACTCTTGCCCTTTTAACAAATTCAAAATCTTCCATGATCATCATATCACTTTTATACCCACCTTTTTTTTTAAACAAGGTTTGGGTGATAAACAATGTTTGATCGCCACCATAACATAAAAACCAATCGAACCTTGAAAAAACCGACATCATATGTACATACCATTTTTTTGTATTAAACCTGGTACGGTAACGCCCCAATGAAAATCCTTTTGCTATGGCCTGTTGAATATCGGTTGCAAAACTTTCTGGTGGAAATACATCGGCATGTACAAAATAAAAAATACTACCCGTTGCCTGTGATGCTCCAAAGTTGAGTTGTGCACCTCTGCCCTTTTGTGGCGAGATGACAACTTTTGCTCCGGCTTTTGCTGCTTCTTCTTTTGTAGCATCGGTACTGGCCGCATCGCACACAATGATTTCCTGTAACAGATGAGCACCATACTTCTTTACATATTGTACCAACGAAGCAATCGTCTTCTCTTCGTTATAAACAGGAATGATTACTGAAATCATGCAAACAGGATTTGCGATGAAGATAAGGAACAAGCAGAAAAAAACCGCAGCGTTTGCGGCGGTTTTCTAAAGATTAGTCAAGTTGCAATTTCTTTTCTTTTGGATATTTTACACTGTACTTCATTTCCATCTTTTTCGATTGCTTTGGATCGATGGTATATGTCCAGGTGATGATCTTTGTTTCATCATTCAGTTTGGCGCCATCATATTTCAAATCATCCACTTCAATTTCTTTCATGGTTGAAATGGGGAACTGATCATCCACAACAATATTCACAGGAACATTTTTGTTATTCCGTACGGTTATTTCAAACTGGCGGTAGTCAGTACGGTTGTTACCGAGGAATTTCTTATTGCTGAATTCCTTTAACAGGGTTCGTTTAACAGTGATGCCTTTATCAATACCTAAAGAAAGCGATAAAGTATCAGAACCGGTTGCAAGGTCCAGATAAGATTTTCCGAGATAAGTTCCTTCGAAGAATAAATTGGTTTCACCCGGAATTAAATTCAGATCCTGCCAGTTAATGATCTTTGCTGTGAGATAGGCTGCTTCATCGAGTTTTGGCGCTGAGTAATACTCATAGTAAGCAGCAATACTTGTTTCATTGATGCTGATGGTGTTCATCTTGCCATCATTATTCACTGTGGTAATTTCCTGTATTTCGTATTGGGTGGTTATGGGTTGAAACGTAGTGATGACTTGTAAGGGAATTGATTTTTCTTTGAAGGATGAGTTACCTCTTATCTGTACACCAGCAACTCTTCCTTCCAAATCATTTGATGTTCCATAACCAACCACCACCACTTCGCTTAAACTTGTGTTCATTGGTTTCATTGCAACGCTTACAAAACTTTTTCCTGCTGCAAATTCATACGCTTCATACCCAACTGATGAAACAATCAATGTTTGCGCATTGCCGTTTGCTTTAATGCGGCAAAATCCATTCCCATCTGTTGCAGTTCCCTGTGATGTTCCTTTAATCACAACACTTGCTCCGGCAACAGGAGCTCCTTTATCATCCGTTACTCTTCCCATCAGCATCTGGTCACTGCCGCTGATAAACCATTGCTTCATGTAATTACTCATCTGTGCATCTACATAAGAAATAAACCAGGGATTGATCAATGGTTTTGAATTATTCTCGTTGGGGTTCCCGGTTGACAAAATCATTTTAATATTGTTCCAGTTTTCTCCGCTTGTCTGGTACACATTTGCATTCATTTCCAGTTGCAGGTTACTCACCACATCTTTTACCCGGATATTATAAGTTGGGTACCAGCCTGCTTTCTGAACGAGATAAGTAATTTCAAAGGGAACAGTTGCACTTTCTTTTACATCAGCAAGGATGATGATTTCATTGGTCGAGAGATCAAATTTTTTATTCATTTCACTGAGCTGATTAGAAAGTTTATTCCTTTCTTTTTCCATTTCTTCAATCTCTTTCTGCAAAGCCAACTGCTGCTTCAATACTTCCGTTAACCTTGCCCGCTGAAAGTCGAGTGATTGTCTTAACTCTTCAGGCTTTAATGCATATGTTGCTCCGCCAATATCCTGATTCTTGATGATCATCGTTTCTTCCTGCTTGAATACTTCCAGCATTTTTGATGTCATCGTTATTTTTTCACCCAGCTGCAGATGTTTATTCTGTAGCGTTTTGATTTCTTCTCTCACTTCCTGTTCTTTCAAATAATCCCTTTGTACTTTCACAGAAAGAATCGTCAGCTTGCCATCAGCTTTTACCTGTACGCTTTGTTTTTCAATATCTGTTGAAATACCTGTGAAAACAATTTCCTGTTTCCCCGAACTGATCATAAGTTTAGCGGTTCGTTTTACCTGGGCACCTTTCATAAATACTGTTACCTGTTCCATTTTTGTTTCAACAGGAACACGTTTAACTGATTGGGCTAATAAAGTAAAAGGAAAGAAGAGAAGACAGAGTTGCATCCATTTCGTATTCATAAACAATTGTTTTATGAAGGATGGATGC
>JANOIQ010000498.1:0-1625 GCA_031407835.1 Chitinophagaceae bacterium
GTAAGAGCCATAAACCATAAACTTCGCCAGGTTATTTTAAAACTGATTGGTGAAAGGGACAATATCACTGTTACAGAAATCTTTCTGCACTTACGTCTTGAACAATCAGTTGCCTCTCAGCACCTTGCCATTTTGCGAAGAAGTAATATTGTAATCACTTCACGGGAAGGCAAATTTATCTGGTACAGTATTAATCACCAACGATTGATTGATATTGACAAATTTGTGACCGAACTTTTACACTGAGAAAACACCCATCTGCCAGGAAGAAACTTAGCTGTCAAAACTTACCTTTGCAAAAAGGATTGAGTATTTATGTTTATACAACAGCTTTACACAAACTGCCTCAGTGAAGCAGCTTATTATATTGAAAGCAATGGTGAATGTGCCATTATTGATCCCCTGCGTGATGTAGAAGTGTATCTTAACCTGGCTAAAGAGCGGAATGCGACCATCAAATATATTTTTGAAACACATTTTCATGCTGATTTTGTAAGCGGTCACCTCGATCTGGCCAAGCAATCAAATGCCCCCATCATTTATGGACCTGAAACTGAAACCACCTTTCCCGTATATGTGGCGAAGGATAGCGAACAGTTTAAAGTGGGTGACCTTACGATGGAAGTGTTGCATACACCCGGACATACGTTTGAAAGTTCCTGCTATTTACTGAAAGATGAAAATGGAAAAGATCACGCTGTGTTCACCGGCGATACTTTGTTTGTAGGTGATGTTGGAAGGCCTGATCTTGCTCAGGGAGGTGATATTTCTGTACATGATCTTGCAGGTATGATGTATGATTCTTTACAAAAGAAGATTATGCCGCTTGCTGATGATGTGATTGTTTATCCTGCACATGGGCCAGGCAGTTCATGCGGAAAAAGTATGGGCCCGGAAACATCCAGTACAATCGGTGAACAAAAGAAAAACAATTATGCATTGCAGCAACAATCGAAAGAAGAATTTATAAAAGCAGTTACTGACGGATTAGAAACTCCGCCGGTATATTTTCCCATCAATGCAAAAATCAATAAAGAAGGTTATGGTGCGTTAGACACTGTTTTAAAAACAGGATTAAGGGCATTGAGCATTGACGAATTTAAAAAACTCGCTGAGCAGGATAAAACATTGATTCTTGATACAAGAAATGCAAACACCTTTACACAGGGCTTTGTTCCTGGTTCAATAAGTATTGGTTTGGAAGGACGGTTTGCAGAATGGGCTGGTGGCTTGTTACCGTTTGATGAAAACATTTTACTCGTTTGCGATGAAGGTAAAGAAGAAGAAACCATTATCCGTTTGGCAAGAGTGGGATTTGATAAAGTGAAGGGGTATTTAAAAGGTGGCTTCAACGCCTGGCAACAGGCAGGCGAAACAGTTGACCTGATCGTTGATGTGGAAGCTGATGAACTGGCAATGGATTATCCGCATGATGAGAACTTAGTTGTAGTGGATGTACGTAAAGAAACAGAGTTTGCAGATGGTCATGTAAAAGATGCGGTGAATCTGCCGCTGAATGAAATGAATGATCTCGGGCTGATTGCAAATATTGAAGAACGGGATAATCTCTATGTGCATTGTGCCGGTGGTTACAGAAGTGTAATTGCTTCGTCTTTATTAAAGCG
>JANOIQ010000499.1:0-4929 GCA_031407835.1 Chitinophagaceae bacterium
GCCGCAGCTTTCAGTTAGTGGCCAGGCCACTTATCAATCGGATGTAACGAGAGTAAAAATTCCTGTACCCGGTGTAAGTATTGAACCTTTAAGTAAAGATCAATACAGGATTGTGGCTGATGTAAACCAAATGATTTACGATGGAGGGTTAACAAAGCAGCAGAAAAATATGCAGGCTGTAAATGCAGAAGTGGAAGAGCAGAAAATAGAAGTGGAATTGTACAAACTTACTGATCGTATCAACCAGATTTATTTAAGCATATTGTTTATTGATGAACAGTTGAAACAAACCGAGCTGATCAGGAAAGACCTGGAAACAGGTATGAAAAAAGTAGGAGCACAGGTGCAGAATGGGGTTGCATTTAAATCAAACCTTAACCTGTTGAAAGCAGAGATTTTAAAAGTTGATCAACGTGTAATAGAACTGAGTGCTACCAGAAAAGGACTGATTGAAGTATTGAGTTTATTTACCGGTGAAACATATTCTTCTGCAACTGTTTTTGAAAAACCGGTTGTTGTTTCATCAACTGCGGAACAAACAATTCTGCGACCAGAAGTAAAACTTTTTCAATCGCAGCAGAAATTATTGGAAGGGCAAAATAATATTATCAAAGCAAAAAATCTTCCTAAGACAAGCCTTTTTTTGCAGGGCGGTTATGGAAGACCGGGCCTGAATATGCTAGAAAATAAATTTGCTGCATACTATATAACCGGCGTTAGGTTTAATTGGGCTTTTGGTGGATTATATACTTCCAAAAAAGATAGAGAGCTGATTGAAGTAAATAAGAAAATTGTTGCAGTTCAGCAGGATGTATTTCTGCTCAACACAAATACACAATTAAAGCAGCAGCAGGCAGAGGTTGATAAAATCAACCAACTGATTGTAAAAGATACAGAAATCATTAGCCTGCGTATCATGGTGAAGGATGCTGCAAAAGCACAACTGGAAAATGGAGTGATCACTGCCAATGATTACCTGCGTGAAGTAAGTGCAGAAGACCAGGCAAGACAATCATTAATAGTACACCAGTTACAATTATTACAGGCACAAATCAATTATCAAACTATCAAGGGTAAATAAAATACAGCGTATGCGAAAAATAATTTTATCAGTAATGGCAGCAGTTTCACTTGCTGCCTGTAAGAACAACGAAAATAAATTCGATGCTTCGGGCACGTTTGAAACAACAGAAGTAATTGTTTCTTCTGAACTCAATGGAAAAATCCTGTCGTTAACTATAAACGAAGGCGATACTGTTTCGTCAGGTAGGGTTGTTGGAACTGTTGATGCCGAAGGCATCTCGTTGCAAAAGGAACAGGTAGAAGCAAGCATCAGTTCATTAGGCGATAAAACAGCTGATGTTGGTCCACAGGTACAATTGTTGCAGAATCAATTAGCTGTTCAACAATCACAACTTAGTAATTTATTGCATGAAAAAAAGCGTATTGAAAATCTCATCAGCCAGGATGCAGCAACAGGCAAGCAACTGGATGATATCAATGCACAGATTGATGTGGTGAACAAACAAATGACTGTTACACAGCAACAGATTGCAGTACAGCGCAGCAATGTTTCCACACAAAACAGAAGTATTCTGAGTGAAAATAAACCCTTGCAGAAAAGAGTAGCCCAATTGAATGATCAGTTGAAGCGTGCTGATGTTGTGAACCCGATTAATGGAACTGTGTTGACAAAATATGCAGAAGCAGGTGAATTAACCGCAGCAGGAAAAGCATTGTATAAAATTGCTGATTTGAGTGTAATGAAACTCCGTGCTTATGTTACAGGCGATCAGCTTTCACAAATCAAATTAGGACAACAGGTAAAAGTGTTGGTTGATGATGGAAAGGATAAATACAAAGAGTTGCCGGGAACCATTACATGGATTTCTGATAAAGCAGAGTTCACACCAAAAACTATTCAGACCAAAGAAGAACGAGCCAATCTTGTGTATGCAGTTAAGATTGATGTAAAGAACAATGGGTATTTAAAAATTGGAATGTATGGAGAAGTAATGTTCGGCCCCCTCTAACTCCCCCAAAGGAGGAGGATTGCATGGCACAGGCCAGCTTTTTAAAGCGTATAAGAAAAATCAGTGGCTTTGATATGTGATGAGTAAAAACCTAAAGTAAAAGTGGAAGAATAGAAAGTTTATTAACAATATAAAGCACCGCTCCCTCTCCTCACGGAGAGGGAGAAGGAGGGTGAGGCCAAATCATGATCAGCGTTTCAGCACAACATATTATCAAATCGTACGGCAGTAAAAAAGAAAGTATTACTGCGCTGAATGACATTTCAATTGAGGTAAGCAAGGGCGAACTCTTTGGTATTATTGGTCCTGATGGCGCAGGTAAAACTTCTTTATTCCGGATACTTACAACTTTGTTACTGGCCGATAGTGGCACTGCAACTGTGGATGGCTTTGATGTAGTGAAAGATTATAAAGCAATTCGGCAAAGAGTTGGTTATATGCCCGGGCGTTTCTCTTTGTACCAGGATTTAACGGTAAAAGAGAATCTTGATTTTTTTGCCACCATCTTTAATACTTCTGTGGAAGAGAATTATGATCTCATCAGGGATATCTATTCACAGATTGAACCTTTCAAAGACCGGAGGGCAGGAAAATTATCAGGTGGTATGAAGCAGAAACTTGCATTGAGTTGTGCGTTAATTCATCGCCCATCTGTTTTGTTTCTCGATGAGCCAACAACAGGTGTTGATGCAGTATCAAGAAAAGAATTCTGGGAAATGCTGAAGCGGTTGAAGCAGCAGGGAATAACTATACTTGTTTCAACACCATATATGGATGAAGCAGGATTATGCGATCGTGTTGCACTGATACAGAATGGAAATATTCTTTCGGTTGATACACCCCGGCAAATTGTCAAATCATTTGGTCATCCTTTATGGGGTGTAAAAGCAAAAAATATGCTGCATCTGTTAAACGATCTGAAAGAATTTGATGCAGTAGAGCATGCTTATCCTTCAGGTATTTTTCATCATGTCATTTTAAAAGATGGAAAAGATCGGGAAGTGTTACAGCAGTACCTGCAGAGTAAGCTGCATGCAGAACTGGAAGTTACGCTGATAGAACCTGACATTGAGGATTGTTTTATTCAACTGATGGATTATTAATATGGATAATGATAAAATCATAACGGCTAATCATCTTACCAAACGCTTTGGTCAATTTACCGCAGTGGATGAAATTTCATTTGAAGTACACAAAGGAGAGATCTTTGGTTTTCTTGGTGCGAATGGTGCAGGTAAAACAACGGCTATGCGTATGTTATGCGGCTTGTCGATGCCAACCAGCGGACAGGCAACTGTTGCCGGCTTTGATGTATATAAACAGAATGAAAAGATTAAGAAGAATATTGGTTATATGAGTCAGAAGTTTTCACTTTATGAAGATCTTACTGTGAAAGAGAATATGCAGTTGTATGGTGGTATTTATGGAAAGAGTAATGCCTTCATCAAACAGAAAACCGCATTTATTCTTGATCAGCTGCATTTGCAGAAAGAAGGGGGTAAACTTGTAAAATCATTACCACTAGGGTGGAAACAGAAGCTTGCTTTTTCCGTTGCTATTTTTCATGAACCGGGTATTGTATTCCTGGATGAGCCAACCGGTGGTGTTGACCCTGTTACCCGCCGTGAATTCTGGAACATGATTTACCAGGCTGCTGAAAACGGCATTACCATTTTTGTTACGACACATTATATGGATGAAGCTGAATACTGCACCAGGGTAAGTATTATGGTTGATGGAAAAATTGAAGCACTGGATACACCGGCAGAATTGAAACGAATTTATCATTCACCATCAATGGATGATGTGTTTTTAAAACTGGCAAGAAAGGCAGTACGAACAGAGTGATTGAATGTATAAATAGTGATCAGGTAGTTTTCTTTTTGATCGTAGATAATATAAAAGTAAAAATGAAAGATGATACAAATAAAATAGTGAAGCGTAGAAGCTCCCCTTTAGGGGCGGGGGGGCATCAGTTTCTCTCATTTGTAAAAAAAGAATTCCTGCATATCTGGAGAGACCGGCGGACAACAATCATTCTGCTGGGCATGCCCATTGTGCAGATCATCATTTTTGGTTTTGCATTAACCAATGAAGTAAAGAATTCAAAGATTGCTGTACTGGATCAGTCAAAAGATGCAGCTACTCTTTCACTTATCAGTGAAATGGATGCAAGCCGTTACTTTGATGTTGAACAAAATCTTCATTCTTATAAAGAAATTGAACCTGCTTTCAGGAAAGGAAAAATAAAATTAGTGGTTGTTTTCCCCAACCAGTTTAATGAAGACCTTCAGCATTTTAATAAAGCAACCGTACAATTAATTGCTGATGCATCTGATCCGAACGTAGCTAATACATTAACAAATTATGCAACAGCTGTAATTATGGATTACCAGAACCGCATTACCCGGAATCAGAAATTACCTTATACCATTAATATGGAAACAAGGATGCTGTATAATCCTCAATTGAAAGGGGCTTACAATTTTGTTCCGGGTGTAATGGCGATGGTGTTGCTGCTTGTTTGTACAATGATGACGGCGATTACAATTGTAAGAGAAAAGGAAATGGGTACCATGGAAATCATTTTGGTTTCACCGATGAAACCAATATTGGTGGTATTTGCAAAAGCAATTCCTTACCTGTTATTATCTACCATCAATATTGCCAGCATTTTATTATTAAGTGTATTTGCGCTGGAAGTACCCATCAATGGCAGTCTTGTTTTACTGGTTGCAGAAAGCATCCTGTTTATACTTGTATCCTTATCGTTGGGGTTATTGATTTCTTCGGGAACTGATTCCCAGCAAGCGGCGATGTTTATTTCACTCATCGCTTTATTTCTTCCCACAGTGATGTTGAGTGGTTTTATGTTCCCGATTGAAAACATGCCTTT
>JANOIQ010000540.1:0-29175 GCA_031407835.1 Chitinophagaceae bacterium
GTTTTAGTATGAACCCGTAAGTAATTCTTTTATTCATGATTATGAAGTATTTGTGTAGTGAAAAATAGCTTTTTGTATCCTAAATGAAAACATAAGTCGTCTTTTATCAATACCTTATACAATTTGCACAGGTGATGGGAATTGCCGGAGCGAGATGTTCAAACTCTTCCTTTAAATGATTGAGTATTGTATTTTCAAAGGTCTTGTTGTAAACCAAAACAGAGCCTTCTTTTGGAATAGCCTCAACCAGTTTTTCTGCAAACTCAAGGTGGTTGGTATATCTGTGATCGGCCAGATAATATTTATGCTCCAACTCCCCTCTCTCATCCTGTTGAATATGTAAGGAAAACTGAAAAGGCACAGGACGGAAAGGCCAGTGACCTTCAAATTCAGGTACAGCCGTTGCCCATGTTTCGAAATCAAGAAACTGCAAAGGGTATTCTAACTGATCAAGAAATTCCACGATAGCTTCCTTATTTATATATTCCTCTTCGGATTCTGCATCATCAACAAGATCTTTGCTGCAGAATCCATAAAAATCGCAGGGGTACGGTTTATCACAATGAGGGCCTACTTCAATTTCGGGAGGCTTTTTTAGTTGAAGGATGCTTTTTAATTCAGCTGCTTTTTCAATAATAAAA
The DNA here is from genome assembly GCA_031407835.1 of Chitinophagaceae bacterium. Taxonomy (GTDB): domain Bacteria; phylum Bacteroidota; class Bacteroidia; order Chitinophagales; family Chitinophagaceae; genus Lacibacter. Next base: position 642 of record JANOIQ010000540.1, read on the forward strand.
GGTTGGAGGGATTGCACTTCTTCAAGAACAGATTCAGTAGTAAAGAGCTCTGTAAGATCAAGGTATCCTCCTTCACGGATGTATTCACCGTTTAAATGCATGATGCTGATATCTTCCAGTTCCAAACCTGCATTGGTGATGACATAATATTGCAGGGCAGCATCCTGAATATGCGGCGGTTTTACACTGTTTGTTCCCTTAACTTCAAAGGCATGCCATTTCCCTTTTTTCTTAACCAATATATCAATAGCCACCAGAATCCCTTCGTATTGAAAGGCCGCTTCATAAATAACCTCCGCTCCTTTGCTGATAAAACGGGCGGTATCGGCTACCGATTGCTGATATTGATAAGGTGAAGCCGGGCTTGCATCCAAACCATCGGCGAATAAACTGCAGGCAAGTAAACCCACATTGGTTCCCGATTGGAAAATGGCAGTTTGGGCTTCGTCTTCTTCATCTCTCATATTAGGTTGAAATTTATGCAGCCATAGCCGTTTGGGGCATTGACATCCATACATAAAAGTTGATTTGGAAAGAATATGGCGTTCAGGTTTTGGTGATTTCATCGATGGTACAAAATATTAAAAGAAGGTGAAAGGGGAAAATGTTTGTGGTCATTAAAACAACAGAAGCTGATTATTTTATTAACCTAAAGAGAATAAAGTATACCTGCCAAATTGGAAAGTATGTTGCATTACGAACGATTCACTTGTGCTCAATTTCTAACAGCATTGTTATCCCATCCTCACTTTCAAATGAAACACCCTTTGGTTTGATATACAATTCCAGGTATCCCTTTTTATGCAACTGTTTAAATTCAGTTGAAGGAAGTACAGTTGTCCTGTAATCCATTTTGTAAAATGAATCGTCTTTCTGTTCTTTATCCACAAAAAACAGATCATATGGCTCCCTTGCTTCATCATAAAAAATATCCCTTAAGCCTACGTCGATTGGAAAATCAAGGTCCGGTGGATTTTTGAGATGAATACTCAAAATTTTACAGCTTACGCTTGGAAAGGCTGTAACCATTCTGAATTCGGTTTGCTGCTGACTGAGATGAACTACGATAAGCATTGGCATTGTAATTTAGAATGCCAAGGTAGAAAGGGAGATTGCAGGGTATTTGCGGAGTAGCAGTAGAAAATAAATAAAAGCGCTTATATATAACTTAGACTAGACTTACACGATATACTCCAACACCGTTTCTCATTATTCCATACTTATGAAATCCAGAGCCATCTCCTGTCTTTTCGATAAGGTCAAATTGTGTCCAATGCTCTGGAACCTTTTTAAAAAGAAGTGTAAAATTTAGTAGCTCTCCCTCCTTTCTGAAATAATGCTTTGCCGGTGAAACCGGAACGTTAATAACATGAAGTAATTCCAGTCGCTCGCTTGTTAATTTGTTTACAAGATAGGTAGTTGGCCTGATGTTTATCCAGCCTCCATTAATATAAATAGGCTTAGATACATAATTGCAATGAACAATGGTAAATCCTTCTTCTTCGGTCAAAAGATTAAAATCCACTATTTCATCAAAATCAAAAGATGTTTCAATTGCTTTTATCACACTAAATAAATTCTTTTCACAAAGTTAAAAATCTATTGTCAAAGTATACCCAAACCAATTTCATTTAATAAAAGCCTATTGCCTTATCTATTTCATCCTTCATCCACCTTTTTAGCCTGAGCGGTTTAATCACTTTCATACAATTACAAAGTGATAATAATTGCCTGATCAATTCTTCTGTAATGGCTACTTCCAGCTCGATTTTAATCATATCCTCTTTCCGGGCTTTGATCTGCTGAGTATGATGTATAGGGCTGATTTCAATTAACCGGGAATGTGCTCCATATATTTCCAGTACTACTTTCTCTTTTGGTTTCGGTCCTTCCATAATACCAGTTGAGTATTTATAAAAATCTTCGGGGTTAAAATCCCTTCTGTACTTAAAGGGTTTGCCTTCTGTTTTCAGGGCAATGATTCGATCCAGGGCATAGGTACTAAAATCAGAATGTTTATTGTTCCATCCAATCAGGTACCATTTATTACGAACTTCTTTCAGCAGGTAAGGTTCCAACACATGCTCACGGGTTTCATTCTTGTATACGTTGTTATATTCAAACCGTATCGGCTGCCGGTTAACGATTGCTTCATAAACAGGCTTAATCCATTCTTTCCCTTTCGTTGTAACTGCCTGCTCAAATTGGACATATTGATCTATGATTGGATCACCCAGATCAGAAGAAAGCGAAAAGCGGGTATTGATTTTTTCGATGGCTTCTTTAAGGTTGGCAAATATTGGAATCTCTGTAAATAAGTTCAGTACTGAGGCTGCCTCCCGAAGTGCTTCCGAATCCTGCTCGTTCAATCCAAGACCATCAATACTGTAATTCGGATCATCGTAATAATAGCCTTTATGTGTACGGTGATATTTAATGGGAGCCAGGTAACCAAGACCATCATCATCACGCATAGCAATGATATCTTTTTCGATAGATGAAATAGAAATCTCATCGCCGCCTTCGCCAAATAGCTGACTGCTTACCTGTTCACGTATATATTCCTTTGTAGGATAACGACGCATGGAGTTGCGGAGACAGCGATCAATAATACGATAACGGATAGAAGCGCTTTTATTAGCTGGCATAACAGGAAAATAAATTTATTGAAATTAATAAAAAAGCAAGCGATAGCAAGAGAACAGATTTTCGCTTCACCTCAGAATAAACAAAGTGTATAAAAGCGATTTTGTATAATTCGACCTCAGTATTTTCTTACAGAAATAACAGTTGACGAAAAAATATTTGACCGACCGAAAGATGAATAAAAGCGCTTTTATACATCTTCTCCGCCGATAATTTACAAACTATGCAATATAATAATCAGGAAAGCAGACAAACATATTTCCTGCTATTTTCAATAAACGCACTTTTATACGTTTCCCTTTTCCGGTTAATTGAATTATTAAAACCAACACTATATTCACACTCATCGCTATCGAATAACTGTAAAATCAGTCGTTAGATTGTTTCAAAAAATTGCACTTATTTTATTGTATTACAATTGCGTCAAACACCCGTTTTATCAACAGGCGTTATAGCTTCAATTGCTGCCAGCAATTCACTCAAAAAAATCGAAGGCAGTTCCTGAAAAGACACCAGTTTATCATCCTCCTCATTACGGGGATAAACATCCCATTTCTTGGCCACTTTCGTTTTATCAATTACATACAATCTTCCGGTTTTTTCTTCACCACCCCATCCATAACCAACTCCAACACCTTCTATCTCTAAAACAGCTTCCAGTTGTTTTTCCAAATACAGCAGATTCATCGATGTCAGATAACCGCCGTCTCCCGTACTGCCCTTATGCCATCCGTAGCGTTCCAGTGTTGAACGGATGGAACCCGTCTTCATCTGCTTCCCTTCAAACTTTCTGATGATCTTTTTCGAAAGATCAAGATCCGTCAGTTCTGGCATTCTTCGTTCTAATTGTGCAAATACAGGATCAATCTTCAAATCAAAAAACTGCTGTTTCCATTGTTGTTGTTCCGCTTCGGTTAATTGCGTAGGATGAACAATGCCAATCACTGCGTCTTCATCAATGGCAATTTCATCATTATTCATATTTACCAGCGACGTGTCCTCCAGGCATACAAATGATTGCTTTATTTTTTCATCAGCATCAAACACAGCCCAGAGCAGCTTGGTTGCATAAATAAACATTACAGGATTTTGCAGAAAGAATTCCCGCCATTGATTAAAAGTCCATCGCCGCTGAATAATTAAATAATATTCCAATCTTGGAGATTGCGATTTTACAATATCTCTTACTTCTTTGGCAATCGCTTTAAACTCATCTTTTAATTGTATATCGGCTGCTGCAGGAATACTCTTGATTTTTTTATTGTCTTCATTAAAGAAAGCGATCTTGAAATTACTGTCAATAAACGCCCTGTATTCATCTCCTTCAACAGTAAAGGTTTTATACAATCCATCAAACCCAAAATCAGGAACAATTCGGTCTCCCAGTTCATGCGAACTGATATTTAATTCCCCTGCTGCATTTTCCAGTGCTGCAATTGCAGCTGCTCCAACATTGGCCTTCTTACTCCTGTATTTTCTCGAAAAGAATTCAACCCATCGCAATGCTTTATTGCTTCCCTGTAAAGCAAGTGCACCAACTGCCGATTCAGCCATCTTAACCCTTCCTTCATCCACAAACTTTTCAATAGATGATTTGAGCTTATCTACCACATCATCATCACCAATTAATGCTCCGAGTGCAAGAACATATTTATACTTTGCCTCCGCCTTATTATCAAAAAAAAGTTTGATGATTCGTAGAGCAAAAGGATTGCTTTTTGTACGGTCAATAAACGGAAATAACTGTCTTACTTCCGGGTCGCTGTTCATTCCTTTAATCCGGCTCATACGATAAAACAGAAAACGGATAACATCAGTATTAGCTATTGTTCCGTTTGAAAAATAAACAGCTGGCAAATCATCTATATTCAACCAGGGTGCAGGTAGTTTTTTTAGCTTTCCCCGTTGAGCAGTCCGTTCAATCACATCAGGTAATGTCTCTGGTGAAATAGATGACAGATACTCATTACCGGCCACTTCAACCATAAGATCTCTAGCTTCATCATCTTTCTCAATAGCAATACCTTCCTTTAGTGCCTGCATTGCGGCAGTAGTTGCAAGTTGTGCAAGGATTCTGGAAGATGCAATTCTCATCTCAGAATTTTTGTGAGATAAAAAACTCAGTGCTTTTCTTTCAGCTTCAGGGTCATCAGAAATTATATACTGAATCGCCACATCCTTGTTATATTTTGATTTATACTTTTGAAATTGCCAAAAAACACCCGGGTCAATAAGTTGCTTATTTTCTTTTATAATCTTTAGCAGAAAATCTACTCTGGTACTTTCATCCCAGCGGGAAGCTGATTTCAAATACATCTGTTCTGTAAATACGGGAACAGCTTCTTCCTTCAGTATTGCATAAAGCATTTCCAATACATATTTTCCAAACGAAATGCCTTTACCCTGCATAAGATTCAAATAATGCAGTCCTTTTTCTTTTTGTGCAAGGAGAAGCAGATACAGTGCCCAGCCGGACAAAGGCATGTATCCATACTCTTCGCTGAAATGAATGTCATTCTTTGAAGAAGAAAATGAATCCTCGTAATATCCAATTTCCTTTTTATGCAATCCTTCCAGGTATAGCTGCGCAGTTCGCAAAAGGTCATTTTCAATTAAAGCAATTTCATTATAATGCAGTTCTGCTGTGAATTTAATCTTGATATCTTCAAATGTCCTTTCCGGCGCTGTATGGATTAGATCATAATAATACTTTTCATACGCCTCCCGTTCATAGGTTATTGCAAACCGCATAACATCGGGGTTAACAAGCGGATGGTACTCAACCCGTTCGTTATTTTTGATATAATGCTGCCAGCTTTTTCTTTGATGAACATAAAGCAGTAATGCCAATGTAGGGTCCCAGCTGTATTGCACAGTATCTTTCAATTCCTGATCAGTTAAACTGCGATATGTCTTATTAATAATCTTTATGAAATCATTGTCTTCATTTTTAATTGCATCATAGCTGATAAAACGCTTAAATTGACTTACAAGATTGAAAGCAATTTGTTTTTCAGTCCATCCTATTTGCTGAAGAATTTCTGAATTCTCTTTAAGCCTGGAGAGCACTTCTTCAAACTCAACCCAACCAAACAAATAATAAAACACTTCATATTGTGTTTGCTGGTTAATATGAGGTTCATTAAAAAAGCGAAAAAGCAATTGTTTATTTTCAGGAGTTGCTCCCGGGCCTTTTACCAATAAAATAAAGGAAGAAAAATAACTCAGAAACCCCGACTGTACAAACGCTGGCATCACCTGCGTTTGACCGGTTAGAAATTCCTTTGCGTAGGTGAGATCGGGTTCAGTTGGAAAATAATTTCTGTTACGCTCTGTAATTTTTTGCAGTATCGGTTCCAGTTGTTCAATTGTAAAAGCCATATCAATAATCAAATGTTATTTCTTAAGAGATAATTCTTCTTTTGCAGCCCAGAGTGTAATATCCTGTTTGCTCAATGCTGCTGCCATTAAATCAGGAAATTTATCAGGTGTACAAGCAAATACCGGAACACCAAGATCAGAGAAAAACTGTGCATTGTTATGATCATAGGATGGAGCTCCTTCATCATTCAATGCAAGCAGCACAACAACCTGCACTCCGGCACTGGTAAGCTCCATTGCTTTTTTCTTCATTCCCGTCACATCACCGCCTTCAAACAAATCGGTGATTAAAACCATTACAGTGTCAGTGGGCCGGGTAATGATCTGCTGACAATACGTTAATGCAGCATGAATATCAGTTCCTCCGCCAAGCTGAACACCAAATAATAATTCAACCGGATCTGTTAATTCCTCTGTTAGATCTGCAACAGCTGTATCAAATACAATCATCTTTGTTTTAATAGCAGGAATAGAAGCCATCACTGCACCGAATATTCCCGAATAAACAACAGACGTTCCCATGGAGCCACTCTGATCAATACACAACACAACATCTTTTAAGGATGTTCTTTTACGTCCATAACCAATTCTCGTTTCGGGAATAATCGTTTTGTATTCGGGTTGATAATGTTTCAAGTTTTTCAGAATTGTAACATTCCAGTTAATTTCATTGTGCCTGGGTCTTCTGTTCCTTGCTGATCGGTTAAGACTTCCGGTGATTGCCTGTTGTGTTGGCTGTGCAAGTTTCTTCAGAAGGGCATCAACTACTTTTCTTACAACTTGTCTTGCGGTATCTTTTGTTTTATCAGGAATAACACGGCTTAATGTCATTAAGGTTGCTACAAGCTGAACATCAGCTTCAACATTCTCCAGCATTTCTTTTTCAAAAAGCATCTGCGTCAGTTCAAGCCGTTTCAATGCATCTCTCTGCATTACCTGAACAACTGTATTGGGAAAGAATGTACGGATATCACCTAACCAACGGCTAACATTGGGAGATGATGGACCAAGTCCGCCTTTACGGTCATTATCATACAATGCTTCCAGTGTTTTATCCATTTGCATATCAAGACCCTGGAGGGAAAATCCCGTTCCATCGTTTTGATCTCCTCCAAGAATCAATCTCCATTTACGTATCAGTTGTTCAGTAGCCATACACTTGTTTTAATAAAAGCAATTATACATTTCTTTTATTCGTTTATCTGATAGCCTAAGATTTTCATAACAATGGGGATCCCCTTTTCTGCTCTTACTTCATCCAGCCCATTTTCAATCGTTGACATAGCAGTACCCGTACCTCCTGATTTTACTTTCTCACCAAGTTTTCTTCTTTCTGGTTTCGAAAACTCTGAGAATGTTCTTCGTAGTAAAGGCAATACCTGTACAAATACATCTTCCTCTAGTTTCTCAACCCAGCTGTTTACTACCGACCACAAATCCTGATCGATTAAAAGGATGGTGCCGCTTCCTTTTAAAAAACCTTCAAGCCACGAAGCTGCTATTGACGGAGCTGTTGCCTGTGACATGGCGTAATAAAAAAGCTGAATCAATTCTTCACCGGAAATTATTTTATGATCAGTTAGTAATCTTGTGGAATAACCCGCAATAACCGGCGATGTATTTTTATTTGTTGAAATAATTGATAATGTGTGCTGCCACTCTTGCGTAATCTCATTTTTTTGCAGCACATTGATTGCTTCATTCATTTTAATAAATAAACGAAGCAGTTCAAGCGAAGCATCTTCATCAACTCCTGTGCATGCTGGTGGCAAACTGATGCAGATTCTTGTAATCATGCTTTCGGCGATATCGGATACAAGTGTTGCATCAGTTTTGCGCACATTACCGTAACGGGATATCTGAACAAGGTTTGGAATCACTGCCATCAACTGTGCTACATCACTGCCTGTTGCTGCAAGATTATTAATTTGTTCAATCAGCTTTTCAACTGCAACTGGTAACTCAGCAGGAATTGTCTGATCGAGTAATAAACATACATCTGGCAATGATTGAGATTCTGCAGCCTTCTGCATAACAAACTTTCCGCTTGCTTCTTCAACAGTATTGCCCCATGTTCCCTTTTCAATAATATGAATAGATAATTCCGGTTGCCATTGTAATCGCCATTGTTCTTTAAATGTTCCCTTGCCGCTTACATCACTTCGTTCACCCCAGCGTATTCCCAGTAATTGAAGACGGTGTAAAAAAACACTTCGCTCCAGATCATTTTCTTTCCTCAAATCAAGTGTGTAATCCTTCCAGTCGGCAGTAGCAGGTAAACGCAATCTCTTTTGCAGTTTTTCAATATCCGTCTGAAGCGGAGGCTTGGGAATATCAACCGGCACTTCTCCAATTTTATCACTGATGATCAGTTCATTGTTCACCAGCACCATCATGATTGGTTCGCCATTGCATACAACACTTAGTGTTGCTTCATTCAACTCCTCCAAACCGGCCTTGGTTAATCCCCTTAAAGATGCCAGTGATTCTGCAAGACGAACAGCTTCTATTACATGTGCAACCGAAGTATCCATCTGTTTTTCACGTAATAACTTTGCAACCTTCGCCATCCACCTCGTACCATCATCGTTTGGAAATTTCCAGATATGTTCATACCAGCCCGGTGATGCAATACCTGCACCATATCCACTGAAATAACTGAGTCTGTTATATGTCCATGGTACCCATGTACATTCCACTTTTACTTTCGGTAATCCTTTCAGCAAATCATTATCCTCTTTTTGTTTGGGCATATTTTGCAATGCCGGTGCATGCCATGCACCACAAATGACAGCAATGTTTTGAAACATTTCTTTCTCAGCCTGCCTGATCGTTTTACGCATGTAAGCTTCACGCAGGATTTCTCTTCTGTCTTCTTTTGAAGGAATTGTTTCTCTTAACACCTGCATGGCTTCATTTACCGCATCGAATACTTCTTCATTGCGATGACGATGCTCAAACATATGTTCCCACCATTTCTCTCCATCATCATAACCCGCCACTTCTGCCAGGTAAAAAATTGGGTCCCTTTTTATAATTACTTCAGCTTCAACAGCATTGTTCCTGATACCGTAATTGTTTACAGGGTTTATATCCTCATTCTCTTTTTCATCTGCTTTTTCTTCTGCTTTCTTTTCCTGCTCTGCATCAAGTGCAAATTGATGAGCAGCTGGCAAATCCATAAACCTTACATGAATATTATTCTTTCTTGCATAAAGAATGGCCTGCCACTCAGGTGAGAATTCTGCAAATGGATAAAAAGAAGATTGGGTAGTATTATCAGGTTGAAAACAAAGAATAGCAACAGGGGGTTTTAATTCTTCATGCGATGCCCATTGCAAAATAGAATCAGCTTCCGGAGGGCCTTCCACCAAAACAATATCCGGTTTCAATTCTTCAAGAAACGCTTTTACATTTCTTGCAGAACCAGGGCCATGATGTCGTATACCAAGAATATGAGTTGCCATTTTAATACAGTCTGCTTTAACTTTTGTACCTCAACATTATTTCTGTTTGTTAAACGCCTAAGTCACGACAGGCTCTGTAGATATCCTTCCATTCATCTCTTGGCTTTACAACTGTTTCAAGATATTCCTGCCAGATTATTTTATCCTGTACCGGATCTTTAACAACAGAACCAATAATTCCTGCAGCAAGGTCTCTGGCTTTTAACTGACCATCACCAAAATAAGCAGCCATCGCCAATCCGCTGTTCACAACTGAAATAGCTTCTGCTGTACTTAACGTACCGCTTGGCATTTTGATTTTTGTTTTGCCATCCATTGTAACACCATTTCTTAATTCTCTGAAGATGGTAACAATGCGGCGTATTTCCTGTAAGGCCGGTGGCTCAGCAGGCAGTTCCATTACTTTTTCAAAACTTTCCACTCTGCGTTTTACAATATCAATTTCTTCATCAATGGAATCGGGAACCGGAAGAATCACTGTATTAAAACGACGCTTCAACGCACTGCTCAATTCATTCACACCTTTGTCACGGTTATTGGCAGTAGCAATAATATTAAAGCCTTTCACTGCCTGAACTTCTGAATTTAATTCAGGAACAGGTAATGATTTCTCTGATAAAATTGTTATCAATGCATCCTGCACATCTGCGCCAATACGGGTTAACTCCTCAATCCTGGCAATCTTACCATCTTTCATTGCACGCATTACTGGTGTTTCCACCAATGCATTTTCTGTTGGGCCTTCAGCAAGTAACCTTGCATAGTTCCAGCCATAACGAATAGATTCTTCTCCCGTTCCGGCAGTACCCTGAACAATCAATGTTGAATCGCCACTGATAGCGGCTGCAAGATGTTCACTCACCCAGCTCTTTGCAGTACCGGGAAGTCCATAAAGCAACAGCGCCCTGTCTGTCGTTAAAGTTGCCACGGCAATTTCCATCAACCGTTTATTCCCAATGTACTTTGGTGAAACCTCAAAACCATTTTTGAGTTTCCCCCCAATGAGATAGGTGACAACTGATTGCGGCGATAACAACCAATTGATTGGACGTTTATCATTGTCCTGCTTTTTAATTTCTTCCAGTTCCTGTGCAAATAAATTCTCTGCATGCTGACGTAAGATGGATGCCATATGGTGTTGTTTATTCGTTGAATGATTTAATTGCCTGAGTTTTTAATCCAATCAATTTGGTTATATACTCACTGGTAGTAATCCAGGAGTTCCGCATATACTCATCGGAAGGTGTGCATCTTTCCAGCTGACCAACAATCTGAGCAGGTATCAGGTGAATGTTCTGGCTGTAAAATGTACGGTTATACTGATATAGATTTTTTGCTGTGTGCGTGAAAATGTTTTTCGCCAACTCCAGGCTCCATTCATTTTTATGAGCTAAGGCATGCTGCAGAATAGAATCGGGATGCTCATTGAAAAATCTATTGCTGTAAAACTCTTGTTGCTGGGCAGGTAAATAAGGAATCAGATCAATATAAAAGACCTCACAATACTGCATCATATAAACTGCCCAGTCTCCTCTTTTAAAATTACTGATGGCAAGAACCAGTGCCGGGATCATTTTTTTACCAACTGCATCTTTTTGAAAATAGTTGATCACATGCTCAGGATTCGCATTAAAATGTTCTGCCCAAAACGAAGGTGGAATGAATTGAATCAATTGATAAATAATAAATTCATCATCTGTAAACTCTTTACCGCTGCTCAGCTTCTCAATTCCAGATTTAAAAATAGCATCATCAATTTTAGCAGGTACCTGAAACTGCAATGATGTCTTGTTTATCATTCCCAGCAATGCCTTTTCCTTTTTCAACACAACAGCTTCTTTGATCAACTGTATGTATTGCTGCACAATTTGTGAGCCTGGTATCTTCTTAAGAAGTTTAACTGCTTCGTCTTTTACTTTCTTCCCTTTTTCCTTACTTAATGATTCCAGAAATGGAATATCATTTTCACTGAGTTGATCAGATAAGATTTCAAGAAATGAAACTTTTGTTCCTGCATCTTCCTGTGTCCATGTTTGCTGTAACAGCTCTCTTGCCCGTTCAGGATCAGTTGCCCTTATTTCTGCAAGAACATATTTCCGTTGTTCGGGTCTGCCTGTTTGCCACAATTCCTCCATTGTTTGTGCTGCAGAAAAATTCCATTCTTCATTAAACTGGCAAAGCCATTCCCCTCTCTTACCTGTACAGGGAACAATAAATGGCTGCAATTTTTTGTACTGCATTCCCATTGAAAACAAAGCAGGAACAATTTCAGGCGGAACAATTTTATTTTTCTGATTACAATGCTGAAGCCAAAAACTCAGCAAAGGAATACTTTCTTCTGATAAAATATCTTTTACAATTTGCAAGGATGCATTACTGCAATATTGTTTCTCCTCAGGCATAGCAGCAGCCAGATCAATCCCTGTTTTCTTCAAAACTGTAACTCCAGCTTGCCGGTAATTAAATGCAACAGAAGCTATCTGCAGAAATTTTTCTTCCTTATCTATATTGCTGTTTTCCGTAATAAGCGTTGCTGCATTTTCCAATTGAGGAACAAGCTCAGCCTGGCCGATATTTTTCTTATCGGTCCCGATCATTGCAGTATGAATTATATTATTCCAGATTTCCATAAAACCGTTTACTTACTTCTCACAACTATATCATCATGTTATAACGCCTTATACTCATTCTTATACCAAACACCTATTGCCTCGTATTTATCTTCTTTTCCCAATAAAGCCATATCTAAAGCCTCGCCTCCGCTCATGGCTAGTAATTTCCAGATATACCGCTGTTCATTCTTTAACTGTACAATGTTTTGTTCTGTATCCTGTAACCACCATTGATTATTATACTTCACCGGCTTCAGTTGCTGAACCAGGTATGGCCGTTCACTCCTTACTGGAAGCTGACTGTTCATTTCGGTTTCTGATTCCATTACCTTCTGCCATTTATCAAATTCAATTGAAAGAGAAGTATTCTGAGTAGTGAGCTGACGCTTAATAATTGCCCGGAGTGGTAATGGCGATGGATAAAATACAAGCTCGGCCTGTATAAATAATCCAGGTGTAAGTGATAGCTGACCTCCCTGGCCACGTATAATAAATTGAAGAATCAGTGCATTTTGTTTACTTTCTGTTCCATAAAGCCAGTAGCGTTCCGTTGTAATATTATCCTGCTCTGATACTTGTTTTGAGAGAACAACCCATGTGTCTGTAATCCCTGTTTGTTCTTTCAGTTCTTCCTGGTTTTGTGTAAATCCAATCCGTGAGCGTATTTCCTGTTGTAATGAATCCTCAAATAATGAACTGTTCTTATATCCCTGAATGGTCATGTAAATGCTGATCAGCTGATCCATGAACTGGCTTTGCCAGCCTTCCTTATAAAAATTGATTTCTCCCAATGAGCGAATCATACCTGCAAGGCCTGGAGCCTGTGCATCAACCATACGCTTCGCCATGTTTTCAAACCATACTGACCCCTTCTCCGGCATTGACAAAATACCATTGCGAACGATATCTTTTATCCATAACAGTAATTCTTCAATACCATCAGATATTCTTTGTTCCCGAACTTGAGATCGCTTTGCTTTGGATACATCATCAACAGGTTTGTCAATTTTTTCTGCTTGCTTTTCCTGCTTCTCTGATCTTTTTTTGATCCATTCGTCTACCCAGTCGGGCATTTTTGTAACAGAAAAATCTTTGGGCTGCCGTGCATTGTATAATAATAATCCTAAACCATGCTTACACGGAAATTTTCTGCTGGGGCAGGAACATTTAAAAGCAATGTTATTGAGATCAATCTGTGTACGGTAAGGTTTACTGCCACTACCCTGGCACTCACCCCAAAGTGCCTCATCATTCAAACCTTTGCTTACCCACTTGGATGCGGAAGCCAAATCCTTTCCGGATTTTTTGGATGCTTCGTCGGGTGCCAGATTAAGTATTTGTTCTTCGGTGAGTTGCAAGAGGTAAATTTTATTATGAAGGTATATGACAAGACTTTTATTGCAATAATTTTCTTTGCATTTTTTAAAAGTAAGCGAAAGTGAAGTATGAGTAGATCATGACCGGAAGTGTCTGTACAGACATAGAAGCTACCCGAACAAAGAACGAGTGCAGCTGCAAGCACTATAACAGACTTGCCAAGCAACCAATAGGCAAAAGAGATGTGCGATTCCATCAAAGTATTACAAAGCAACTAATCGCATCTCCTCTTTTGGTACGGTTGATGTCTTTGCCAATCCGTTCTTTTTGATACCTGTTGCTCGGAATTTTGTTAATATAATTTTGTTACACAAAACCAAAGTTAAGAGGATCTCAAAATCTTATTGTCGCTTAACTTGCTTAGAAATATTATAATAAAATCGCTCTAATAATCTCATGTCTTCTGTTACAATATCAGCCTGTGCTAATAGTCCATTTCGATATTGTAAAGATTTCTTGTAGTTAGTAATAAGTCCATTAGGCAAACTTACTTTGGCCAGATAACCGCTGTCTGAAGGGGTTGAATTAATAAAATCAATAGTACCTGCAACTGAACCATATTGCTCGAAAGGATAAGCCTGAAATTTGAGTAAGACTTTTTGTCCCTTCTTTACTTTTCCAAAATTATATTGAGGTATAAGCAATTCTATAAAATAAGAGGTATTTAGTGGCTCAACAGAAAATAATGACTGTCCGCTTTTCATTTCTTGATTTTCTTGAAAAAACCCACTAAATGAAACGGTTCCGGAAACAGGTGCTTTCAATAGATATTTGTACTCCCATGTTTGTAACTGACTTTTTATTGTTTGTAATGCCTGTATAAATGTATTTTTCTGTGCAACGATTTGATTTTCTAATTCAGCGATTTCCTTTCGCTTTTCATTTTGCTGACTTTCGTTGGTAATAATAGTGGCATTGATTTGAGGCAGTGATAGTTGCTTTGCAATGAGTTTACTTTTCTCGTTCCTGTAATCCAAAGCAGAAATCACTTTGTCTTTTACCAGAGATTCATTGGCATCAAACGTTTCATTGCTCAGTGAAACATCCTGTTGAAGTAAATTCTTTTGAGCGGTAAGGATGCTATGCAGTTTTAGAATATTGTGCATGTCCGTGTGCAACATATTTTTCTTTCGCAAATAGAAGCCACTGCTTAAAAAATCTTTAAACGTATTAAAAGACTGTATAAAAGCTTGATAGGGTACTTGCAGTTCCCCTAAAGTCTGCCCTACATCTCCTCCAAATGAGGAAGTGGTTGAAGGAAAGAAATTTGTAATTTCATCAGTACGGTTTAAGCCAATCAAATTGCTGATGGAATCTAGTTGATTGGCAATGTTCATGATAGATTGAGGATTGGCAATACTTTCCATATAGCCTAATAATTGCCCTGCCTGAACTTTTTCATTTTCTTTTACTGCAATTTTTAGCAGCTTCCCGTCTGTTCGGGTAATCACTTCTTTAGGTGCGTTAACACTATTTAATTTTGCTTTTGCTGTAACCAGATCAGGATATTGGATAAACCAGCATATTAAGCCAAACAACAAAAGCAGAATAAAAAAATAAACGGTTCCCCACCGTACAATAAATGGAGGTTTTTTTGAAATAATTTCTTCAATTTCATTTGAATGATCAGCAAATGTGTTTCTCATCACAAATGCGTTTTCTTTCAAATCAGTATCTTCCGGGAGTAATATCGGTTTATCAGTTTCCAAGTTCTAATTGATTTTTGACGAGTTCATAATATTTCCCTCTTTTCAATGTAAGTTCGGCATGAGTTCCTTCTTCTATAATCTCTCCGCTTTCTAGTACCACAATTTTATCGGCATTTTTTACTGTACTCAGGCGATGTGCTACCACTATAACAGTTTTATCTTTAAAGAACTGCTGTAAATTTTCCAGTATCACTTTTTCATTATTTGAATCTAAGGAATTGGTGGCCTCATCAAAGAAAATAAATTGAGGATTTTTATATACAGCTCTCGCAATGGCCAATCGTTGTTTTTGCCCACCGCTGATACCGTTACCTTCTGCACCCAATTTTGTAAAAAAACCTAAGGGCAGAGATTCAATGAAAGGAAGAATATTTGCTGTTTTGCAAGACTGAATTAATCTTTCATTATTTACTTTTTCATCTGTTACTGTAATGTTTTTCCGGATATTATCATTGAAGATAAAACTATCCTGCATTACAGCCCCACTGATGCTTCGCCAGTATTTAGGGCTTATTGTCTTGAAGTTTGCTGAACCTAAATGAATGTCTCCTTTGTAGCTCTCATAAAACCGTAACAGAAGCTTTATAAGAGTTGATTTCCCGCTGCCGCTCATACCAACAATAGCAGTTATCTTTCCCTGCGGTATGGTCAGATTTATTTTTTTTAATACGGGCTCATTTCCTGCACCCGGGTAGGTAAAAGAAAGATCTTTTATATTGATACTATGTTCCTCTGGTAATACATGATTATACTCTTTATGAGCTGGCTCCTCGTCGTCCAATCCATGAATATCATTTAAACGTTCCAGTGAAATTTTTGCATCCTGCGCCTGTTGAGTGAAACCAATTAACTGCTCAATGGGACTGTTCAGTTGGCCAATAATATATTGAATGGCTAACATCATTCCAAGAGTAAGTTTCCCTTCTATTACCAATTTGGCTACTATAAATGTTATCAGAATATTCTTTCCCTGGTTAATAAAAAAAGCTCCGATTTGCTGATACTGATTTAACGATAAGCTTTTAAAGTTTAGTTTAAATAAACCTGCCTGTAACCCCTCCCATGCCCATCGGTAGGTATTCTCTGCATTATTTAATTTGATTTCCTGCATGCCATACACCAATTGCATGGTGGCATTATTTTCTCTAGAAGCAATGGAGAAACGCTGATAATCCAACTTCCGGCGGTATTTTAAAAAAAATTGTATCCAAAGAAGGTATAAAAAGCTACCGCAAATAAAAACTAAAAAAACGGTGAGATTATAACTTAACAACACAAAAGAGAAAAGGAAAAGATTAATAATAGAAAAAAAAGTATTTAGTGCTGTGCCTGTCAAAAAACTTTCAATCCGATGGTGATCACCGATACGTTGTATAATATCCCCGGGGTGTTTGCTGTCAAAAAACTGCATGGGTAGTTTTAACAACTTTGCCCAAAAACCAGAAAGGAGTGAAATGTTGATTCGTGTACTGATATGTAACAGAATACGGCTTCGAATAAATTCAACGATTGTTTGGGAAAAGAGCAACATCAATTGTGCAGCCAAAACAATTTGAATAAAATTGATGTTTTGTGTATTAATCCCAGTATCAACGATACTTTGTGTGAGATATGGGAAGATGAGCTGTAATATGCTTCCGATAAGCAGACCAAGTAGTATTTGAAAAAAATATGCTTTGTGTTCTTTTACATAATTGAGTAAATACCCTCTGCCAATTTTCCCTTTCTTAGTCTGTTCTGTATCTGCAAGGTCCATTTCCTGGAATAAAGGAGTGCTTTCCAATAAAAGTGTTGTCCCTTTGCCAGTATCATTTTCACTTGTTGAAACCCAGTATTTCAAAAACTCATCTTTAGTAAGCTTTATTAACCCTTTTGCAGGATCAGCTATAAGTAGTTTACTTTTTGTAGAGCCGGGAACAAGAACTACAAAATGATATTGATCCCAATGAATGATAGCAGGTAAAGGGGCATCATTAATAAGTTGTTCAAAACTAAGTTTTGCCCCAACAGATTTTAACCCAATACTCTCAGCTGCATCTGCCAACCCCAACATTGATACACCTTCCTTACCATATTGCGATTTATTACGGAGGTATTCCAATGAGATTGATCGACCGTAATATTTTGCCACCATACGCAGGCAGGTGGGGCCACAGTCCATAGCATCCAATTGTTTATATAGAGGAAATGGTTTTCTCATCCGTTAAGATATATAAATTTTTGATGGACTTATCTTAAATGAATCTGGCATAGGAAGAAACACTTTTGAAGGTTTATTTTCCTTTTTAAATTTAATAAGGTGGTAAAGCAGGGCTTCAAACTTATTTTTAAATATTACTTTTCCTTCAACCCATTTTAAATGCCCTGGCATTCCTTCTACAATCATAAAATCGAAAAATGCTTTTATTTTGTTTTCGCATTGCAGTTCCCTGATAACATGAGTCATGCTTTCAATCTCACACGGCAAATCAAAAATAGTTTGCCCTTTCCTTAGTTCACCAATCTGTTTCCAAAGAAAGTTACATTCATCGAAACAAAAGTGCGTTGCATTACCAAAAACCCTTCTATAGTCTTTGCTCAGCATAAACAATTCGTTCATTTTTTTAGTATTCTTAAAAAGAGTAAATGTGCCACTTAAAAAATCATGACGTGCAGTGATCAATTCGTACTCATCCAACATTTCCTCTGAGATAAAATTTCTGACATTTCCATAAATAATATCAATATCACCATGCCCCCAGAAATCATATCCCTTAACGAGTTCAGGAAACAGACGACCATAAGCAGGCTTAAAATCACATAACTTGTATGGATCATCAATTGCAACCTTAAACCCCAATATAGTTGAGAAAGTCATCCTTAAACCATTTAGGTCTTTCTTGATAATTTTAACGTTGTCTGGTCTATTTAATATTTGCTCGGTATTGTCAGTAATAATAATAAAGTCAACTGTAGGGTTGTACTTACAGGAATGCAGAAAATACGGAAAATACCAAGGCCACTTCCCAAAATAGCAGGTAATAATAGCGATACGCTGAAATTTCAAAGTTTGGTATTTACTTATTACTGCCAATTTTTTTTGAGTATCTGTTATGATAAATTCTTGTTGGACTTATGTAATATTTGTCGGGTATTGGCTGTGGTATCCTTTTGGGGCTGTAGAACTTCTTCAACCAGAATAGATGGTAGAGAACAGCTTCAAATTTATTTTTATAAATAATTCTACCACTATCAAAAACCACTCTGCCTGTTTTTCCTTCCATCAATATAAAATCAAAATGGGCTCTAATTTCCCCGGTGAGTTCTGCTGCTTTTATTAAGTGTGTAAAGCTTTCGATTTCAGTTTGCAGATCAAAAATTGAACAGCCACCTGTTAATTCATCCCAAACAAAATTACATTCATCAAAGCAGTAATGTTGAGGATTTGAAAATACCAGTTTGTAATCCTTACTTCGCATGAAGAATGTATTCATTTTTTCATTATTCCTGTACAACGCAAAACAACCAGTTGTATAATCATGACGGAGGCTGATGAAGTCATAAGTATTGAGCATTTCATGTGTTATAAACTCCCTGATATTACCGCATATTATGTCCAGGTCACTTTGCCCCCAAAAATCATATCCGTTAATAATTTCCGGAAAAAGAAAACCATAGGCTGGCTTGAAATCACAAAGCTTATAGGCACTATCAATATTTACATTTAACCCCAATTTTTGTGAAGCAGCTATTTTAATTTCATTAAGTGGTCTATAAATAATTTTTACATTTTTTGGCTTATAAGGCACTTCTTGCTCGTTATCGGTAATAATATAAAAATCAACGTCTGGGTTATACGTACATGAATGAATAAAATAAGGTAGATACCAAGGATATTGCCCCAGCCAACAACTAATAACTGCGATTGATGTATGACTTTGCACTAAAATGATTAATTTACTATTTTGCTTTTTATTATTTCTTTCAAGTCCAAGAAGTAATCCAACCCAGCTCCTCTAAATATAATTTTCCCATCACTATCAATTAGGATAAAAGAAGGGAAATCTCTGACAACATATTGGCTACATATTGCGGCGTCCATCTTCTCATATATATTAGGATAGGGTGTCTTTTTCTCTTTCAAATACGTTTTAACTTTCGTTTCAGAGGGGTCTGCAGCGATACCAATAGTTTTTAAATTTCTTCTATGCTCAATGCTCAATTTTATAACATCATCGGAAAGCTTCATACATCGTGCGCACCATGTGCCCCAAAATTCAAGAAGCGTAAACTTGCCTGGTTCATCAGTTATTTTAATCTCTTTTCCCGATAAAACATCAGTACCGCTTATAGGAAGTGCATAATCTCCTTCCAGTATTCCAAATTGCTTTTCGTCTACTCCGATTTTTACAAGTTCCAACGTAAAACCACTTGAATCAATGCCTCCTATTTTAAACATGTTTCTGTCGATGTGAATAACATCACCAACCATATATAATATGGGTTTCCCTTTAGGTTCTGGATGTTCAGATATATAAATATATGTACCAGATGATGTATATTTTCCCTCGGATACATTTGTTACATTTACTGTATACTTGTTTTTAAAAGTAACTGTGGCAGCTCGGCGAATCGCTAAAAAAGAAAATCCAATCATTGAAATATCATACTTATCTTTTGGAGAAAACAGACCGCTTTGCATTGGCTTTACATATAGTGTCATAATTCTATCATTCTTACCATCAGAGATTTTCATATTTGGAAGAGCTATCAACTCTTCATTTTTACCAATAATGTATTCAGCTTCATCAGTTAAGCTACTGTCCCGATCAGTGTCAATTCGAACACTTTTTTGTTCTCCCTTTAAATTTACTTCAACAAGTATGGGTATATTCTTTCTGCTATTATCCAATGCTTCGGAAATTTCTATTATCCCTTTTATTTTTACTATTCTATTTAAAGTCTTGTCAAATTCTTTCGAAAGAACGACAATGTCTTTAAACATGCCCGCTTTTTTCGTCGTATCTAAATAAACAGAGTCCAGCTTAAGAGTTATACCCTCAGTGCTTTTATTTTTACATCCTAATCCAGATATTGACAAAGTAAAAAAAGAAATAACTGCAATTTTGAAATAAATTTTCATAAATGGCTTACTAAATCAGCACTGGTTTTGTATTTCATTAATGAAAATAGTTTGCCACTGCTGGTTCTTTGTTTAAGATTATATTGACATCCTGCAAGTACTTCGGAAGATTCGTTCCGCTGAGCATTTCCTTTTTACTTTTTACAAAAATCATTTATCAACTACCTGGTACTTTCTTAAGCTATTTAGTAGCCCTTCATAATCAGAAGGCCTAGGAGCATCTGGATCAACAATACCACCACTTTCATTAACTATAAAATAACGAGGTATCAACACGTCTTTTTCAGATCTAAAAATCTGTAGCTTAAGTTCTTTCAATAAGCTCGGCCCCGCAATTAAATGGTATCCTCGTAGTTTATACTTAAAAATAATCTCTTCCCAGTTCTTACTACTATATTTGTCATCAATAGAAATATAGACTCTTGTGATGTTATTTGCATTAAACATAGAATCTGACATTCTAGAAGACAAAAACTCTTGCCGACATGGCATGCACCAAGTCGCCCAAATATCCAAATAAACATAGCCATTTGGAAGTAGTGCTCTTAACTCCTTAATTGTTTTTATCGTATTCCCACTTTTAAGGAATACTATTTTTGAACTATTTGTGTCACTGGACGTTTGCTCATCAATCCATGCCACGTTACTTTTTTCAATTTCTTTTAATATCTCATTATAGTCGCTTAAGGGGAAAAACAGTTTAAACAAATTATAGTCATCGATATAGAGCTTATCCTTGAAGGTTTCAGCCCCCATATATAACCACTTTGCCCAAACATTTTGTCTGATTTTGACATCGGGAATAAATAACATTGGAACAAAAAATTTAGACAATAACAAACTTGTATTTTTTTCAACCATAATCAATGAATCCTTGGGAATGTTCACTGAATTTTTAGCAAGATGTTTTTTGTAAAGAAAATCAGCATATTGATATTGATAAAATTCAGACCCAACAACTTTATTGAGAATAGTATCTAATGGGTTCAACACTGAGAAAATAGACTCTTTTAGACTATCCCTAATTTTTGATGAATTCTCACCTATAAACTTTTGGCTTTCGTCCATGTCACGCAAAGTTTGGTTAAATATCGAGGCTTGCAACTTTATATATATAAGTTTGTATATGGAGTTTGTTAATCTGCCTTCATCACGGATTTTTTTAAACGGAAGTACTTGTTTATTGACAATCTGAGTTACAAACAATATTAAGTTTCTATTATTTACTACCCCCTTCCTAAAAAGATCATTCAGTTCGCTATAATTATTATATGGGTTTATATACATTTCATTATATAGTATAATAGCTTCATTGTTATTGCCTTTAATTTTCAATCCTTCGATTGATTCCTTATACTTTTCAATATTAATGGTTAAATCTATTGAGTCCCCTGGTTCAACTATAAGCCAGATAGGTAAATTCTCAATTTGCATTTTTATAAATATGGGGGCATTTATATCAAACTTAAGGTTAAAACACATTGCTGAATCCTTTACACTTAGTTTTGATTTTTCATCAACTAATGTGTTGCAGAAGCCATCAATTGGCAACGAATAAAGTATATACTCTTCTTTAGTGCCATAAATTGTACCCCTAATTGAAACACTAGATTGGCCCTGAATTGCTTGTAAGAACAAGAAATATGTTAATATTATTCTCATACAAAGATGTTAGGAGGGTATCTAATATTAAATTAGATACCCTTTGTAAAAATGTATTACACATGACAAGCAACATTGCATAGTGCCGTGTGGCTTCTGCAATAATTATACTTATCTTGAGTTAATTGAAAGCAACTAGGCGTACTGGTATAATACCAAGCTCCAGTTGCGCCGCCAGTACATACACAACCGGTATAAGTACTACTGCCTGCCATAATGTTCTTCATTTCAGCCTTGCTCAACTTTCCTTTTATGTTGGCAAGGCTCATTTTTTGTGTTTGCATTGTTTTTGTTTTTTAAAGTTAACAATTGGCTTTTCCTGCAAGTTTGAGCATTTCAGGCTTTGGCTTTGCTCAACATCCTGCTTGTACTTCGCAAGATTCGTTCCGCTGAGCATTTCCTTTCGGGGAACTATTCCAAAAGAAAAAGGTTCTTAGTAAACTATTGAATACTATACATACGTTTTATTGTATTAAAGTAATCTTTGTGCTTTCCAAAATCAACTTTATAAATATTATCATTAGTACTCCATTGTCCTTGAAATACCTGTTTCTGAAAGTTTACTAATATTATTTCATTACTTTCAACAACTATTAATTCGTTGTGCGAAATAAAATAACAAGTTTTATTATTACCTTTTAAATCACTAAATTCAACCCTGCCAATTTCTGTTTTATCTTTATTAAAATAAACTTTTCCTTCTACTTCTCCCTCTTGTGTATCAAATACTCCATTGAATCTAACTCCATGATTGTAAGTTATACTTGATAAATTAATAATAGAATCAGTGAAATTTATTACTGCGGAAAATTTATTCCCATTATTAACTTGTGCAACCGTAACAACAGAATGCATAAGGAAAGCAACTGTTATACTTAATATTAACTTCTTCATTTTCTTATTTTTTAGACCCTAAAGGGAAATGATTTAGAAAATAAAGTTGCAGTATCATTTGCTACAACTTTATAAACTACGCAATTTTATATTTTAATTATTAATACTATATAATCTCACAATCTCATGCACTTTGTACTTTACATGTTCCAGTATGAAGAGTCCCTGGACAAGTTGCTAAACATTGTTTACAACTTAATGTGACGGAACACCAAACCGTTCCATTGTCAGTACAGTAAGCTTGGTATTTTGTAACAATAGCACTGCTACCCGCCATAATATTCTTCATTTCAGCCCGGCTCAACTTTCCTTTGATGTTGGCAAGACTCATTTTTTGTGTTTGCATTTTTTTGTTTTAAAGTTAACAATTGATTTTGCCTGTAAGTTTGAGCTTTTCAGACTTTGGCTTTGCTCAACATCCTGCTTGTACTTCGCAAGATTCGTTCCGCTGAGCATTTCCTTCCGGGGAACTATTCCAAAAGAAAAAGGTATCCTTTACTTTCCTGAAGGATTGTCAAGGAGAAAATATTGTAAATCCTCGATGCTATATGCTTCGGGGAGTTGGTTTCCGTTTATAAAAATAGTAGGGGTAAATTCAATTTTCATTGCATCACACCATTTGTCCATTACTTCTATCTTATTTCCCTGTTCAGTTAATTCACCATTCATTGGATACTTGGCAGCAAACTTATCATAATCCTTATTTTCAGCCTTATACCAATCGTCAAGCGATTGTTTTATATGATTTTTATGAACGCTGTGTTCTGAAATCGCCAGCAAATGACTAACAGGTTTAAATGCAAAATGATCTGGTTTATTAGGTACAGCAAATATTATCTTCACTTTAAGATTTGAATTTTTTTCCAGTAACTCTTCAATTTTAGGATGTGCATTTGCACAAGGGCTACAGTAGGGGCTGCACACTTTCACCAGGATATTTGCAGCATTCGGATTTCCCAGATCGATACCCAACCCATCTGTAGGTACGGTAATTTGTTTTTGTTTTCTTAAAAGAGTCTCAAATATTTCAGTGTTAAACTTAATCCGCAGGTATTCCCGTTTCGTATTCTTTGCTTGCTGTAACTGCAAAACAAATGGCTTACATGTATACCATATAAAAACAGGTAGCAAATACAACAAAGCAGCACTTAAAAGAAAAGAAACAGATAGATTTGGCAAGGGAAACAGGAAACCACTGGCAATTACATTTATGCCTCCTAAAACCAGTAAAGCCTGCACTGCAAGGCAAAGCACACACCATTGTTTTGCAACCCGCCATTGATAGTAAATAGAAAATACTGGGTAAGGTAACGCCAATATATTAAGCCATGCTAATATGCTGAGAGATTTCTCATGCATGAAAATCATTAAAAGAAGTCCTCCCGTAAAATAAAAGAACCCGACCTCACTCCAGCTAAGCCATTCAAATACTTTCGATTGTTTGCCAGAAAGTATAGCATTGCAATTGCCTTTGGTAATCCCAGTACATACTTTTTGCAACAAGGGGTTATTCTTATCTATTTCGTACCAAAGCAAAAGGGTTGCAACTGATATACCTGCCAACAACAGGATATATTGCAGGTAAATACCGGTCACAGACAAAGAACTATTAGCCACGCCGATATTTTTATACAGCAAAAGAAACGATATTGCAATTATTGTAATAATTGCACATACAGGAACTAAAGAGCTGAAAAAAGTATTTCTCCTGTTGGCTTCGTAATTAGTTTCCCCAGAATGTTCATTCGGCTCTGCAATAAGATATACACCATTCCATTTTTTTAAAAAATCTTCTCTGCTATCAGTATTTGTTTTGCTATGGTTTTTCAGGTAATAAACGATAGTGCTATCTGTTACAGTTGTAACAATTGCAAGAGGTGCCTCTTGATTATTTGTATGTGCAATAAATGGAGTTGGTATTTGATCAATCTCTGTGTCGTCGGTTTTTCCTACACCATTTGGAATATTCCATTTAGTTAACGAATCACTTAAACTTAAAAAAGTTGGCCAATCAGGATGATTTTGAAGTGTTTCATTTACTGTAGCATTATTAATTTTCACCCTTAACAATTTCAAAAAAACTATGATAGCTTTTGTGTTAGGGCCATATTGATTAAGCATAGATTAGGCAATCGTGTTTGAATGTTATTCGAGAACAAGTATAATTATCAAAACTGAAATAAACAATGCTTCTAAAAAAAAAATATTGTTAACTTTTACGTACTCTTAATTTCATACAAACCGGCATCTCCATAGAAATGCACACTTATGATTATTTCTGTCACACCTATGACCATATTTAACACAGCAAAATATTTTTCTTACTTTTTTTGTTGATCATTTACAATCTCTAAATGAAATTAACCAATGCCTTATTTCTGAAAATGGGAAAAACCTCATTTAAAAATGTTTTTTTTCCCATTGTTACGTCAATGGCTTCATTTATACTTCGAATTGTGAATTGGATTTGAAAGATATGACTCAATCTTTTCTAATCAAATACTACAAAGCGGGTATATACTTTCTTCCTTATCCATTCTTCCTTTTCTTCTATGCATCCTTTATCATTTTCGGAATGGACCATCTCATATGCGGCATCTCTTCCTTTTAGATGCAATTAGGTTCACATTACCCTATATAATTAAATGATTTTCTGGTCTTACTGATTAGGTATTTGCCCTTCGCCTGAAAGTTCAAATAAAGCAACATGTGTAAGGAAAAGGATGTGATAGTTTACACAGGACAATGTATTAATCCTTATTCCTTCCTTTCTCGGTGGGATAAAAATCTTTCACCGGATCACTCTGCCAGAATGTTTTGCTGTCAACATCCATAATTGTAAGGGGGCCGGTAAAAGCAGCACCGGTATCCACATTCCATACATTACAGCCCTGCATTGGTATGCTTACATCATAAAACAAAGTGGGCGTATGACCGATATAAATTTCATAAAAGAGCTTTAGTCGTTTTGGAAACAGCAAAGAATCTTTTTGAATACGCTTATCCATTGTTAAGGCCATTTCCCAAAGCGTTCTATCCCATGTGTAATTGGTTGAATAAAATTCCTGTGCCGGACCGTGCATAGATGTAAATCCCGCATGGATAAACAACCGGTTTTGTTCATCTGTATAAAACATCTTCATTTGCTCAAAGAAATTAAGATGCTGTTGCTTTTCAATATCATCAAATGATTCATAACTGCTTCTTGTTTCTTCTCCTCCATTGAACAACCACTTGTTTTCAGCTGCACCTGTTCGTAACCATTCTTCGGCCCATGCATCATGATTGCCTTTAATGAAAATACAAGGTTGCTTTGCTGACAATTTCATGAGAAAATCAATTGTTTGAGCTGATTCACTCCAGCCATCAACATAATCACCTAAAAAAACAAGTGTGTCAGCCTTTGTAACCGATGCCCGTTGCATTACCTGCATCAATGCCTTTAATCCGCCGTGAATATCTCCTATAACTAATGTTCTGCTCATATTTAAAATTGAATGTAATGAACAGGCACTTCATCAGTAAGCCACACTTCATTTTCAGATAAATAAAACTTATATCCGTCTGCGTGCATCTTGGCAGCCTGTATCAGTAAGATCACAGGTTTGCCTCTGCGGCTTCCTACTTTTATTGCTGTGTCCCTGTCCTTGCTTAAATGAACATGTTGACGACTCATCCTTTTCAATCCCTCCTTTTGAATAACATCCACAAAAATTTGTACTGTACCATGGAACAAATATTCTGGTGGATCCACTTCCGGTAGATTTAGTTCTACTTCTATACTATGTCCCTGACTGGCACGAATCATCGACTTGTCTTCATTAAAGGCAAAACGCTTTTTATCGTTTGTTTCTACAACAATATTAATAAGTTCAAAATCAGCCTCAACTCCTTTTGTTTTCATTTTGTCAATCAGCTCATTCACATTTGCCCATCCATTTTCATTCAGTTCAAGGCCAATCAGCTCCGGTTGATGCCGGAGTACGAGGCTCATAAACTTACTGATTTGTTTTAATTGCTTTTCCATAACTCTTATTTTAAACTGTCTCTCACTTCCATCAAGGCAAACCCTAACAGATTTGTACCTCTCCAACGAAATGGGTTCATTGCTTCGTTTGAATCCTGCGGCAAACCAATGCCCCAAATAGAATCAGCAGGGCTCGCTTCTACCAGTACCTTGTTGCCTGTACTTAACAGAAATTTTAAAAGGTTTTCATTTTGTGAAAACTTATGTCTATTTCCTTCTACTACTATTGAATAGGCAGAAGAATCCCAGACTGCTGAATCAAAATTTCTGACTTCCCTACCCAAAGCTTTTGCTACGGCTGGCTTTTCAGCTACTATGATTTTTTGAAAAATATCTTCATCATTAAACAACAATGCTTTCTTAGCCATCATCCAATGTTCCGCAGTTGCATAACTGATATCATTAACTGTAAATGGTGCAGGATACCATTGACTATAGCAGGATTTGTCAACCACAGCTTCTTTCTTAGGGTTATGACCCCAGAAGAACAGGTATTCAAAGTGTACGCCTTTTTCAATTTCAGATTGCAACCATCGTAATGAGTATTTCATATCTGTTTAAATTTCTCGCCATAAAATGAGTTAACAACTCTTATCTCACCTACGATCTTGTTATTGAATTCTTCTAACTGCTCTGCAGGAACCCAAAGTTCATTATGAATATTTCCACCGACATTCTGTACAGGAAATTGCTGAATATATTCTTCTGGCATGTCAAATGCAGTTACATAACCTGCATATCCGGAAAACTCATCTTTTGTATTCCATTCAAATGCAATTTGCTCAGCATAAGCCTGATTCATAACCGGGTAGAAAATTGGTTGCCATTCCAGGCGAGGTGGAAATCTTTTATTCCCTGAATCCTTTACTAAATCCAGTTCTTTCTGACCAACAGGACGATATAATGTAATTAGTTTCATTTAAAATAACTTTTGAGAACCCGTTCATATTGCTGTAATTCTTTTTGTCCAAATACTACCAGATAAACTTTTTCAATGGTATCGTTATTCGTTAGAAAAAGATCAACCGCTTTTAAGGCGATCAAGCCAGCCTTTTCAAAAGGAAAGCGATATGCTCCGGTACTGATACAGGGAAAAGCAATCGTTTTGACATTATGCGTTACAGCTAATTCCAGACTGTTTTTATAACACATGCTCAGCAGCATTTCTTCATTTTCAGTTCCATTATTCCAAACAGGGCCTACCGTATGAATTACATACTTAGCTGGCAACTGAAATCCGGGTGAAATCTTTGCTTCACCAGTTTTGCAGCCCCGAAGCGTAATACAAAACTCTCTTAACTCCGGACCTGCGGCTCTGTGAATGGCACCGTCTACACCTCCTCCTCCTGTTAGTGAACTATTGGCAGCATTCACAATTGCATCAATTGAAAGAGCTGTAATGTCTGTCTGTATAATTTCGATCTTCATTTATTTACTTTAAAATGCCTATTCTCTTTTCGATTTCAGGTTCATTCAATTCAAGAATCTCTTCGAACGGAACAATTACTTCATCGAATTTTTTATTGCCCATTTTTTGATACTCTGCCTTTACAAAGTCAGTTATATCTTCAATCTTGGTTATCCATTCTGTACAAAACTTCTGCAAAACTGCTCCTTTCATTCCTATTTGAATCGCT
>JANOIQ010000560.1:0-14085 GCA_031407835.1 Chitinophagaceae bacterium
AGCAGGCTCTTTGTTTCTGTTGTGAATAAATGATGATCAATCAATCCTGCCTTTGCTTCACTGGCAATAAACTCTTCAATGGTAAAACAGGAAGCAGCAAGCGCTGTTGCCTTTTGTTTATTAGCTTCCGTGGCAAGATCAATCGATTCATCCCTGTAAGTAAGAATGGCCGATGGTTCAATACCGATGAGTGGTGTTTGTGCTGTTACCACATCACTCAGTAACTGAATATTTTTATTGATGTGTACGGCTGCTTTGTTCACCAATCCTTTTGATAAATAGGTTCTTCCGCTTTCAACATGTGCTGGTATGATCACTTCATAACCCAATGCTTCAAGCAATAAGATTGTTTTTTGACCAATCTCCACATCATTGTAATTGGTAAACTCATCGCAAAAAAGATAAACACGTTTGTTGGATGATGATGCAGGTTTATGTTTTTTATACCATGAGAGTAAGGTTTGATTACTGAGTTTCGGCATTGTACGATCAGGATGAAAACCAACTAAACGGTTAGCTGTTTTACGGAAGAACTCAATACCATAAAACCAGTTAAAGGCCCAGGGAGCAATTGATACCAGCTTCATCTGTTTGCTGAAATTGGCAATCAGATTAGCTCTGAACGGAACTCCGTTCTTATGATAGTACTGCTGTAAAAATTCTGCTTTCATCTTTGCCACATCAACACCTGACGGACATTCTGTTTTACATCCCTTGCAACTTAAACAGAGATCCATGATCTCTTTAATTTCTTTATGATTGAATGGCTGCTCATCTACTTCATTACTTAAAAACTGACGTAAGAGATTGGCTCTTGCTCTCGTGGTATCTTTTTCCAAACGTGTTGCCATATAACTCGGGCACATCACTCCACCGCTGATGGGCATCTTCCTGCAATCACCGGAGCCGGAGCATTTCTCTGCAAGACTTAATATTCCACCATCGTTAGAAAAATCAAATGAAGTTGTAACAGCTCTTGTTGCCGTCTTTTGCTGTACACGCAAATGTGTATCCATGGCAGGCGTTGCGGTGATCTTTCCTGCATTGAAAATATTATTGGGATCGAAAATTTGTTTTACCTGCTGAAACAATTGATAGGTTTCCTTTCCTACTACTGTTGAAATATATTCACCACGCAAACGTCCGTCACCATGTTCGCCCGATAAAGAACCTTTGTATTTTTTTATAAGTTCAACTGTATCTGCAAGAATGTTGCGGAAGGTTTTTAATCCTTCTGCTGATTTTAAATTGATCATTGGTTCTACATGCAGTTCGCCTGCTCCTGCATGTGCGTAGTATGATGCATTGACTTTGTGTTTGATGAGTACCTGTTGCAGATCAGCAATATAAGCAGGCAGTTCATCGGTACTTACTGCACAGTCTTCAATTAAATTAACTGGCTGTGCATTGCCTTTGAGGTTACGCAATAAACCCAATCCTGCTTTCCGTACTTCCCATGCATATTTGGTTTGCTCATTGTATAAAACAGGATAAGCATAACCCAATCCTTCATTCATCAACGAAGCGATTAACTTTTCTGCTTTTTGTTTTACCACTATTGCATCATCATCCATAAATTCAACCATGAGTAAAGCAGCAGGATCGCCTTCAATAAAGAAACGGTTCTTGCTGTATTCGGGATGATGAATGGTAAAGTCCATGATGTATTTATCCACGAGCTCCGATGCCATCGGCTTGTGCTTCAGCGCAACAATATTTGTTTTCAGCGATTCAATGATGGAATTGCAATGAATACATACCACTGCAATTTCTTTTGGTGGTAAATCAAGCAGCCCTACTTTTATTTCAGTAACAAAAGCCAGAGTGCCTTCTGATCCTGCAAGAAGTTTACAAAGATTGAACACTTCTCCATTTTTATCAAAAGGCTGCATACTCAGCAAACTATCTAATGCATAACCGGTATTTCTTCTGCTGACAGAAGCCTTTGGAAAATTTGTTTTGATGAGCTGCTGATTAGTTTCATCAGCTAACAATGTATAAAGATTGTTATCTATTTTTTCTTTAAGTGTTGCCGGTTGCTGATGCAGTTGAAGTTCTTCTGCTTTAATGATGACTTCTGATCCATCACTTAACAAGGCTGTTACTTCCTGTATATGATCTCTTACCGATCCCCATACTATACTGTGCAGTCCGCAGGAATTATTGCCGAGCATACCACCAATCATGGCCCTGTTGGCAGTAGATGTTTCGGGACCGAACATCAAACCATATTCTTTGAGATGATAATTGAGATCGTCCCTGATAACACCGGGCTGAACACGAACCCATTTCTCTGTTGTATTTACTTCGAGGATTTGTGTAAAGTATTTGGAGATGTCAACCACAATTCCATTGCCAACAACCTGCCCTGCAAGTGATGTACCAGCTGCTCTTGGTATCAATGTTACTTTGTTTTCATTGGCAAAACGGATGAGTACCTGGATATCTGCAACCGTTGAAGGAATGGCAACAGCCAGTGGTTTTTCCTGGTACACCGATGCATCGGTTGAATAAGCCATTAACTGTGCCTGGTGAATGGCAGTATGATTGTAAAAAAGAAGTCCTCCGAAATCCTTATCTAATTGCTCTACTCGTTTTTCCATATAATCGTTCATTAACGGGCCATCAAATTTACCTGCTTTCGATCAGGAATAAACAGGTTTGGAAAAAATGCTCATTAATGAGTATGAGTTTTCTATTATTGAATGCAATACTTTGGCAGGTGATAGGTATGCCATACTTATCAGAAGGTTGATGAAATGAAAAAAAACGGTTGAAGTATGGCATACCTTCAACCATATTCATTATTCATTGTTCAAAAATCTGAGTAATCAGCAGGGCGTAGAAATGTAATATCAATATGTGATACATTGTTTCTGTATTCCGGCATAGCAGAAAGTTTTTTCCAGAATGGATCAGCTCCAAATGCTTTCCAGTGTGCATCCCTGTCAGCTTTATTTTCAAAGCTGGTAAGGTACATGAGGTTGGGCATTTTACTTCCTGCAATTACTTCAGCATAAAACACAGCATTAAAATTGAGTTTTTTAAACAGCCCTATCTCATCCCCTTCATTAAACATCTGCACTTTGTTCTGAAAAATCTTTTCCGTAGCACTTTCATAACTTCTCAACTCATATACCCTGTCTTTTTTAGCAGCAGTGAGGTTTGGCAACTGCATTTCAGGGGCCAGTGAGAAAGCCTGTAATAAAATAATTTCTTTCCTGTTATAAGGTGCCTTTGTGTACACTGCATTGATATACTCTTCACCTGCTTTACTGAACACAGCATCTTTCTTCAGTTTCAGATCAATTACTGTTATCATCTCCAGGTTTTTAACCGGAATCAATACATACAACAGTTTATCGGCTGCCGTATCGTTGGCAATTGCTTTAAACACTCCTATTTTACTGATACCGGCACGATGCAGTGCAGGTAATAATGCAGCTTCAAGATATTGTTCAATCAGTTTCCCTTGTATTTCGGTGTTGTAATGATAAACTGTAAGCTGATAAAATTCCCGCTTGGGTTTACCTGCATACGCTGCAGACAACTGGCTGCTCAGTAACAAACACATGATAAATGCACCAATTGCAAATCGTTGATTCCTTCTCATAATGATTTTGGTATAAATTTTACTGAAACTAAAATTAGGGAAATTAAGATTGCAATGTTACCTGAAGAAAGGATGCTGCTGGTTTCAACATCATGAAAAGAAAAAGTCCCCCGTTTTACCGGAGGACTCTTAATATTGGCTTCAAATTGTTCTATTTCTTGTCCGTTATCCATTGGGTACAGAAGCCAGTGGTTTTTTCATAGTGGATCAGATTTTGAGACAGGTTTTTGGATTTAAAGGTTCTCTTTTAGGATATTGTCTTTATTTCTGTTGGTAGATTAATATTACACACTATTATACCGCCAGCAATCGCTTTCATTGTATGATTTCAGGAAATTGATGAATACACAGTGTACCCGTAAGTGATAACCTTTAGTTCGGTCTGTATAACAGGAAGCAGTATTTTTAAAAACAGCCGGTTTATTCATCCACATCGCTGTGAACAACTTTTTTTAGAAAAGTTTCATAGTTTTTGCAATTTAAAACACAGATTTACGGTATCGTATATCTGTAAAACCCTTTCATGGAACAAACAAACGAGATTACTGCACTGCTCAACCTGATTGACGATCCGGATAATGAAGTGTATTCAACTGTGAGTGAACGGATTATTTCATTTGGCAAACAGATCATTCCCAACCTGGAGCATTTGTGGGAAACAACACCTGATGAAGCAATACAGGAACGAATTGAAATGCTGATTCACAGCCTGCATTTCCGTGATTTGCAGGTTGATTTGCAGGCTTGGTCAACAGATAAAGAACACGACCTGTTTACGGGTGCTTTACTGATTAGCCGGTATCAATACCCTGATTTAAACCTTTCCACTCACTTCCAGGAGCTGGAAAAAATACGCCGCAACATCTGGTTAGAGCTCAACAGTTTTTTAACCTCCCTGGAAAAAATTAATGTACTCAATAATATCCTGTTTAATTATTACAAGATTAAAGGCGCAGAAATCAATTACTCCCAACCCGATGATTTCCTTGTTCATAAACTGGTTGAATCAAAAAAAGGAAATGCCGTTTCGATGGGAATCCTGCTCATTACCCTGGCAAATTTGCTGGATATTAATATGCACATGATTAATATTCCACGACAATTCATCATGGCGTATTTCGATGATGACCCTGAAATTGTTTCTGATAACGATTTTCCACCTGCACAAATTCAGTTTTACCTTGATGGAGCAAGCGGACAGATCTTTTCGCACAAAGATGTTGAAACCTATTTCAAACGCATCAGTGTAACCCCTACTGCTTCTTATTTCAAACCAATCGGCAACAAACGCATTATTCAGCTGATGCTGGAAGAATATGCAAAATGTTTCTCTGATGAAAAGAAACTTTATAAGAAAAATGATTTGCTCACACTTGCCTCGCAATTAAATGAATCGGATGAAGAGTGAACCAATCAGCTGGGATGATTTTGAGAAAATTGAAATCCGCATAGGAACAATTCTTGAAGTAGTTGATTTTCCCAATGCAAGAAAACCTGCTTATCAATTAACTATTGATTTTGGAGAATTGGGTATCAAACGTTCATCGGCGCAAATCACCCATCATTATAAAAAAGAAGAATTAACAGGCAAACAGATTGTTGCTGTTGTTAATTTTCCACCTAAACAAATTGCAAACTTTTTCAGTGAATGCCTTGTATTGGGAATTTATGATGAGCACAATGAAGTTGTTTTACTGAAACCCGATAAGCAGGTTAAAAACGGAGGAAGAATTGGCTGATAAACTTATACATACTGTTCATTATTCATCGCCAATAGGCATCATTCAGTTGCAGGAAGAAGATGGACAACTGACTGTAGCCAGCTTTATCAATGATTCGCCCATTACCAAAACAGAAACAACTTCATCAGCAGTTTTGAAAAAGGCCATCGAGCAACTCGATGAATACTTTGCAGGAATAAGAAAAGAATTTGATCTGCCATTACATCCATCAGGAACAGATTTTCAGCAAACAGTTTGGAAAGAATTGGTAAAGATTCCATTTGCTGAAACCATTACTTATCTCCACATGGCAAAACGATTGGGAAATGTAAAAAGCATTCGTGCAGCAGCATCAGCCAATGGAAAAAATCCGCTGGCCATTATTATACCCTGCCACAGAGTTGTTGGTGCTGACGGTAAATTAACCGGCTATGCAGGCGGACTTCACCGCAAGCAATGGTTATTGGAACATGAATCCAAAGCTGTCGGTAAACAATCAACCCTTTTTTAACTTCTGAGATCCATGCTGGTAAATGATAAAGGCAACAGCATTGCTGCATCAGGAATGATGAACACTTTACCGTGCATTCCGCCGAGAATTAAGCGAATGGGAACTTTTGTTTTTTCCCTGAACTCCTGCAATGCCTGCCGGCAAATTCCACAGGGAGTTATGGGATGATTGCTTTCCCCATTGTTATTAAAATAGCTGATAGCAATTGTTTCAATAGGCATTTTTGGATACAGAGATGAAACCGATGCAAGTACTACTCTTTCGGCACATAAACCGGCGGGGAACGATGCATTCTCCTGGTTGCTGCCTGCAACAATTTCGCCATTGCTTAGTTTGGCAACTGATCCTACCTGGAAACGTGAATAAGGCGCATATGCATGCTGGGTTACTTCCCTGGCTTCATCTAACAGCCATTTGTCTTCTTCCGTGAGGTCATCAATTGAATCATATACCTCGTAGTCGAAATGATACTCCTGTTTGTTCATAGTTCAATTTTTATACTGGCATCAGGCCATTTGTTTGCTTTTTCTGATCTCATATGCCCTTAAGGTATGCGACAAAAAATCCCCCGAACATGTCGGAGGATCCATCATAAAAGCTCGGTATCAAATATACGGTAATTATTTAATTGCACGGAAAATCCGTTTCCATCTCGGGCCTTTATCCCAGCTGAAGAAAATGAGAGAAGCTTTGCCCACCACATGGTCTTCCGGAACAAAACCCCAGTAACGGGCATCCAGTGAATTATGCCTGTTATCGCCCATGAGCCAGAAATAATCCATTTTAAATGTGTAACGGTCTGTTTCTTTTCCGTTCAGAAAGAACTTGCCATTTTTCATTTCAAAACTGTTGCCTTCGTAGGTGCGGATCACCCTTTCGTAGCGGCTGTAAATAGCAGGAGTGAGCTGAATAGTTGCACCCTTTTTTGGAATATACAATGGCCCGAAATTATCAATTGTCCACTTGCAATAAGTTGTATCGTAAGGAAACACTTCACCCCCTGCACTCCCCTTGCTATCGTAAATTGACAGCACAGGTTTAATTGATTCAACATAAGGAAACTTGCTGAAAATAGCCACCTGTTCTTTAGTTAAAAATATTTCATAGATGTTATTTCCAAAACCTCTTATTTCACCTGCTGCTTCACGAATTCCGTATTCTTCTTCCAGCATCGCAAAATCAAGCGGCTGGCCTTTTGTTCTTAATTCATAGTTTGTTTCGGATGCCGGTGGAATATCATTCACTTTTCCGTTAATATACACAACGCCATTTTTAATTTCTAAGGTATCGCCTGCAATACCAACACAACGCTTGATAAAGTTTTCTCTTTTATCAACCGGTCTTGTAATGATGATATCACTGTAGTTATCCCACACCTTTTGCCTGTCGCCGCCCGACATTCTGATAGCATCGTAATAGGTGATTTTTGAACCGAAGTTTTCTTCATCATTAATCACTGTATCACCAACGGGCAGGTTAAACACCATTACATCGTTTCTTTTAACAGGTGTTGCAAACCAGCGTCTGTATTTTAAATTGATAATATCCAGATAGGATTTTGTTTTTACAATGGGTAATGTATGGTGCACTAACGGAAAGGCAAGTGGTGTATTGGGTACTCTTGAACCATAAGCTGTTTTACTTACAAACAAAAAATCGTTCACCATTAAGGAACGCTCCATCGATGGTGTTGGAATTACATATGCTTCAAACAGAAACATGCGGATAAGACCGGCAGCAACAATAGCGAAAATAGCTGCATCAACCCATTCCCTTACAGTTGATTTTTTGTGCGCAATGATTGCCTGCTCACCCAGGTATTTATCCGTTTTATTAAACCCGATGTACATGAAATAGAAAAATGAAACCAGCACAGTAAGCGTATGTTCCCAGAATTTAAACTTGCCGAATGTTTTTACAAATTCAATTAAAATGGCCACCGCAATAAACCATCCAACAATAGGAATAAACTGAAGGAAGAACCAGTATTTTTTCATACCGGCCAACTCTGTCATGACCCATAGATTGTAAAAAGGTACAAATGCTTTCCAGCTAGCTACTCCTGCTTTTTTAAACATACCGGATAAACCAATAGCGGGTAACAGCAGAATAATGAGGTTAATGATAAAAATCCACAGGATTTCGTTTAGCGACATGCTTCAGTTTTTTAATGGTCACAAAAGTAAGGGTTTCGGTTTTGTACGCTGAATTGATGTTGAAAATATTCTGTTTCATTTAACAGCATTTACTAAATCAACTCCAGTTCATGGTTGATGATGGTGCTGATTTCACCAGCTTTATTATACACCATGAAATGCCCGCCTTTCCGGATAACATAATCAGCTTTTACATTCCTGATTGGAAAAAGCCGATCCCCAGTTCCATGTATATGTATATAGTTTTGTGGAATTGTTACATTCTTCCAGCTCACAATTTGATGTATAGCCCATTGCAGGTAATCTTTATCTACTTCTTTTCTAAATGAATTGGCGATTTGTTTATCCTCCCTGCTCTCAGCACCAAGAAAAAAATTCTCAATGGGATAAAGTATGGGATGCGGCCGGGGTTTAATTAATCGATGCAGATGCAGCTTACCTGTTCCAGTCATCCACAGAGGCAATTCTTCCTTTGTTTTGATGGATGAAATAAGAATCAGCTTTCGTACGGGGAATTGATTGGCCATTTCAATACAGGTCATCCCGCCAAAAGATACACCCAACAGTACAGGATTTTCTTCTGTTACCTGCTCAAACATCCTGCTGGAATAGTCAGCAAAGGATTCATGTTGTTTTGGAACCAGCCATTTTAAAATAATCAGTTCTGTACCGGGCAGATTGAGTTTTGAAAACACCTGCTCATTGGCACCTAATCCGCTGATACAGTAAACTCTCCGGTTCATACTCTGGGAATCACAAAACTAAATACATCTTCTTCTGTAATTGTTTTACCTGATAAGATGATCAGTCGTTCAATTACATTTCTGAATTCACGGATATTACCGCTCCAGTTATGTTTTTGTAATGCTTCTACTGCATTTTTATCGATTAACTTTTTAGCCTGGCCATAATCATCAGCCACCTGTTGTAAAAAATGATCGGTGAGTAATGGAATATCTTCCCGGCGTTCGTTTAAGGAAGGAACATGAATAATGATTACACTTAACCGGTGATATAGATCCAACCGGAAATTCTTTGCTTCTACTTCTTTCAGCAGGTCTTTATTGGTAGCAGCAATAACACGTACATCAACGGTGATATCCTTTTCACCTCCTACTCTTGTAATCTTACTTTCCTGTAATGCACGCAATACTTTGGCCTGCGCATTTAAACTCATATCACCAATTTCATCAAGAAATAAAGTACCACCGTTTGCCTGTTCAAATTTGCCGATCCTTTGTTTAATAGCTGAAGTAAAGGATCCTTTTTCATGACCGAACAATTCACTCTCGATCAGTTCGCCAGGAATAGCGGCACAGTTTACTTCTACAATTGGTCCGCTTGAACGGTTGCTTTTTTCATGCATCCATCTTGCCACCAGTTCTTTACCCGATCCGTTTTCACCGGTGATCAAAACTCTTGCATCTGTGGGGGCAACTTTATCAATAGTATCTTTTATTTTTTTCAGTGCAGCACTGTCGCCAATCATTTCCTGCACCTTGCTCACTTTTCGTTTAAGCACTTTTGTTTCCGTTACCAGTATCTGCTTATCCATGGCATTACGGATGGTGATGAGTAAACGGTTGAGATCGGGTGGTTTGGCTACATAATCAAAGGCCCCTTTCTTTACTGCTTCAACAGCTGTTTCAATTGTGCCATGGCCTGATATCATAATGATGGGCAGATCAGGGTTGCTCTCTCTTGCTTTTTCGAGAAATTCCAAACCATCAACCTTGGGCATTTTAATATCGCATAATACCACATCGTAATTTTTTTCTTTGATTCTCTTTAATCCTTCTTCCCCGTTTTCTGCATCGTCTATCTGGTAGCCTTCGTAAGAGAGAATTTCACCGAGTGTTTTTCTGATTGCTTTTTCATCATCAATAATTAAAATGCTGCTCATAATATGGTTTAACAAATTCTTGCGTGGAAAATAGTATCAATTGCTTCAAAGCTAACCAAAAACCATGCAACAATGAGTTGGTCATTATTTTTCTTTTCATTCCTTTTCAATTATACAAACGGAAATCATTCAGCTGCTTCATCATTAAAAATCATCGGTACAGCACCAGGATCAATTAAAGAAATCACATTGCCTCCGGGTTATGAACGTATTGAACTTGCTGCAGAGAGTTTCGGAAACTTTCTTCGCAATCAGGCATTAAAACACGACAAAACAGTTTATCTCTTTGATGGCAATCCGAAGAATAATCAGCAGGCGCAGTATGCCGTTTTAAAAGTAAGTGTTGGCAGCAGAGATTTACAGCAATGTGCTGATGCAGTAATGAGATTACGAGCTGAATATCTTAAAAAGATGGAGAAGCCGGTTTGTTTCAGTGACAATGCCGGGAAGAAATATTGCTGGGATCATTACAGGAACAGGGGCTGGCAATCTTATCTCGAAACTGTATTTGGCATGTGCGGAACAATGTCTTTGGAAAAGGAACTGGTAACAAAACCATGGAATCAATTAGCTGCAGGCGATGTTTTGATTAAAGGAGGCTCTCCCGGTCACGCCGTATTGGTTGTTGATATTGCAAGGAACAGGAAAACCGGGGAACTGATTTTTCTGCTGGCCCAAAGCTATATGCCGGCACAGGACATCCACATTTTGCAAAATTTAACCGAAAAAGACCTGAGCCCATGGTACAAAGTGCCTGAAAACAGCATGATTTTCACCCCTGAGTGGACTTTTTACGCTAACCAACTACGTAGCTGGAGATAATCTGCTTTCAGTAAATTCCAGTTTAAAATACAGGTTTTCTCCTATTGCACAGGAATTAGAGTCCATCTATCTTTGATACATATTAAAACCAATTCTTATGAAGTTAAGTTCAATCACTACACAACCGGTATGGAAGTTAACCGTTAAGATCTCAGCGTTAGGGCTTTCACTGGTATTTATCACGTATGGTCTGGTATGGCTTATTTTAAGTACGCTTCGTTTATTTGTTGGGGGTTTAGATTAATATCTTAAACAAATTTAAAGGCATGCTCCGGTATTATTACTGTGCTATGGCGCAGCTAAAGGTTATTGTATAAAAAAAGCCGGATAGAAATCCAGCTTCGTTTAAAATCCAATATCCTATGAAAAACCGTAGCAAATATGCCTTAAATCTTTTAAAAAAAAAATTATAAGGGCATTTATTTGTCCAAAACAATAAAGCCGGTCAATTTTTGACCGGCTTTATCTTTATCTGAGCATTGATTTTTACTTTTTCATGTACATAACGTCCTTAACCAATTTCACGGTGCGGGGCACATCGGGCAAATAAGCACCTACCAATGTTGGGGCATAATGCATAGGTGAATCGCTGCTGGTAATACGTAAAATAGGCGCATCCAGGTAATCAAATCCTTCTTTCTGAATACGATAGGCAATTTCTGATGAAATAGAAGCAAAAGGCCATTGCTCTTCTACAATCACTAAACGATTTGTTTTTTTCACACTCTCAAGAATAGTGAACCAATCAAGTGGACGAATGGTTCTTAAATCAATTACTTCGGCTTCGATGCCTTCTTTGGCCAGTTCTTCAGCTGCACCTAAAGCAATCTTCATCATCTTATTGAACGAAACAATGGTCACATCACGACCAGGGCGCTTAATATCAGCTTTACCAATTTCAATGATGTACTCACCTTCCGGAACTTCACCTTTATCACCATAA
This sequence comes from Chitinophagaceae bacterium, assembly GCA_031407835.1. Classification (GTDB taxonomy): domain Bacteria; phylum Bacteroidota; class Bacteroidia; order Chitinophagales; family Chitinophagaceae; genus Lacibacter. The sequence continues at coordinate 11,670 of JANOIQ010000560.1, forward strand.
CAAACTTCACATTCCATAAAAACAATCGGATCATCATCACGGATAGCCGCTTTCAATAACCCTTTTGCATCGTATGGGTTAGAAGGAGAAATCACCTTCAGTCCCGGAATATTTGCATAATAACTTTCAAATGCAGTTGAGTGCTGTGCTCCTAACTGACCTGCAGATCCATTGGCTCCACGAAACACAATCGGGCAACCAACCTGTCCACCACTCATGGCCAGCATCTTTGAAGCAGTATTCAAAATCTGATCCAAAGCCAGTACTGCAAAGTTCCAGGTCATAAATTCAACAATGGGTCTGAGTCCATTTTGAGCTGCACCAACAGCCACTGCTGTAAAACCAAGTTCAGCAATGGGTGTATCAATTACACGTTTTGCACCAAATTCATCCAGCATGCCCTGGCTCACCTTATAGGCACCATTGTATTCTGCAACTTCCTCTCCCATCAGAAAAACCTTCTCATCTCTCCGCATTTCTTCCTGCATCGCTTCACGCAGGGCTTCACGCATGGCTATTGTTCTCATTGAATAACTTTGTTTTAAGAGCAGCAAATTTATTGATAGAACGCCAAACACCCAAATCAGTTTAAATTGACGAATTCTTCTATCTTGCTATAAATTATTCTCTTGAAAACGATTCTTGTATTTGGTGCCGGAAAATCAGCGACTGTATTAATTGACTACCTGAAAAATACCTGTGCAGAAAAAAACTGGAAGCTGATTGTAGCCGACAGTAACCTGCAGCAGGCGCAGGCTAAGCTGGGTGATCATATACATGCGCAGGCGGTTGAAGTAAATGTAACGGATGCTGATGAACGAAGAATACTGATTGAAACTGCTGATATTGTTATTTCACTACTCCCTCCTTTTCTTCATATTCATGTGGTAAAAGATTGTGTAGCCATTGGAAGAAATTTACTCAATGCTTCTTATGTTGATGAGGCTATCAGAAATTTAGAAGCAGAGATTAACAGCAAGGAATTATTATTTCTATGTGAAATGGGGCTTGATCCAGGTATTGATCACATGAGTGCCATGCAATTATTTGATGATATCCGTTCAAAGGGAGGAAAGATCACTTCTTTTAAATCGCATTGCGGTGGGTTGGTTGCTCCTGAAAGTGATGACAATCCCTGGCACTATAAAATCAGCTGGAACCCACGCAATATTGTAATGGCCGGACAGGCAGGTGCTGCCTATAAAGAAAAGAATGAAATCATTCGTAAAGAATATGCACATGTGTTTGAAGATTGTCAGCAATTACAGGTGGATGAGTTACCAACCTTAGCCTGGTATCCCAACCGTGATTCGCTGAGTTATATACCTCTTTATCAATTGCAGGAAGCTGAAACATTTATCCGAACCACTTTACGCTATGCTGATTTTTGCAAAGGCTGGGATGTGGTAGTTGATTTAGGTTTAACCAATGAAAACGATGCTGCTGAAATTACCCAGTACAAAACCTATCATGATTGGCTTGCAGGTAAACTGAAAAATGTTGAAGGCAGAGACCTTAGCCTGCGGATGTATCTTGAACTCTATGTTGCAGAAGCTGTACATGAACTTATTTTAGAACAGTTTGCATTTCTTGAAACAGAAAGCAATGATGCCTTACCTGCACATGTAAAATCAAGTGCTGATATTTTACAATACATAGTTGAACACAAACTGGCATTGCAGCCAAGAGATAGGGACATGATTGTGATGCTGCATCAAATTGAATATACTACAGGCAATGGCCATCAAGCAGTAATCAATTCTTCTTTAGTAGTAAAAGGTGAAGACAGTTTACGAACTGCTATGGCAAAAACAGTTGGCCTGCCGTTGGGTATTGCGGCTAAACTCATCCTTGAAGAAAAAATAAAGCTGAAAGGATTACATATCCCCACAAAAAAAGAAATATACGAACCGGTACTGGAAGAGTTAAAGCAGTTTGGAGTTGAGTTTAAGGAAACATATTCCTGATTTAACTTTATACCTGAAAGAAAATTCAATAGTTAATTTACCTGCTGATTTAATAATTCCCTTTCTGCATCGAGCAGATCATTTCCCTTGTTAGCAATGATTTTTTTTCTGCATTCATTCATCTTTACCCAATAAATGATAAAGCATATTATCCAGGCAAGGCTTGCAAAAGATTTAATAACAGGTATGAATGTAATAAAGTAAAGTACCCAGGTTGCCATTCCAATAGCTCTTGTTGGATAAAATTCTTTTCGTTCAATATTCAAGCGATCATATTCAAGAGCAATTGATTCGGATATGCGATTAACAAGAACAAATTGCCAGTAAAAATTAAAAATGGGAATCAATTGGAGCCATACATTTCCCGGTACCATTTTTCTGTTTTCCGGAGATACAGCCTGTAAAGTCCATTGCTGGGTAAGAATAAAAAAAATGAGGACAGCTAAAAA
>JANOIQ010000572.1:0-1549 GCA_031407835.1 Chitinophagaceae bacterium
AGGCAAACGTAGTTTAAAGCCACGGATCTGCACATCTCCTTCTTCCAATATGTTGAACAATGAAACCTGGATGCGTGCCTGCAGATCGGGAATTTCATTGATGACAAAAATACCACGGTTGCTTCTTGGAATGATGCCGTAGTGGATCACACGTTCATCAGCAAAACTCAATTTCATATTCGCTGCTTTAATGGGATCAATATCACCAATAAGATCAGCTACACTTACATCAGGTGTTGCCAGTTTTTCACCATAACGTTGTGAACGATGAATCCATTCGATCTTTGTTGCATCACCTTCTTTTGCAATCAGCTCTTTTGCATAATGCGAAATAGGATGAAATGGATCATCATTTACTTCACTGCCTGCAACAACCGGAACATATTCATCCAGCAGGTCGGTCATTAAACGGGCCATTCTTGTTTTGGCCTGTCCTCGCAAACCAAGGAATAAAATATTATGCCGTGAAAGCAATGCTCTTTCCACATCAGGAATTACTGAATCTTCATAACCCAGTATGCCTTCAAATACATTCTCATTTTGCTGAAGTTTTGCAATTAAGTTTTGCCTCACTTCTTCTTTGATACTTTTTGGTTTATAACCACTCTTCTTTAATTCGCCGAGGTTTTTTATTTGTTGTTCATTCATAATGCTTTTATATTTCATTTTACTATTTCTATTTTGGCCTCACCCTCCTTCTCCCTCTCCAGAGGAGAGGGAGCGGTACTGTTGTACAACTACAACCTTTAATTTCTATCACATCAGCAATATTAACTTTTATCAACTTCTTCGAAAAGACAGGTAAGTGTATTGGCAGCCTCCCCTTCCGGGGGAGGTTGGAGGGGCTTAATAAACCGTCTTCCTCTTTCCGCTTTCAAAATCCTTAAATATAAATGCACCCAGTTTATCCAATGAAGCAAAGAAAGCTTTGCCATGATTGGTTTCTGTAAATTCCTGTACAAATTTTTGCAGGTAAGGATCGGTGGCAATCATAAATGTAGTGATCGGTATTTTCAGCTTCTTGCATTGTGCAGCAAGGTTGATACAACGGTTCACCACTTTACGATCCAATCCAAAACTGTTTTTATAATACTTCTTCCCAATCTTCAAACAGGTAGGTTTGCCATCCGTAATCATAAATATCTGTTTGTTTGGATTTTTTCTGCGGCGAAGAATTTCCATTGCCAGTTGCAAACCGGCAACTGTATTAGTATGATATGGACCAACCTGTAAATAAGGAAGGTCTTTCACTTCAATGGTCCATGCATCATTACCAAACACTACAATATCCAAAGTGTCTTTCGGATATCTTGTCTGGATCAATTCACTCAAAGCCATCGCTACTTTTTTGGCTGGTGTAATTCTGTCTTCTCCATACAAAATCATGGAATGCGAAATATCAATCATCAACACCGTAGACGTTTGTGTTTTGAAATCTGTTTCTCTTATCTCAAGGTCATCCTCACGCATTTGAAAACTGTCAATGCCATGATTGATCTGCGCATTTCTTATAGAGTTGGTAAAATCAATCTGTTCCAGTGTATCACCA
>JANOIQ010000573.1:0-1819 GCA_031407835.1 Chitinophagaceae bacterium
AGGCAAACGTAGTTTAAAGCCACGGATCTGCACATCTCCTTCTTCCAATATGTTGAACAATGAAACCTGGATGCGTGCCTGCAGATCGGGAATTTCATTGATGACAAAAATACCACGGTTGCTTCTTGGAATGATGCCGTAATGGATCACACGTTCATCAGCAAAACTCAATTTCATGTTCGCTGCTTTAATGGGATCAATATCACCAATAAGATCAGCTACACTTACATCAGGTGTTGCCAGTTTTTCACCATAACGTTGTGAACGATGAATCCATTCGATCTTTGTTGCATCACCTTCTTTTGCAATGAGCTCTTTTGCATAATGCGAAATAGGATGAAATGGATCATCATTTACTTCACTACCTGCAACTACCGGAATATATTCATCCAGCAGGTCGGTCATTAAACGGGCCATTCTTGTTTTGGCCTGTCCACGCAAACCGAGGAATAAAATATTATGTCGTGAAAGCAGTGCTCTTTCTACATCAGGAATTACTGAATCTTCATAACCCAGAATACCTTCAAATACATTTTCATTTTGCTGAAGTTTTGCAATTAAGTTTTGCCTCACTTCTTCTTTGATGCTTTTTGGTTTGTAACCACTCTTCTTTAATTCGCCTAATGTCATACTTGTATTCATTGCCGGTAAGTCGGGAAGACGGAAATCCCATTTTTATTCTATACTATATCTCCTGATTCCATCTTTTATCAGGGATACATTAAAATTAATCAGGAAGCCAACATGTAAATGAGTCATTTTTAAATGACTGATAATTTGTGCTTCCCAAAGTTTATTTACAGTTTCTACTGCTTTCAGTTCACAGATTATTGTATTGTCAACAAGAACATCTATTCTCAATCCTTCATCAAAATATAACCCATCATAATAAATGGGCAGCTCCATCTGTCTGCGATAAGGTATTTCTTTTTTGGCAAGTTCGTGACAAAGACAGGCTTCATACACTTTTTCCAATAAGCCCCCACCCAATTCTTTATGCACTTTAAAAGCACAATCCACAATTTCTTTACAAAGCCATTCTTCTTTTTCAGTCAGCGTATACATAGGTTGTGTTTTTCTTCTTCCTTCCCGCCTTACTGATCTTCCCGGCAAGCCTTAATAAACCGTCTTCCTCTTTCCGCTTTCAAAATCCTTAAATATAAATGCACCCAATTTATCCAATGAAGCAAAAAATGCTTTACCATGATTGGTTTCTGTAAACTCCTGTACAAATTTTTGCAGGTAGGGATCAGTAGCAATCATAAATGTTGTGATCGGTATTTTCAGCTTCTTGCATTGGGCAGCGAGATTGATACAACGGTTCACCACTTTACGATCCAATCCAAAACTATTTTTATAATACTTCTTTCCAATCTTCAAACAGGTGGGTTTACCATCTGTAATCATAAAGATCTGTTTGTTTGGATTTTTTCTCCGGCGAAGAATTTCCATCGCCAGTTGCAAACCGGCAACTGTATTGGTATGATAGGGACCAACCTGTAAATAAGGAAGGTCTTTCACTTCAATGGTCCATGCATCATTACCAAACACCACAATATCCAATGTGTCTTTTGGATATCTTGTCTGGATCAATTCACTCAAAGCCATTGCTACTTTTTTGGCTGGTGTAATTCTGTCTTCTCCATACAAAATCATGGAATGCGAAATATCAATCATTAACACCGTAGACGTTTGTGTTTTGAAATCTGTTTCTCTTATCTCAAGGTCATCCTCACGCATTTGAAAACTGTCAATGCCATGATTGATCTGCGCATTTCTTATAGAGTTGGTAAAATCAATCTGTTCCAGTGTATCACCA